>NZ_JAAGRY010000060.1 GCF_015707995.1 Microbacterium paulum
CGCGAGCTCGAGGCGAGCGGCGCCCGCGACGAGGTCGTGGTGCTCGTCGGCGACGCCCTGCAGCGGGCGCGCAGCCGAGCCGCCTCACCCGACCTGCCCGCGCCCGCCGTCGCGCTGCTCGCCGACATCGCGACCGCCATCGAGGTGCGCATCCCGTGACGACGACGCTCTACGACCGGTGTGCTCAGGATGCCGCGGCATCCGTCATCACCGCCTATTCCACCTCGTTCGCCCTCGCCTGCCGACTGCTCGGACCCCGCGTGCGCACGCACGTGCGGAGCGTGTACGCGCTCGTGCGCGTCGCCGACGAGATCGTCGACGGTGCCGCCGAACAGGCACACGTGCCCGCCGCGACGCAGCGTCTGCTGCTCGACGAGTTCGAAGCGGAGACGTTGACCGCGATCGCCCGCGGGTTCAGCACCAACCTCATCGTGCACGCTTTCGCGCTCGCCGCGCGGGAGTGCGGCATCGACGCAGAGCTGATCCGGCCGTTCTTCGCGTCGATGCGCACCGACCTGACCCGCACCGAGCACGACGCGCAGTCGCACGACGCGTACGTCTACGGTTCGGCCGAGGTCGTCGGCCTCATGTGCCTGCAGGTGTTCGTCAACGCGGGCCGCGCCGTGCCGACAGCGCCCACCCCCGACCTCGTCGACGGGGCGAGGCGCCTGGGCGCCGCCTTCCAAGACGTCAACTTCCTGCGCGACCGGGCCGACGACCGCGGGCGGCTCGGTCGCGACTACCTCGGCATCGACGACGACGAGTCGCGCGACGCCGTGCTCGCCCGCATCGAGAGCGACCTCGACGTCGCGGCGCTGGCGATTCCGCGCCTGCCCGCCGACTGCCGGCGCGCCGTCACGACGGCGCACGGACTGTTCGCAGAGCTCGCGCACCGGCTGCGCGACGACGACCGCGACGAGGTGCGCGTGTCGGTGCCGACCCCGGTGAAGGCGACCATCGCGGCCCGGGCGATCGCGCGGCGTCCGCCCCGCCGGAGCGCCTCGTGACCGGGTCTGCCGCCGTCGTCGGCGGCGGCATCGCGGGGCTTGCCACGGCGGCGCTCCTCGCGCGCGACGGATGGGAGGTCACGCTGTTCGAGGCGCGCGCCGATCTCGGCGGGCGTGCGGGGTCGTGGGAGCGTGACGGATTCCGCTTCGACACGGGGCCGAGCTGGTACCTCATGCCCGAAGTGTTCGAGCACTTCTTCCGTCTGCTGGGCACGACGGCCGACGCCGAGCTCGACCTCGTGCCGCTGACCCCTGCGTACCGTGTCTACCCCGAGCCCACGGACGGGGCGCCCTCTGCGCCGGTCGACGTCGTCTCGGGCCGCGACGAGATCCGGGCGCTCTTCGAGCAGCGCGAGCCGGGCTCCGGCGCGCGGCTCGACGCCTACCTCGACTCGGCCGGTGAGGCGTACGAGCTCGCCGTGTCGAAGTTCCTCTACGACACCTACCAGGGCACCGCGGGCCTCCGCGACCGCGAGGTGGTGCGGCGCCTGCCGCAACTCGCCCCGCTCCTCACCCGCTCACTCGAGAGCCACGTCGCGCGCCGGTTCGACGACCCGGTGCTGCGGCAGATCCTCGGGTATCCCGCGGTCTTCCTCGGAGCATCCCCCGCCACGGCGCCCGCGCTCTACCACCTCATGAGCCGCCTCGATCTCGACGAGGGTGTGCTCTATCCCCGCGGCGGGTTCACCGAGGTGATCGCCGCGATCGCGCGGCTCGCCGAGGCCGAAGGCGTGACGATCCGCACGGATGCCCCGGTCGAACGCATCCTCGTCGCCGGTGGCGCCGCGCGCGGCGTGCGCCTCGCCGACGGCAGCGAACACCCCGCCGACATCGTCGTGTCGACCGCCGACCTGCACCGCACCGAGACGGAGCTGCTCGCCACCCCGGCCGAGCGCACGTACCCGGAGCGGTGGTGGGAGCGCCGCAATCCCGGACCGGGCGCGCTCCTGATCCTGCTCGGCGTCGACGGAGAGCTGCCCCAGCTCGCGCACCATACGTTGCTGTTCGCCGCGGACTGGACGCAGAACTTCGACGACATCTTCGGTCGCGAGACGCGTATTCCCGATCCGGCATCGGTCTACGTCTGCCGCCCCTCGGCGACCGATGCGACGGTGGCGCCCGCGGGCAGCGAGAACCTCTTCGTGCTCGTGCCCATGCCCGCCGACCCGTCGCTCGGCCACGGCGGCGAAGACGGGGCGGGCAGTCCCACGATCGAGGCGGCCGCCGATCGCGTGATCGCGCAGATCGCCGACTGGGCGGGCATTCCCGATCTCGCGGCACGCGTGCGCGTGCGTCGCACGATCGCGCCCGCCGACTTCGAGAGCGACCTGGGTGCGTGGCGCGGGGGCGCGCTCGGACTCGCGCACACCCTCCGCCAGAGCGCGGTCTTCCGACCGCGGAACGCCTCGCGGCGCGTCGACGGCCTGCTCTACGCCGGCACGTCGGTGCTCCCCGGCATCGGCCTGCCGATGTGCCTCATCTCGGCGGAGCTGGTCGCCAAGCGGCTGCGCGGCGACACGAGCGCGGCGCGGCTCGCCGAGCCCGCCGCGGCGGGCGCCTGACGTGCCGGGGGTCTACCTCATCGCCCTGCTGGTGTCGTTCGCCGGCATGCTGACGCTCGACGCGCGGTACCGTCTCGCCCTGTGGGCGGCTCCTGTGCCGTCGGCTCTCGCGATCGCGATCGGCACGGTGTTCTTCGTGGTGTGGGATGCCGTGGGCATCGCCGCAGGCGTCTTCGTGCGCGGCGGCAGTCCGCTGCTGCTCGGCGTCGAACTCTTCCCGCACCTGCCCGTCGAAGAGCCGGTGTTCCTCGCGTTCCTGTGCCATCTCGCCCTCGTCGCCCATGCGGCGGCCCTTCGGTTCCGCGTGCGGCGCCGCGCGGCGCGCGAGAGCGGGGCCCGCTGATGTACACCCTGCTGACGGTGCCGTTCCTCGTGCTCGCCGCCGTCGTGACCGTCGCGACGGGGCGCCGGCCGGGCTTCGCCGATCGTATGCGCGCATCGGCATGGGCGGCTATCGTGCTGATCGTGCTGACCGCGATCTTCGACAACGTGATGATCGCCGCCGACCTGTTCACCTACCCCGAGCACCTCATCAGCGGCATCCGCATCGGGCTCGCGCCGATCGAAGACTTCTCGTATCCGCTGGGCGCCGCGTTCTTGGTTCCGGCGGTGCGGTGCCTGCTCACGCCGCGCGGGATCGAGGAACAACCGTGAGCGGCGGCAGCGTGCTGCGGCAGTTGTTCGTGTCGTCGCGTCCAGTCAGCTGGATCAACACGGCCTACCCGTTCGCCGCCGCATACCTCATGACCACGCGTCAGGTCGACGCAGTGCTCATCGTGGGTACGCTGTTCTTCCTCGTGCCCTACAACCTCGCGATGTACGGCATCAACGACGTATTCGACTACGAGTCGGATCTGCGGAACCCCCGCAAGGGCGGCGCGCACGGTGCTGTGCTCGACCGTCGCCTGCACCGCGTCACGCTGTGGGCGGCGGCGCTGACGTGCCTGCCGTTCGTCGTGTTCCTCGTGGCGGTCGGCTCGCCCGCCTCGTGGCTCGTGCTGGCGCTCAGCCTCTTCTTCGTCGCGTTCTACTCCGCGCCGCCGCTGCGCCTGAAAGAGCGGCCCGTCGCCGATTCGATCACCAGCAGCGTCCACTTCTTCTCCCCCGCCGTGTACGGCCTGGTGCTCGCCGGCGCGACGTGGACGTGGCCGCTCGTCGCGATCATTCTCGCGTTCGCACTGTGGGGCGTCGCCTCGCACGCGTTCGGCGCCGTGCAAGACGTCGTCGCCGATCGCGAGGCGCACATCTCGTCGATCGCGACCGCGTTCGGCGCCGCGCGCACCGTGCGCTTCTCGCTCGTGGCCTACGCCCTCGCCGGTCTCGTCATGCTCGGCACCCTGTGGCCGGGTCCCCTCGCGGCTCTGCTCGCGGTGCCCTACCTCGTGACGGTGTGGCCGTACCGTTCGGTGCCGGATGCCGAGGCCACCGCCGCCACGCGTGGCTGGGACCGCTTTCTGTGGCTCAACCAGTTCACCGGCTTCGCCGTGACGCTGCTGTTGATCTGGTGGTGGCTGCTCACCGAGTGAGCCACCGCCGCCGCCCCCGCCCGTAAGCGAGGACGGTGGCGGGGGCGACAGGCGTCAGTTGCCGGTGCCGTTCAGGGCGAGCAGCTTCTGCACGGCGGCGGTGAGGCGCGCGTCGGCCTCGGCGAACTTCGTCAGGTCGCCGGCCTTGAGCGCCGCATCGCGGTCGAGCATCGCCTGCTGGGCGTCTTTCAGCGCCGCCTGCTTGGCGACGTCGTTGCCCGAGCCGCCCGTCTCGCCGGTGCCGGGTTCGCCCGATGCGCTGGGGCTCGGCGTGGGCGTCACGTTGTTGTCGCCCGTCGAGGCTCCCGAGTCGCCGCCGAAGAGCGCGTCGAGGGCGCCCTGCAGGGTGTCTTCGAACGCGACGTCGTTGCCGAAGGCGACGAGGATCTTCTGCAGCGTCGGCAGCTTCGTCGAACCGGACGACTGCACGAACACCGGCTGCACGTAGAGCAGGCCGCCACCCACCGGCAGCGTCAGCAGGTTGCCGTTGAGCACCTCGGACTGACCCTGCTTGAGGATGTTGATGAACGCCGACACGCTCGGCTCGGAGTTGAACGTGTTCTGCACCTGACCGGGGCCGGGCACGGGCGTCTCGGCGTTGATCTCGAGCATGCGCAGCTTGCCGTAGTTGGCGCTCTTCACGCCCTTCTCCGACCCCGCATCGGCGTCGACCGAGAGGTAGCCCATCAGCACGTTGCGGGTGTCTTCGCCGCCCGGGATGAACGTCGTGAACATCGAATAGCTCGGGGCGTCCTGCCCGGGCATCTTCATGGTCAGGTAGTACGGCG
Source organism: Microbacterium paulum (assembly GCF_015707995.1). Classification (GTDB taxonomy): domain Bacteria; phylum Actinomycetota; class Actinomycetes; order Actinomycetales; family Microbacteriaceae; genus Microbacterium; species Microbacterium paulum. The sequence goes on from NZ_JAAGRY010000060.1 coordinate 4,884, forward strand.
GCTGCAGCACGGGGTTCGACTGCGTCGGGTCATCCGGCGTCTTCCACGCGTTGTCGCGCTGGTAGAACGACTGCGCGTCGTCGACGTGGTAGGTGCCGAGCATCGCGCGCTGCACCTTGAACAGGTCGGTCGGGTAGCGCACGTGGCTCATGAGGTCACCGCTCATGTCGGCGATCGGCTTGAGCGTCGAGGGGTAGACCTTCTGCCATGCCTGCAGCAGCGGGTCGGTCTCGTCCCACGCGTAGAGGGTCACCGAGCCGTCGTAGGCGTCGACGGTGGCCTTGACCGAGTTGCGGATGTAGTTCACGTCGTCGAGGGCGACCCGCGGCGTCGTGTTGGTCGTGTCGCTGATCGCGTCGCGCAGGCTCACGATCGACGAGTACGGGTAGTTGGCGCTCAGCGTGTAACCGTCGATGATCCAGACGATCCGGCCGTCGACGACCGACGGGTACGGGTCGTTGTCGAGCTCGAGGTAGGGCGCGACCTTCTGCACGCGGTCGATCGGGTTGCGGTCGTACAGGATCTGCGAGTCCTGGTTGATGCCGTCGGAGAAGAGGATGTCGGTCGACTGGAACTTGAGCGAGTAGATCAGCCGGTTGAACGGGTTGCCGATGTTCGGACCGCCGTTGCCGGAGAAGGTCGTCTTGGTCTGCGCCGACTCACCGGTGCCGCGCGGGTAGTCGAGCTCGATGTCGGCCGAACCCTCGGGGGCACCGACGATCGAGTACGTCGGCGACGACTCGCCGAAGTAGATGCGCGGCTCGTAGTTCTCGCTGTTGGTGAGGTCGCCCGCGGTCGGGATGCCGCGCTCGACGAACACGGGGTTGCCGTCGCTCGTGCGGGCGTTGCCCTTCGCGGCGACCATGCCGTAGCCGTGCGTGTAGACGAGGGTCGTGTTGTACCACGACGCGGCCTGACCCAGCTGGTCGAGGTTCAGCTCGCGCACCGAGACGACCGTGTCTTGCGACTGACCGTCGATCTGGTAGCGGTCGACGTCGAGCGGATCAGTGAACTTGTAGTACGAGCGGTACTGCTCGAGCTGGCGGACGGTCGGCGAGATGATCGCGGGGTCCATGATGCGGATGGATGCCGTGGTCTCGGCGTCGGCGCGCAACTGGCCGGGCTCGGCGTCGGTGACGGCCTGGAAGTCGCTCTTCTGCAGGCCGTCGATGCCGTAGGCGACCTTCGTCGCGTCGATGTTCCGCTGGTAGTAGGGACTCTCGAGCGTCTCTTGGTTGGGGCGCACCGAGATGTTGTAGAGCACCCACGGGTAGGCGATGCCCACGACGATCGACGACACGATGAGAAGCCCCGCGCCGATCAGCGGAAAACGCCAGCGGCCGATGACGGCCGTCACGAAGAAGGCGAGCGCGACGATGATCGCGGCGATCGCGAGGATCGTGAGGCCGGGAATGATGGCGTGGTCGTCGACGTAGCTCGCGCCGGTGATCCGGTCACCCTGCTTCGTGAGCGTCTTGTAGCGATCGAGCCAGAGGCTCGCGGCCTGCACCAGCAGGTAGAGCCCGGCGAGCACGGCGAGCTGGATGCGCGCGGCCTTCGAGACGCGAAGTTCGCGCTGCCCCACCCGCACCGAGCCGTAGAGATACGCGACGAGCACGGTCACGCCGAGGCACACGAGGATGACGGCTGAGGCGAAGCCCAGCGCGGCCGACAAGAACGGCAGCGAGAAGAGGTAGAACCCGACATCCATCTGGAACTGCGGGTCGGTCGTGCCGGTGTCGACGCCGTTCGCCCACAGCCACACCGTCTCCCACTGCGCCGCGGCAGCGAAGCCGGCGAAGAAGCCGAAGAAGACGGGGATGCCCCACATCGCGAGCCGGCGCAGCGGCTCGACGACCTCTTGGTAGTGATCCAGCTGCGAGCTCAGCCTCGCGTAGACGGGGCGCAGCCGGTAGGCGAGCTGGATCGCGGCGAAGACGGGCACCGCCATCGCGGCGAAGCCCACGAGGAACATGATGACCCGCGCCGTCCACTGCGTCCACAGCACACCCGTGAAGCCCAGCTGATCGAACCACAGCCAGTCCGCATACAGGCTCGCGAAGATGAAGAAGCCCACCACGATGACGGCTATCACGACGAGCGTGATCGCGATCGCTTTGCGGACGGGATTCGGCGTGGCCTGGTTCGGCGCGGAGGTCGTGGTCACCCCACCATCCTAGGCGCGGGTGCGCGACTCGGCCCCGGCGGCGTCTCGGCGAGCGGGCCGTTCGGGCGGATTCCCAGCAGAGCGTTACGAAGGCGTTGCCGGAGCGCCCGGTGCCAGGCTCACGAGCAGGTCGGCAGCGCGTCGACCTCGCCGTCTCCGCGGATCGCCTTGAGTGCGTCGAGCGCGTCGTCGAGCGTCGACACCTTGAAGACGCGGAGACCCGAGGGGATGTGCCCGACGACCTCGTCGCAGTTGTCGGCGGGCGCGAGGAACCACGTCGCCCCGGCATCCACGGCGCCGTACATCTTCTGGCGGATGCCGCCGATCGGGCCCACCGTGCCGGCGGCGTCGATCGTGCCGGTGCCGGCGACCTGCTCGCCGCCGTTCAGCTCGCCCTCGGTGAGGGTGTCGATGATGCCGAGGGCGAACATCATGCCCGCCGACGGCCCGCCGACGTTGTCGAGCTGGATCGTCACCTGGATCGGGAAGTCGTAGTCGTGCATCGTCGACACCCCGATGAGCCAGACGGTGTCACCGTCCGAGGTCGACTGCTTCGGCGTGACGGTCTCGTCGAGCGTCTGACCGTTGCGCTCGATGGTGAGGACGACGGGGGCTCCCCCGCCGGCGTTGATGATCTCGCGGAGCGCGGGTGTGTCGGTGATGGGCGTGCCGTTCGCCGCGCGGATGACGTCGTCCTTCTGCAGGATGCCCTGAGCGGCGGAATCGTCGGTCAGCGAGTACACCCGCACCATCGGCTTGACGTCGTAGCCGAGCTCGGTGAGGGCGGCCGCGGTCGCCTCTTTCTGCGAGTCGACCATCATGACGGCGCTCTCTTGATCGCGCTGCTCGGTGGTCTGGCCCGCCGGGAACACGTCGTCGAGGGGCAGCACCGCCTTCGACGGGTCGAACCAGGCGAGGGCGAGCTCGAACCACGACGGGGTGCGTTCGCGCGAGCCCACGACCTGCACGGTGAGCAGGTCGAGTGCTCCGGCGGTCGGGTAGGTCTGCGCGCCGTCGATCGAGATGAGCGGCACGGTGTCGCCGTCGGAGTTCTGCACCGAGCCGAGCGTGTTGAAGACCGGCCCCGGGCGCTGGATCACGAACGAGGTCGGCAGCACCGTGAGCGCGAGCAGCGCGAACAGCGCGACCGTGAGGGCCCAGACCCCCACGGTCGTGCGGCGCGACATGCGGCGGCGGGGCGCGGGCACGATCGTCGTGCCCTCGTCGAACAGTGCCACGGCAGACCCTTCCGGCCGGTCGTTCGCGATCGGCGTACAGACGATCCCCTCACCGGCGGTGCGAGACGCGCCGCGGCGGAGACCGTGCGACTAGCGTAGAACGCGACGACTTCTGCCTGCTGAAAGGCGCCTGACATGGCTGACGACGAGAACCCCGACCGCTCCGGCGAAGACGAGTTCCAAGAGCTGCTGCGCAACCTGCTCGGCGGAGCGGGTGGCGCGGGCATCGACCCCGCGCAGCTCGAAGGGCTCTCGCGCATGGGCGTCGATCCGGCGATGCTGCAGCAGATCATGGGGCAGATGCAGGCGGCCTTCACGCAGAGCGCCGCCGCGGGCGGTGCGCCCGACGGCATCGACTGGAGCGGTGCGAAGACCCAGGCGCTGCACCTCGCCAACCGCGACGGTCTCGGCATCACCGCGGGCGACCGCACCGAGTTCGACCAGGCATTCGCCCTCGCGACCCTGTGGCTGAGCGAGGCGACGACGGTCTCAGACCTCGCCTCGCCGCCCGTGGCGATCACCCGCGGGCAGTGGGTCGAGCAGACCCTGCCGGTGTGGCAGGAACTCGCCGAGCCGGTCGCCGACTCGATCGCGGGGGCGCTCACCTCGGTGCTCGACGAGCAGACCCCCGAAGAGATGCGCCAGCTCGTCGCCGGCGCCGGCGCGTTCATGCGCCGCATCGGCGGGTCGATGTTCGCCGCACAGCTGGGCGGCGTGATCGGTCGACTCTCGCTCGAGGTGGTCTCGGGCGGGGATGTCGGCATCCCGCTCATGCCCGACGGCGTCGCGGCGATCCTGCCGCAGAACTTCGCCGACTTCGGGCGCGACCTCGAGGTCACCGACGACCAGCTGGCGCTCTACCTCGCCACGCGCGAGCTCGCGCACGCGCGCCTGTTCCGGCACGCGAAATGGCTGCGGCTGCACGTGATCTCGCAGGTGACCGATTTCGCGCGAGGCATCCACGTCGACACGTCGGCGCTCGAAGACCTCGCCGCGCGCTTCGACCCGTCGCAGCCCGAAGAGCTGCGCTCGCTGCTCGAATCGGGGGCGCTCCTCCCCCAGCGCACGCCCGCGCAAGAGGCGGCGCTCACGCGCCTCGAGAACCTGCTCGCGACGATCGAGGGCTGGGTCGACGTCGTGACGGCGGATGCCACGGCCCGCCTGCCCGAGGCGCCGAAGATCGCCGAGGCCGTGCGCCGCCGCCGCGCCGTCGGCGGACCCGCCGAGCAGGCCATGGCTTCGCTCGTCGGCCTCGAACTGCGCCCGCGGCGCCTGCGCGAGGCGTCGGCGATGTGGCGTGCGGTGACCGACGCCGTCGGCGCCGCCGAGCGCGACAGCCTGTGGGACTACCCCGACCTCATGCCGGGCCCCGGCGACATCGACGACCCCGCCGGGCTCATCGTGCGGCTGCGCGCACGGGCAGCGGGCGAGGCGCCGCCCCGCGACGCGATGGACGACGCCCTCGACGCGCTGCTCGCCGAGGCGGCGGCCGATGAGGCCGGTGACGGGCCCGCGACCGGCGACGGCCCGGACGGCGGAGATTCCGCGGACGGCGGCGACACGGCTCCGGACGACCCCCGACCCGTCTGACCTGTCGGAGCAGACGTCGGCGGGCGCCGCGCGGCGCCCGCCGTCATCGCCTCCTCCACAGGGCGGCGATTCCCCGTGACGTCACCCTCCCCTGTGGACAGCCGGCGCGGGGCATCCGGCAGCGCGGCATGATCGGGGCATGCTCCGACTCGCGCCTTCGCATCCGCCCCTGTGGCGCACCGATTCCAGCATGCAGCTCGGCCCCGACGGGTCGGTGCGGGTCGACGACGTCGCCCCATGGCAGGAACAGCTGCTCGACGCGCTGACCGAAGGCATCCCCGACGCGATGCTCCTGCCGCTCGCCCGGACCCTCGGCGCGAACGAGGCCGACGCGGCGCGATTCGTCGCCACGATCGGCGGGGCGCTCGCCCCGGCCCCGGCCACCGCGTTGCCCGCGCAGGCCGAGATCCCGGCCGACATCAGCTTCGCCGAAGCCGACGCTCTTGCCCACGGCCTGCGGGCCGGCGGCCTCGACGCGGTGAGCATGACCCGCTGGCGGCACGACGCCCCCGATCCCGCCCTGCCGATGATCCTCGTCGCCGACCGCCTCGTCGAGCCGCGACGCGCGGGGGCACTGCTCGCCGCCGACATCACGCATCTGCCGATCGAACTCGCCGGCGACCGCGCCGTGGTGGGGCCCCTCGTCGTGCCGGGTGTCACCGGATGCCTCACGTGCCTGCACGCCCACCGCACCGACGCCGATGAGAGCTGGCCTCTCGTGGCCGCGCAACTCATCGGACGGGAGCGCGTGCGCACCGACGCCGGGCTCGTGCTCGAGGCGGCGGTGCTCGCGGCGCGACTGCTGCACGCGGCATCCACCGGCGCCGTCTCCGCGACGGCGCTGTCGGTGACCCTCAGCTGCGCGGACGTGCGGCGCGTGTGGCGCGCGCACCGCCCGCACGCAGATTGCCTGTGCCGATCTCCTGAACGAACCGCGAGCGCTGACGCGGACGCGCCGAGCCCTGCGTCGACGATCCGACCTGCTCGGACCACGACAGAGACAGCGTTCGCCCGGCCCGCGTGACACCGACGTAGGCGAGACGCCGCTCTTCGTCGATCTGCTCGAAGCCGGTCGCGTAAGAGATCGGCAGCAGCCCCTCCGACAGCCCGACGAGGTGAACGTGGGGCCACTCGAGGCCCTTCGCCGCGTGCAGGGTCGCGAGGGTGACGGTGCGCAGCGCCGGCTCGTGCTGATCGCGCCCGCGCGCCATGAGCTGGTCGGTGAAGGCGCGCAGCGTCGTCCCCTCAGGGGCTTCTTCGGCGAGGCGCAGCACGGCGGCGCGCGCCTCCCAGCCGTCGCGCAGCGCTCCCCCGGCGGGCGGCGGCTCGTCGGTGAGGCCGAGACCGCGGAGGATGTCGCGCACGGTCGCGAGGAACGACGTTTCGACCGGCGCGACCGACGCCCCGCGCAACGCCATCACGGCTTGGCGCACCTCGGGCAGGTCGAAGAACCGCTTGCCGCCGAGCACACTCGCCGCGATCCCTCGCGATGCGAGGGCCGCAAGGAGCGGCGCCGACTGCGCGTTGGCCCGGTAGAGCACCGCGATGTCGTCGGGCGAGATGCCCGCGTCGATCTGCGCCGACACGGCGGCGGCCACACCGTTTGCTTCGGCGGTGTCGTCGGGGTAGGCCGTCGCGACCGGTGGCACCGGCTCGCCGCCGTGGGCACTCGTCAAGGTCAGAGCGCCGGGGCGGCCGCGCATGAGCGCGTTCGCGACGGTGAGGATGCCGGGGTCGGAGCGGTAGTTGCGCTCGAGGCGCACAACCTCGGCATCGGGGTGCCGGTCGGTGAAGTCGAGCAGGTACCGCGGATCGGCGCCGGCGAACGAATAGATCGTCTGACTCGGGTCGCCGACGACGCAGATGTCGTGCCGGTCGCCCAGCCACAGCTCGAGCAGTCGGTGCTGCACGGGCGAGACGTCTTGGAACTCGTCGACCGTGAGGTGCCGGTACTGCTCGTGCACTGCTGCGGCGACCCGGGGCTCCGACTCGAGCATGCCCGCGCACGCGAGCAGCACGTCTTCGAAGTCGAGCTGACGCCGCGCGTCCTTCACCTTCTCGTAGGCGCGCATGAGGTCGGCGAGAGCGCCCGCGTCGAGGCTCCCGAGCCCCGTCGGGTGCGCCGCGGCATCCTGATCGATCGTGCGCATGGCGACCTTGCGCCACTCGATGCGACTGGCGACATCGCGCAGCGTCGCCGCGTCGAGGTGCAGGCGCAGGCCGTCGGCGGCCTGACCGAGCACCCGCACCTTCTTGTCGATGATCGAGGGGGCGGTGTCGTTCGCCACTTGCGGCCAGAAGAAGTTCAGCTGAGCAAGCGCGGTCGCGTGGAACGTGCGCGCCGCGACGCCGTCGACCCCGAGCGCGCGGAGGCGCCCGCGCATCTCGCCCGCGGCCTTCGACGTGAAGGTGACCGCCATGACGCGGCCGGGCGAATACGCACCCGTGTCGACGCCGTGGGCGATCCGATGCGTGATCACGCGGGTCTTGCCGGTCCCCGCGCCGGCGAGTACGCACACCGGGCCGCGCAGCAGCGATGCCGCGACCCGCTGCTGTTCGTCGAGGGACGCGAGGGCGTCGCCCGTCACGCGGAGCGCTCCACCCAGTCGAGGATCAGGCGGTGCGCGATCGAGGCCGGGCCCGGCAGCGCGAACCCGGCTCCCCCCGCGGCATCCTGCGCCTGCGCCGCGAAAGCCTCAGCCAGCTCGTCCCGAGCGAACCAGCGCACGTCGACGATCTCTTCGCCGTCGCCCCGGGCCTCGGCGCCGGGAACGGCGGTCGCGTGGAAGCCGAGCATCAGCGAACGCGGGTAGGGCCACGACTGCGAACCGCGATACCGCACGTCGGTGAGGGCGATGCCGGCCTCTTCGAGCACCTCGCGCGCGACGGTCGACTCGAGCGACTCGCCCGCCTCGACGAACCCCGCGAACGTCGAGTACATGTTGCGACCGGCCCAGAGCGCGTTCTTGCCGAGCAGCAGCCGCTCACCGTCGGCCGACTGCACCGCCACGATCACCGCGGGGTCGGTGCGCGGAAAGTGCTCACGGCCGCACGCGGGGCAATGCCGCGCCCAGCCCGCGGCACGCACGACGGTGCGCGCCCCGCATGCCGAGCAGTACGGCGCGTCGACGAGCCAGCGGCCGAGCGAGACCGCCTCGACGAGCAGGCCCGCATCGATCGGGTCGAGCGCACCGCCCACCTCTCGGAGCGCACGCCATTGGGCCGCCTGTTCCGCCGCCGCGGGCGCCTCGGCATCCGTCGCCGTCACCGCGAGCAGGACTGCTGAGCGCTGCGCATCGCGGCCGAGAAAGGCCCATTCCGCCGCCGCACCGACGGCGTCGGGGGTGAGCAGGTGCAGCCGTGATCCGGATGCCTCGACGAGCCCCCGATCGCCGTGCACCGCGACGACCCGCGTCGCAGCCTCGCCGCGCAGCAGGTCGACGAGACCCTCGACGGAGCGCTCGTCGGCGGCGCGGTCGATGCCGGCGCGCGCGAGCGGCGGGGACTCGGGGGCGCGGTGTTCAGGCATGCGGGACCTTCCTTGCCGGGCGTGGCGCGCGGGCCGTGGAGGCACGGCAGACCTAACCTGGGGGCATGGCACGCTCTCCTCTCACTCTAGCCGCGACCGTGACGTCGGCTCTGCCCCGCGTCGTGGTGACCGGTGTGGGCTCGCTGAGCGAGGGAACGTCGGGCAGGTACGACAGCGCGATCGCCGAACTCGACGACGGCAGGCGCGTGGTCGTGCGCGTGCCGGTCGACGACGGCGCCGACGCCGACCTCGTCGCCGAGGCGCGCGCGCTGCGCTCGCTCACCGCGGGTGTGCGCGGGGTGCTGCCCTTCGGAGCGCCCGACGTGCTCGGCGAGACCCGTGTCGACGGGCGCCTCGCTCTCGTGCAGACGCTGCTGCCGGGGTATCGCGTCGACGCGGCGCACGTGCCCGCCGGGCGCGGCATCGCGACCGCCCTGGCGACCGCGACGGCGCAAGTGCACGACCTGCCTGTGACGGTCGTGCGCGACGCCGGCCTGCCCATGCTCACCGCCGACGAGGTGCGCGCCGACGCCGAGCGGCTGCTCGATGCGGCCGAAGCCACGGGACTGCTCCCCTTCGGTCTGCTGCGCCGCTGGAGCACCGCGCTCGGCTCGGACCCGCTGTGGCGCTTCGAGACGACGGTCGTGCTCGGCGGCGTCGACCCGGCCTCGTTCGTGTTCGAAGACGACGCCGACGGTGTGCCGCAGGTGACCGGACTGCTCACGTGGGGCGGACTCGGGGTCGGCGACCCCGCGATCGACCTGCGCTGGACGGCGTCTGCCCCGGCCGCCCGCGACGACGTGTTCGACACCTACGCCCGCGCCTCGCACCGCGCGCCCGATGCGCAGATCGCCGAGCGCGCGCGGCTGCACGCCGAGCTCGAGTTCGCGCGCTGGCTCGTGCACGGCCAGACCGTGGGCTCTGAAGAGATCGTCGCCGACGCGATCGCGCTGCTCACCGCACTCGACGACACGATGCGCGACCAGCCCGCCGTCGCCCACGAATCGACCACGGCCGACGACGCGATCGCGGCGAGCGAGCGTCTGCCGCTCGGGGGCTCGGCCCTCGGTGCCGCCGCGATCGACACGTCGATGCACACCGACACGTTCGACCCCGAGACCCTGGCCGGCTTCCTCGCCGACAAAGAGGCGCGCCCGGCCGATCGCGAGAGTGGCCCGGATGCCACCGTGCCGATCGACCTCTCGGAATGGTCGGGGCTCACGTTCGACGACGGCGCCTCCGGCACGGCGGCCAGTGCGCGCGAGGGCGCGGCAGTAACAGAGGATGCCGGCGCCGGGGGTGCGCCCGCGCGCGACGGCAGCCGTGACGGCGCAGACCGGGGCGGCGACGAGCAGGTGACTGCGGATGACGCGGAGCGCGACGCCGAACTCGACACGGCGGCACGGAACGCCCTGCGCCGCTGGACCGGCACGGTCTGACCCGCGGCGCACCGCGCGGCGACCCGCGCCACGCCGCACCCGCGGCGCCCTGCGGCCCAGGGCGTCAGTCGCGGATGATCAGGTCGTCGGCGACGTAGTACAGGGCCACGTCGATCAGCTCGGCGGGAACGCCCGAGCGCGCTTCGTACGCCCGGCGGTAGAGGCGCAGCTGCGCCAGACGTTCCTCGCGCTCGACCGCGGTGCGCGGCGGACGGCCCGTCTTCCAGTCCACGATCTCGATCCGCTCCCCCCGCCGGTAGACGGCGTCGAGCTTGCAGATCGCGATGTGCGGGCGACCCGGCGGTTCATCCGGCAGCAGGTCGTCGAGAGCGACGTCGATCTCGACCTCGACCTCGATCGGCTGCAGGTCGGCCCATTCCGAAGCGAGGAAGTGCGCGCGCAGGTCGTCGAGCGCCTGCGCGTCGGCGGCAGACAGTTCGTCGGCGTCGGTGTCGGCGTCGCCCTCCCACAGGGCGTCGTCGGGTGAGGGTCCCGCGCCGACGAGGCCGGAACGCTGTTCGACCCACGAGTGGAAGAGGGTGCCGAGCCGCGTCTGCCGGTAGGGCCGCTCGGGCATCGGCAGCGCGTAGGCGGCGACCGCCCCGGCGTAGTCGGCGACGAAGTCCTTGTACCGCGACGCGGGGATGCGGGTGGGAGCTGCGGCCAGCGCCCCCGCCTCGCGCTCGGCGCGTTCGGCGAGCAGCAGCGCGAGGTCGCGCGAGGGATCGACGGCCTCCTCGTGCTGCGCCCGTCGCACCTGCTCGGCGGCGGCGATCACGGCCTGCCGCCGTGCGCCGAGCGGATCGATCGGCCACGCCAGCAGCCGGCTCTGGTCGAGGTAGGGGTTCTCGCCGAGGTCGTCGGGCACCTCGAGTGGCGCCGCCGTCGCGTCCGCGATCTCGTCCAGGAACACTCCGGGGCGGCGCGCAGACTTCGTCCCCGACCACGCCGACCCGCTCACGAGCAGCCGGTCGCGGGCGCGCGTGACCGCGACGTAGGCGAGGCGGCGCTCCTCGTCGAGCTGGCGAGCGGCGAGGGCCTGTTTGAAGGCATCCAACGCATCGCGCAGGTCGTGCTGGGTCGGCGCCTCGTCGGCGCTCCAGGCCAGGCGGGGCAGCCATGCCCGGTCACCGCGGAACGGGTAGGGCAGCACGCCGAACCGCAGCCAGCCGAGCCCGTCGCGGGGTTTGGCGGGCAGTTCGTCTTCGACAGCGCGGACGACGGCCACGGCATCCCACTCGAGCCCCTTCGACCCGTGGATCGTGAGCAACTGCACCACGTCGTCTTCGGGCGGTTCGGTGCGCGGGGCGAACTCGTCGGCGCGTTCGGCACGGTCGAGCCAGGCGAGCAGTGCGGGAAGCGACCCGCTGTCGTCGGCGGCAAGGAACCCCTGCAATTCGTCGATGAAGGCGCGCAGCTGATCGCCCGCGACCCGCGCGGGCCCGCGCGCCTCGTTGACGGCGAGCTCGATGTCGAGGCGCAGCTCGACCTCGATGAGTCGCACGAGTTCGGGAACGGGCAGCCCGGCCGCACGGCGTAGGCCCGCGAACACCGCCGATGCCTCGCGCAGGCGGGTGCGCCCGGCGGCGCTGAACCCCTCGAGCCAGCCGTGGTCGTCGCCCTGCCGCCCGATGAAGTCGAGCGCGTCGGTAAGCGAGGCGCCCTCGTCGCCGGCGTCGCGCAGCCGTTTCACGACATCGGGCTCGAGCGAGCGCAGCGAGACGTCTGCGCGGGCGATGCGCCGTGCGAGCGCCGCGAGCGCGCGCAGATCGGGCACCCCGATCGCCCACCGCGGTCCGCTGAGCAGCCGGATGAGCGACGACCCCGCGCGGGGGTCGCTGATCACCCGGATCGCGGCGACGACGTCGACCACCTCGGGTGTCGAAAGCAGGCCGCCGAGACCGAGGATGCGATGCGGGATGCCACGGCGCCCGAGCGCGTCGGCGAAACGCACCATGTGCTTCTTCGCGCGGAAGAGCACCGCGCCCGTCGTCTGCTCCCCCGCGGCGGCGCGCTCGGCGCGCACGCGGGCGAACCAGTCGGCGACGCGGTCGGCCTCGGCGTCGACGTCGGCGTCGTACGTCACCTCGACGAGACCGGCGGGCGCCTTCGGGCGCGCCACGAGCTGCCCGACCGGCACGGGGGTACGGGCGGTCAGCGGCTGCAGTACCGCGCCCGCTGCGGCCAGCACCTGCTCGCTGTTGCGCCAGCTCGTGAGCAGCGAGAAGTGGTGCGCACCGCCGGCGGGGGCGAACGCCGCCGCGAAGCCGCCGAGGTTACCTGCGCTCGCGCCGCGCCAGCCGTAGATCGACTGATGCGGATCGCCGACGGCCATCACGGCCGTTCCGGCGAACAACGCCCCGAGCAGGTCGCTCTGCACGACCGAGGTGTCTTGGTACTCGTCGAGCAGCACGACGCGATAGCGCGACCGCAGCTCTTCGGCGACCGACGGATGGGCGCGCACGATCTGCAGCGCCCCGGCGACCTGATCGGAGAAGTCGATGAGGCCGCGGCGGCGCTTCTGCGCGTCGTATTCGCGGGCGAGGCGTGTGAGCGGCGGCAGCCACCCGACCGGCGCCACGGCGTCGCGCACGGGAGCGAGCGGGCCGGTCCCCCGACGCGCAGGACGCTCGAGCACCTCGCCGAGGTCGTCGGCGAACGCGGCGACGGCATCGAGGTCGGCGAGGTTGTCGACCGCGTCGCGGGCCAACGCGAGCGCCGCGTCGATGATCGTCGAGGGGCGTCTGTCCACGTCTTCGAGTGCCGGGTCATCGGAGGCGTGCACGACGCTGCGCATCAGCAGCCAGGCGGCCGATTCGCTGAGCACGACCGACTCGGGGTCGCGGCCGATGCGCACCGCGTTTTCGCGCACGAGCTGATCGGCGAAGCTGTTGTACGTCGCGACGGTCGGGCGGTGCAGGAGGGCGTCGGACGCCGCGTCGGATGCCCCGGAAGCTGTCACAGGGGATGCCACAGCGCCGGCATCGCCCGCCCCCCGGCTCTCTCGCACGCGGGCATCCGCCTCTCCTCCCGCCTCGGCCGCGACGCGCGCCTGCAGCCCGTCGAGCACCGCGAGGCGGGCTGCCTCGGCAGCACGCGGGTCGCTCTCGTTGTGCTCGATCAGACCGAGAGGTTCGAGAGCACTCGCGCGGTAGAGCCGTTCCAGGTGCGGCAGCAGGCCGCGGCGCTCGTAGTCGCCGAGACGGGTGAGGCGGCGTTGGATGCGCTCGGCGAGCTCGCCCGCCGCCTTACGCGTGAAGGTCAGCCCGAGCACCTCGTCGCGGCGGACGAGCCCGTTCGCGACGAGCCACACGACCCGCCCGGCCATCGTCTCGGTCTTGCCGCTGCCGGCACCGGCGACCACGAGCGCCGGCTCGAGCGGCGCGGCGATGACGGCGGCCTGCTCGGGGGTCGGGGGGAACTGGCCGAGCGCCGCGGCGATCGCCTCGGGTGAGATCTCCGGTGAGATCGCGCGCGCGGCGATGCCGGCCGACGAGGGGAGCGTGGAGAGGTCGGTCATGAGCTGCTCACCGGGCCGATCGTGTGGATGCGGCACAGGCCGTGCGTGTGGTCGTCGCGGCAGTGCGCTTCGTAGGGCGCCAGGAACTGCGCGCCGCCCATGACGTGCACGGCGTCGTCGATGCGGCCGAGGAAGGCGGCGCGGGTCTCGTCGTCGAACGGAGGCTGGCCGGGCGTCGCGTACGGCGCACCACGTGTGGGCTTCAGCACGAGCAACTTGGCGCCGCCCGCAGGAAGCCCCGCCGCGGCCGGAATCGCGCCCTGCTCGAAGGCGAGCTGGTAGGCGCTCAGTTGCGGATTTCCCACCGCCGCCGCGGGCCCGGTGGCCTGCGTGCGCCCGGTCTTCAGGTCGACGATGACGACCGTGCCGTCGCCGGTCAGCTCGACGCGATCGATCGTGCCGCTGATGACGGCGGGGTGCGCGGCGCCCGCCACGGGAACTTCGAGTTCGAAGTGCGGTTCGGCGCCGAGCAGCGTCGTGCCCGCTGCTTCGGCGTCGCGCAGGTAGCGGCCGAGCCGGGCGATGAGGTCACGCGCCCGCGTGCGCTCGGTGCGTTCGATCCACGCGGCGTCGAACGCGAGCTCGCCCCAGCGCGCCTCGACGCTCGCCCACAGGGCGTCTTCGTCGGCACCCTCGGCGTGTTCGAGCGCCGCGTGCAGCAGCGTGCCGAGCCCCGCGCCGACACTCCCCGCGTCGCCGCCGAGATCGCCGATCACCCAGTTCAGCTGGCACTCGTCGATCGCCTCGAGTTTCGACGGCGACACCCGCGCGGGCTCGGCGGAGAGGTCGTAGAGCGGGCCCGTGCTCGAGGGCGACGCGACGCCGTACCACTCGTCGGGATCGGCCCCCGCGACCCCGGCGGCGGCCAGCAGCGCGAGCTGCCCGGCGGCCTCGCGGCGCGCCGCCGCG
>NZ_JAAGRY010000061.1 GCF_015707995.1 Microbacterium paulum
TCTTCCGATCTCTGGCCGCGGGCGCCGGTGCGGGTGCCGCCGCGGGGGCGGCTTGTGTCGGAGCCGCTGCGGGCGCCGCGGGCGCATACGTGGGGCGGCCGGTGTAATACGCGTTCCAGTCGGGCGTGCCGTCGGGCAGCACGGGGAGCGGCGTCCGCCCGTCGGCGAAGGTCGGCCAGGGCAGCGGTGCAGGCCCCGCGGGCACGCCGGGTGCGGCGGCCGGCGCCGGCGCGACCGGCGGTTGCGCGTATCCGACGGCGGGCACACCGTAATAGAGGGCGGGCGCTGCGGGCCGTGGTCGCTTGGGAGCGAAGAGCGCGTTGACGAGCGGAACCATCGCCGTGCCGACCGCCGCGAGGATCGCGAGCGCGACGACCACGCGCCAATAGATCGCACGGTAGGTGACGTATTCGTCGGTCATGAGCGGCAGCACGAGCATGACCGCGAGGATCACGACGAGCCCGACGGTCACGTAGGTCACCACCGTCGTGAAGGTGGTCTGGTGGCGCGCGTAGGCGGCGAGCAGCAGGCGTGCGTGCAGCAGGGCGCCCTGGATGATGAGGGCGATGAGAATGAAGCGGAAGAACCGTTCCGCACCGACGCCGAAGTAACCGTGCGTCGGCATCCAGATCAAGAAAGCGCCGATCAGCAGGATCAGCACCCACGAGAGCATGCTGGCGAGCGAGAGCCACGCAGGCCGGCGCACGGCCAGGTTCGTCTCGAGGATCGCGACGCCGGCGAACGCCGCCAGCAGCAGCACGGTCAGGAACGCCTTGCCGACGATGCCGTTCTCGTCGCCGACGAGCACCCACACCACGCAGACGAGGGCGGCCGCGATGAGTGCCCCGATCGCCACCCAGATCGACGCGCGCAGGATCTTGGCGGACTGGGGTGAGGTGATCGGTTCGGTCATGTCGGTCCCTTCGCCGCGGCGGCCGGATTCTCCGGCGGGCGTCGGTCCCATCCTGACACGGATGACCCCCGCCACACGGCGTCGCGGCGAACTGTGGATGACTCGTCGGCGCGCGAGGCGCCCGGTGTGGCTCAGCCGGCGGGCCGCCCGAAAAGGCGAAATCCCCGGTGAGATATTTTCTATCTCACCGGGGATTTCCGCGGTGGCAGGTGAGGGATTCGAACCCCCGAAGTCTAAGACGGCTGATTTACAGTCAGATCCCTTTGGCCGCTTGGGTAACCTGCCAAGTGCGCACCCGACCGGCTTGTTCAGTCGAGCGGAGGCGCGATCACCTATCTTACCCATCCCGGGGCGATGCGAAAAACCGAGGCCTCAGACGGCCGCGGCGACGCGCGCCACGAAGGCCTCGACGCGGGCTCTCGTGCTGTCGATGCGCCGGTCGACGCTCGCGCGCACCTCGCTCGGAGCGAGCGGAGCGGCCAGGCGCACGTTGTCGTGGCATCCGAGATCTGCACAGATATACGTGCCGACGCTGTCGCCCCGCTCCCCCGCATCGCCCACGCGGCGCGCAGTGAACAGCGCCACTTGGTTGCCCGGCTGCATCGTGTGGCAGAGGTTGCACATCGCGGCGCGCGGTCGGGCCCCGGATGCCGCGCGCAGCACCACGCCCGTCGCGTCGCCGTCGTGCTCGACGAGCAGGTAGCCGCGCGAGCGGTTGTCGGGGTCGGTCCACGCCAGAAAGTCGAGGTGATCCCAGTCGGCGAGCACGAACGAGAGCGGAACGGAGAGCCGCTCCCGCTCGTCGGGCGTCGCGTTCACGAGCGCCGCGCGCACCTGGTCTTCGGTGAGCGGCAGCATCGGTCCAGTCTATGAGCGGGCCTACGGCGGTGGGCCGGCCCGGCCGCGGGTGCTTACGATCGGATGATGGATGCCTTCCCGCTCGAGACCGCGCGCCTCACGCTCGACCAGCCGACCGCCGCCGATGTCGACGACATCGCCCGCTTCTGCGCCGAGCCCGTGTTCGACCGGTTCATGGTCACGCCGTGGCCCTACGAGCGGCAGCATGCCGCGGGGTTCGTCGAGGAGTACGTGCCGAAGGGGTGGGCGCAGAACACCGAGTGGACGTGGGCGATCCGCGAGCACGGGGAGGCTGACCTTCTCGGCGTGATCAGCGTGCGGCTCGACGGCGGCATGGTCGGGTATTGGCTCGGCGCGCTGTATCGCGGGCGAGGCATCCTGCCCGAAGCGCTCGAGACAGTCGCCGATGCGGTGTTCACCCGTACCGAGCTCGATCGGGTGCGCTGGGAGTGCACACGCGGCAACGTCGCCTCGCTGCGGGTCGCGCAGAAGACCGGCTTCCGCTTCACCGGCGCGCAGCCGGGCCGCATTCCGAACCGCGACGGCTCGCCGATCCAGGCGTGGACGGGCGAGCTGCTGCGCACCGACGACCGCGCCGTGAAGCCGGGCTGGCCTGACGTCGCCGCGGGAGGTACGGCGGGGTCATAGCTCCTGCGCGTTCACAACGTCGGAGTGTTGGCCCCGACAGGGCCCGCCGAGGCCCGAAAGCGCGGGCGCGGCGCCAGATCTCCGAGGTTGTGAACACCTCGCGCCCGCTTCGCACCGGCGCTGAACGAGGATCTGGCAGACGAGCTCGATACCGAGGCAACCTCGGTCGCGGTGGTCGGTGGGCAGGTCGTCGCAAACTGCATGGTCTACCGGGATTCCGACCGACCCATCGTCACGGCCGAGACCGTCTTGCCGCACACCGCCGACGGCGAACGCCTCGTCGAAGGCTGCGTGCGCCGCGCGCTCGACGTGCTCGCCGCGCGCGGCGTGACGGACGTCGAGTTCGACGGGCACGTGTCGGACCCGCACTTTCTGCCCGTATGGACTCGGCTTCGCCCGACCGGGCGCTGGTTCCACCTGATGGAGGTCCCGGCGGCGAGCAGCGTCTAAAACACCGGCGGCTCGCACCCGCGCGGGCTACAGGGCGGACCAGGCATCGCACCTACGTGTTCATAACCTCGGAGATCTGCGGCCTTGAAGGGCCATAGAGGGGCAGAAGGGCGAAAACCGCGTCGGATCTCCGACGTTATGAACACCGGACCCCGGCGCCGCAACCCAGATGCCTCGCCGGGGAGAGGTGGGTAGATTGGACGGCATGGCTGATTCTTCGTTCGACGTCGTCTCCAAGATCGACCGGCAGGAGGCGGACAACGCCCTGAACCAGGCCCGCAAAGAGGTCGAGCAGCGCTACGACTTCAAGGGCACGGATGCCTCGATCGACTGGTCGGGCGATGCGATCCTCATCAAGGCGAACAGCGAAGAGCGCGCGAAGGCGATCCTCGACGTGTTCCAGTCGAAGCTCATCAAGCGCGGTATCTCGCTGAAGTCGCTCGAGTCGGGTGACCCGCAGGCATCCGGCAAGGAGTACCGCATCACGTCGACGCTCAAAGAGGGGATCTCGTCGGAGGATGCCAAGAAGATCGGCAAACTCATTCGCGACGAGGGCCCGAAGTCGGTGAAGTCGCAGATCCAGGGCGACGAACTTCGCGTGCAGTCGAAGTCGCGCGACGACCTGCAAGAAGTCCAGCGCCTGCTGAAGGCCGCCGACCTCGACGTCGACCTGCAGTTCGTCAACTACCGCTGAGGCGTGAGCGACCCCGACCTGCAGTCCGAGTTCGCCGACCTCTTCGAGGTCGATGAGCAGGACGGTCCCGACCCGGCTCTGATCGCGGCGCGCCGTCGCCTCGTGCGTCGCGCCCTGATCACCGTCACCGTCGTGATGACGGTGGCCCTGGCATCCATCGTCGGCTACGTCTTCTGGGCGCTGAACGCACCGCTCCCCTCCCCCGTCGCGACCACCCGCAGCCTCGAGGCGCCGACGACCCAGGCCGCCACCTTCGCGCTGCCGGCCGAGGGGGCGACCGCCGTCGCCGTGACGGGCGCCCCCGACTACCTCGGCGCAGACGGGGTGCGCCTCACGGCCGGTGACGACGGGGCACGCTCCATTGCGAGCATCAGCAAGGTCATCACGGCGCTCGTCGTGCTCGACGCGCACCCGATCGCCGACGGCGACGTCGGCCCCACCCTCACCTTCAGCAAGGCCGACCACGACCTGTACGACCAGTACTACGTGCAAGACGCCGCGGTCGCCGAAGTGCCCACCGGCAGCACCATGTCGCTGCGCGACGCCCTCGCGACCATGCTCATCCCCTCGGCGAGCAACTACGCCGACGCCGTCTCGACCTGGGCGTTCGGTTCGCGCAGCGCCTTTCTGTCAGCGACGGACGACTACCTCGCCCGCGAGGGCCTCACCGGCACGACCCTCGTCGAGCCGACCGGCATCAGCCCCCGGAACGTCAGCACGCCCAGCGACCTCCTGCGCATCGCGCAACTCGCCGCCGCGAACTCGACGATCCGCGCCATCGCGGCGACCCCCGACATCACCCTGCCCGGGCCGGGGCACCTCACGAACACCAACACGCTGCTCGGCGAGGGGGGCGTCACCGGTCTGAAGACCGGCAACCTCGGCGAGGGCACCTTCAGCCTGCTGTTCACCGCGACGGTCGACACCGGCGTCGGTGAGCCCCTCGACGTCACCGGCATCACCCTCGGCGGCGCCTCGCGATCGTCGCAGGATGCCGCGGTGCTGGGCCTCCTCGACAGCATCCGCGCCGGGTTCCGGGACGTGCCCCTCGTCTCCGCCGAGACGCTCGTCGGTTCGTACACGACCGCCTGGGGCGCCACCGCTCAATTGGTTGTCGCGGACGCCGCCTCGCTGCGTACCTGGTCGGACACCCCGATCATGATCGCCACCGACATCACGAACCCGACGGAGTACCGCGACGGCGAGCAGGTCGGATCGGTCACCTGGACCGCCGGCCCCGCGCACACCACGGCCGCGCTCCGCGTGCGCGGCACGATCGAGCCGCCCACCGATTGGTGGCGCCTCACCCACCCGGGCGAGCTGCTGGGCTGACGCCGGGCGCCGCCAGGCGCTCGATCGCGTCGAGCTGTGCCCGGAAGACCGCCGTCGACAGTTCGATGTCGCCCGGGGCATCCTCCTGCACGGCGAAGACGGCGCCCATGGCGGTCATGCCGACGCCCACGGCGAGCGACGCCTCTTCGAGCACGCTCGCCTCGGGCAGCCGCCGATACTCGGGGTGGACGCTCAGCCAGCCGCTCAGGTAGACGGTGAGCTGCGTGCTGATGCGCGCGTACTGGTTCTTGATCAGCTCCAGGGCTCCGGGCTGCTCCATCGCGAGGCGCGCCCGCCCGCGCGCGACGGCGGGGTTCATCCGCGTGTGCCCGACGGAGGCGAGCAGGAGCACGTAGACGGCGCTGACGGCATCGGTCGTGGATGCCGCGGCGAGCGTCCGCTCGGCGGATTCCGCCTCGATGAGCTCGATCGGTTTGCCGAAGATCGCGGCCTCACGCGTGGGCATGTAGTTGAAGAAGGTCGCGCGCGAGATCTCGGCGAGCGCGCAGATCTCGCGCACGGTCACCTGCGCGAACCCGTCGCGCAGGGCGATCCGCACGGCCGCGATCTCGATCGCGTTCTCCGTCTGGCGCTTCTTGCGCTCGCGCAGTCCCTCCCCTGGCATGCGACCATGGTACAACTTAGAGACAGTCTAACTTTGTACCCCGTCCCCCAAAATGGAGCACCCATGAGCACGACCGAAATCCCCGCGGCGTCGACGCCGACGCACGACGGCTACTTCGCCCCCGACAGCGTCTCGTGGCGGGTCTTCGCCGACCCGGCATCCAAGCTCGGCGGCATGGCCGCGCTGCTGATGCAGGCGCTGAACCCGTTCATGATGCGCGTGTTCTACAACACGACCGTCTCGCACGAGGACTCCGCGGGCCGCGACGAGCGCACCGGCCGCTACTTCGAGACCGTCGTGTTCGGTGACAAGGCCCACGCCGACAAGGCGAGCGAGATCGTGCGCCGCATGCACGCGCACGCCCGGTGGACCGACCCGAACACGGGCGAGGTGCTCGCGGCAGACAACCCGCAGTGGCTCGCGTGGACCCACAACACCTTCGTCTACGCGCTCGTGCGCGCGAGCCGACAGTTCGGTGTGCCCCTGACGGATGCCGAGGTGGAGCAGTTCGTCGTCGAGCAGCTCGTCGCGGGCCGGCTCATCGGCATCGAGGACGAGTCCCTCCTCCCCCGCACCTGGGCCGACCTCGAGACGTACATCGACGCGCAGACGTCGTGGCTCGCCCTGGGCGTCGAGGCCGCGGAGGTCACGCGGGGTCTGCGCAAGCCGGTGCTCCGCGGCAACCCGATCACCGTCTGGACCACGGTCATCGTGCAGGACGGCGTCCTCAGCATCCTCCCGGAGTGGGCGCGCCTGCTCTACGGCATCGACGGACGCCCGATGAACCTCCGCTCCGCGGCCCGCACGACGGCCTGGCTCATGTCGCTCGCGCGCAAGTCGAAGCACGGCGCGACCCTGATCGCCGACGCGACCAAGCGCGTGCAGGACCACCCGTACCGCCGCCTGCGCGGCGAAAACGCCCGGACGCGGGCCGGTGTGCGGCACTGACCGGCGAAGCGGCGAGCGGCTCAGATCGCACGCGGCATCGCGCCCGTGAGCAGCCACGCCCGCAGCGCGGCGTAGGCGGCCGCTCGCGCTTCCCGGTCAGACAGGAAGACGTCATGGATGGCGTCGGGGATCCGCTGGATGCCGACGCGCCGGCCGATTCGCGTCGCGGCGCGCGCGATATCGTCGACCACGAGCACGCTGTCGGTGGACGTCATCGCGGGCGCCCAATGCATCGGTGACGTGTACCCCTTCGAGAGCAGGACGAACACGGGCGCGTCGATGTCTACGCCGGCGGCGATCGTGCGTTGCCCGGTCATGATCGCGGCGAGCCAGCCCGGATGCGTCGGGAAGCCGCGTTCGGGGCGCCATCCCTCGGGACTGTCCGGGAGCGTACCGAGCTCGCGCTGCGCGCGCGTGTAGAACCCCAGGTCGACGACGGGATTCGTGCCGAGCGGATCGAAACGCGCCCGCGCGGCGACCAGCGGCGCGATCGCCTGCCGCCCGATGGCCCCGGTCTGCAGCTCGAGCCAGGGACTGTTCAGCACGACCGCCGCCGCTTCGCCGGGGTGACGTGCGGCCCACAGGCTCAGGGTCAGTCCGCCCGTCGAATGCCCCATCAGCACGAGGCGCCGCGGCGACCGGCGCGCGCGCCCGCGCATCGCGTCGAGGGCGGCGGCGATGTCGGCATCGTACTCGTCGAGACTCGCGACATAGCCCGGCGTCTGACCTTGCCGCATGCTCCGGCCGTACTTGCGCAGGTCGAGGGCGTAGAAGCGCGCGCCGAGCCGGTTCCAGAAGCGGGCGAGATCGGTCTGGAAGAAGTAGTCCGACCAGCCGTGTACGTACAGGACGTCGACGTCGACGAGGGGCGCGAGCGCCGCTGCGCGCGGCCGCGACCGCACGAGCGTCGCGACGACGTCACCCTCGGCATCCGTCCCGAGCAGCAGCGTCAGCTGTTCGAACGGCGCACCCAGGATGTCGGGCACCCATTTCTGCACGTCGGTCATGCCGCCAGCCTAACGAGGCCTCCGCGGCGGTCCGCCGCCGGCCCGCTTCGGGAGGGCTTCTGCATTCCGGAGGGCGAATGCGGCTCAGGAGTCCTCCCGAATGCCGATGTCCTCCCGAACGCCGCCGCGCGGCTTACTCGGCCCGCGAGACCCGCACCATCTCGTCGCGGTCGACGACCTTGATGCGGGCACGGCCGTGCGGGGCGCCGAGCGCGATCTCGTGCTCATCGAGCCGGTGCCAGCCGTCGAGGTCGGTCCAGGCCACGCCGCGCTCGGCGAGAAGCGCCGGAATCGCCTCGGGCGACGGGTCGGCCGGCTGCCACCACGACCCCTGGTCGTTGATGAGGTGACTGACCGTCTCCATCGCATCCGACTTCGTGTGTCCGATGAGACCGACCGGACCGCGCTTGATCCAGCCCGTCGCGTAGACGCCGGGGACGCGCTCGTTCGAGTCCTTGCGCAGGACCTGACCCTCGTGGTTCGGGATCACGCCGTGCTTCTTGTCGAAGGGCACGCCGGGCAGGGGCGACCCGAAGTAGCCGACGGCCCGGTACAGCTGCTGCAGCGGGATCTCGCGCAGCTCGCCCGTGCCCTCGACGCCGCCCTGCCCGTCGGGGCGGGTGCGCTCGTACACGAGCGCCGCCGCGCGGCCGTCGTCATCGGTGCGCACCTCGACCGGCTTCGCCCAAAAGTGCAGGTGCAGTCGGCGCGACGCCGTCCCGCCCTGATTGTTGACCGATTCGCGCTTGCGCCACGACTGCAGCACCCGGTCGATGACCATCACCTGCTTGTTCGACGCGATCGCGGCCTGGGATACCTCGTCGTAGTCGAAGTCCTCGTCGTACACGACCATGTCGACGTCGCGGAGCTCACCGAGTTCGCGCAGCTCAAGCGGCGTGAACTTCACCTGCGCCGGGCCGCGACGGCCGAACACGTGCACATCGGTGACAGCGGATGCCTCGAGCCCGGCCTGCACGTTGGCGGGGATCTCGGTGGGAAGCAGGTCCTCCGCGTGCTTGGCGAGCACGCGCGCCACATCGAGGGCGACGTTGCCGACGCCGACGACGCCGACCGACGCGGCATCCAGCGGCCACTCGCGCGGGAAGTCGGGGTGCCCGTCGTACCAGCTGACGAAGTCGGCGGCCCCGTAAGAGCCGACCGCGTCGATCCCGGGGATCTCGAGCGCGGCGTCGCGGATCGCGCCGGTCGCGAAGATGACGGCGTTGTAGTGCTGCTTGAGGTCCTCGAGGGTGAGGTCCTCGCCGAAGCGCACGTTGCCGAAGATGCGGATGTCCCCGCGGTCGAGCACGTCGCGCAGCGCATTGATGATGCCCTTGATGCGCGGGTGGTCGGGCGCGACGCCGTAACGCACGAGGCCGTACGGGGCGGGCAGGTGGTCGAACAGGTCAATCGACACGTCGAACTTGCGCTCGGCCTTCAGCAGGATGTCCGCAGCGTAGATGCCGGCGGGACCCGCGCCGACGATGGCCAGCCTCAGCTTGGTCATGGTGTTCCTTTGCAGTGCGGGACCGCGAGTCGATCCCTGATGGTGTCGTGAGCGTGTCGAGACGGTCGAGGATGCCTCAACTGGAGCGGTCGACGATGACGTGCGAGAGCCGCACGAGTGCGTCGCGCACGACGCCGGCCGGAAGCGGGTCGATCGCCGCCACCGCGGCATCGGCCCATTCGTACGCCTGCCGGCGCGTGGCCTCGGTCGCCGGGTGCTCGCGCAGGGCGGTGATCGCGTCGTCGAGGATCGCGGGGTCGGCGCCATCGGCGATCCGCAGCACACCGTCGTCGATCGTCGCCTTGAGCGCCCGCGAGGCCGGATCACCCGACCGCCCGAGAAGCAGATACGGCATGGTCGGCACGCCCGCGCGCAGGTCGGTTCCGGGCACCTTGCCGGTCTCGTCGGGGTCGGGCGACAGATCGATCACGTCGTCGAGCAGCTGGAACGCCACCCCGACCTTCTCGCCGTACTGGCGCACGGGGTCGCGGTACTCCGACGAGGCATCCGAGAACAGCACGCCGGCGTGGGCGGATGCCGCGATCAGCGAACCGGTCTTGTCGGCCAGCACCTGCAGGTAGAACTCCACCGGGTCTTCGCCGGCCTGCGGGCCCACGGTCTCGTGCATCTGACCGAGTACGAGGCGCTCGAACGTGTCGGCCTGCAGCCGGATCGCGCGCTCGCCGATCTGCGCCATGAGCTGGCTCGCACGGGAGAACAGCAGGTCTCCGGTCAGGATCGCGACGTTGTTGCCCCACACCGCGTGCGCGCTCGGCACCCCGCGGCGCACGTCGGCGCCATCCATGACGTCGTCGTGGTACAGGGAGCCGAGGTGGGTCATCTCGAGCGCCGTGGCGCCCGCGATCACGTCGTCGATGGCGCCCTCGCCGAGCTCGGCGGTCAGCAGCGTCAGCATGGGACGCACCCGCTTGCCGCCGGCCTCGTAGAGGTAACGGGTGGTCGCGTCGGCGAGGGTGTCCGAGACCTTCAGCTCGCGCGCGAGCGTCTGCTCGACGCGGTCGAGACCGTCTTCGACGACCCGCAGCAGCTTGCGCATGCGCGGTCCGGCCAGCACACGCTCGGTCAGGCCCAGCTGCGCCGAGAGGCGCTCGCCCGAGGCATGGGCACCGGCGGGAAGGCTTGCAGTCACGGTCCCAGCCTACCGGGGCACGCCCGCACGCGGACGGTCACGCGAGCGGCTTGACAGCGCGGTGCAGCGCCACGATGCCGAAGGTGAGGTCGCGATGCGCGACCTGCGCCCACCCGGCATCACGGATCCACCCCGACAGCGTCTTCTGGTCGGGCCAGTCGCGGATCGACTCGTTCAGGTAGTCGTAGGCGTCGGCGTTCGAGCTCACGGTCTTCGCGACGACCGGCAGCACGCGGTCGTTGTAGAAGCGGTACAGGCCCGCGAACGCGACGTTCTGCGGGTGCGAGAACTCGCAGATCACGAGCCGCCCGCCGGGGGCGGTCACCCGCAGCATCTCGGCGAGCGCCTTCTTGGGGTCGTTCACGTTGCGCAGCCCGAACGAAATCGTGACCGCGTCGAACTCGCCGTCCGAGAACGGCAGCGACGTGGCATCCGCTTCGACGAACGTCACGTTCGGCACGTGGCCGTGCCGGCGGCGCCCCTCGGCGATCATGCCGGGCGAGAAGTCGCCCGCCACCACCTCGGCGCCGCTGCGGGCCAGGGCCACCGAGCTCGCCCCGGTGCCGGCGGCGAGATCGAGGATGCGCTGGCCGGGGCGCGGCGCGACGGCGCGCGTCGTGGCCACCCGCCACAGCTTGTCCTGCCCGAGGCTCAGCACGGTGTTGGTGCGGTCGTAGCCGCTCGCGACCTCGTCGAACATGCCGCTCACGCGCGACGGGTCTTTGCCGAGGTCTGCGCGGTGCTCCGCCGTTGCGGAGTCGGCGGGGCGGGGCTGGTCGGCGTGGGGCTCGGTCACCGTTCGATCCTAGGCGGGCGGGCCGGACGGCAGGGGCGGGCGGGGCGGCTGGGGGCGGGCCGGTCTGTCAGGCGGGCGCGAGCCGGTCGAGGGCCGCGAGCCAGTGCACCGCCGTCGCCGTGTCGAACGGGGCGCCCTCCTCGGTGACGGCTCGTTCGAGGTTGAGCGCCACCTGCTCGAGGCGCGTGACGATGTCGAGCGGGTAGCCGTAGTGCACGCGGTGCTCCTCCCACTCGTCGCGGTCGTCGATCCAGATGCCGCGGCCGTCGCGGGCGCGGATCACGTCGAGGTCCATGTCGATTCCGGTGGGACTGCCGTCTTGCCACCGCACGTCCCACGCGATGTCGATGTAGATCGCGTACGAGGCGGGGGCGGGGTTGAAGGTGGCCGCCCATTCTCCCGACGGCGAAATGAGCGTGACGTTGTCGACGTCGACCGTCACGTCGCGCCCCGGCCGGACACTGCGCCACCCCGACCGTTGGCCCACCCAGTCGCCCCAGCGGTCGCTCCCGAGAAAGACGCAGTCGTGCTGCCAGTGCGGCGAGCCGTCCCACTTGCGCCAGTCGAAGACGAGCCGGCTCCCCGGCGCGGGGCGTTCAGGGGCGGGCGCGGGTGCGTCGGTCATGGCCGCGAGCCTACGCCGCGCCGCGCGTCGCCCGTACCGTATTCAGTCTCTGCGGCCACGGCCCGGGCCGGGCACCGCGCGTTCCCGCGCCCCGCGCGCTGGCGCCACGGCGCGCAGACTGAATACAGTACGCACCGAGGCCGCCACGCCCGCGTCCGCACCCGCGAGAACCGCACCGGCTCGGGCCCGGACCGCTCCGGATTAGGCTGAAGGACGTGAGCGACGCGACCCCCACGACGACAGGACTCCGCGTCGTGACCCGCGAGATCGCGCCGCTCGGCGACCTGCTCGAATACGCCGACCCCGCGGATCCGCTCGTCTGGAGCCGGCGCGGCGCGTGGCTCGTCGGCGTCGGCGACGCCCTGACCCTCACCGCCGCGGGCACCGATACCGCCTCGCTCGCCGACCGCTGGCGCGAGGTCGCCGCCGCCGCGCACGTCGACGATCACGTCGAGGCGCCCGGCTCGGGCCTCGTCGCGTTCGGGGCGCTGCCGTTCGCCGCGCACTCGGCATCTCCCGCCGTGCTCACGGTGCCGCGGCTCACGATCGGCCACGCAGCCGATCGCACGTGGGCGACGTGGGTGCTGCCGGATGCCGGTGCGCCCGACCCGACCGAACCGACCCCCGTGCCGTTCGGCCCGCACTGGTCGGCGGCGGTCGGCCCGGGCGCACTCACCCCCGAGGGCTATCAAGACGCCGTGCGCGCGGGCCTCGCGGCGATCGCCGCGGGCGAGGTCAGCAAGGTCGTGCTCGCACGCGACCTCGCCGGCACCGTGCCCGCCGGGTCGGACCTCCGCCGCCTCGTGCGCTCGCTCGCCTCGGGCTACCCCGACACGTGGGTCTACGCCGTGCACGGCCTCATCGGCGCGAGCCCCGAGACCCTCGTGACGGTCGCGGGCGGCACCGTCACCGCGCGTGTGCTCGCCGGCACCGTCGCCCGGGGTGCCGACCCCGACGCCGATCGCGAGGCGGCGCTCGCCCTGGCATCCAGTGTCAAAGACCTCGACGAGCACGGGTACGCCGTGCGCAGCCTCGTCGACGCGCTCACCCCGCACACGTCGGCCCTCGCGGCGAGCGAGCAGCCGTTCACGCTCGCGCTGCCGAACGTGTGGCACCTCGCGACCGACGTCGAGGCGACGACGGCGGCCGACACGTCGGTGCTCGACCTCATCGCGGTGCTGCACCCGACGGCCGCGGTGGCGGGAACGCCGACGGATGCCGCGCTCGCGGCCATCGTGCGCATCGAGCCGTCCGACCGGGGTCGCTACGCGGGGCCGGTCGGCTGGGTCGACGCGCACGGCGACGGCGAGTGGGCGATCGCGCTGCGCGGAGCGCAGTTCGACCTCGCCGGGGCGGACGACACGGGCATCCCGTTCACGGCCCACGCCGGCGCGGGAATCGTCGCGGGCAGCGATCCCGAGGCCGAACTGCTCGAGACCCGGGTGAAGTTCCGCCCCATCGTCGACGCCCTCGCCTGACGCCCCTCGACAAGCTCGGGGACCGGGCACGCTCGGGCACCGGCCAGCACGTTCGGAGACCGGGCAGCGAGCGCGGGGACGGGGCAGCACGCGCGGTGACCGGATGCGGCGCACTAGGTCGCTGCGAGGCGGCGTTTCTCGAGCGCGACGTCGAAGTCGGCGGCGGGCCACTGCGGGTCGATGTCTTCGAGGGCGTCGAGCAGCAGCGCCTGCACTGCGAGCCGCGCGTACCACTTGCGGTCGGCGGGCACGACGAACCAGGGTGCGTCGGGCGTCGAGGTGCGGTCGAAGACCGTCTGGTAGGCATCCATGTACTGCGGCCACAGCGCCCGCTCGTCCACGTCGGCGGGGTTGTACTTCCAATACTTGTCCGGGCGGTCGAGGCGCTCGGCCAGGCGCGCCTTCTGCTCGTCCGACGAGATGTGCAGCATCACCTTGACGATGTGGATTCCCCGGTCGACCAGCCCCTTCTCGAAGGCGTTGATCGCGCCGTAGCGCCGCTCGATCTCGGCGTCATCGGCGAGGTGGCGGACCCGCCCGATCAGCACGTCCTCGTAGTGCGACCGGTCGAACACGCCAATGAACCCCGGTTCCGGCACGCGCTTCTCGACGCGCCAGAGGAAGTCGTGCGCGAGCTCTTCGGGGGTCGGCTTCTTGAATGCCGCGAGCGACACCCCCTGCGGGTCGACCGCGCCGATCACGTGGCGCACGATGCCGCCCTTGCCGGCGGTGTCCATCCCCTGCAGCACGAGGAGCACCGCGGGCGAGCCGTCGACGACGCGCGATTGGGCGTAGAGGCGCTCCTGCAGGTCGTCGAGCTCGTCGACGCCCGCCGCGAGGTCTGCGGCGCCACGCTTTTTCCGCTGCTCGTACCCGGGCGTCGACCGCGGGTCGACGGCGTCGAGGCGGAAGCCCGGCCCCGCCCGCAGCAGATCGGCGGGGTCATCCGTCCAATGGGTCTGGCTCTTCGCAGTCATTCAGCCATGATGGCGGACTGCCGTGTCACCGTGCCAGTGCCACCTCGATGAGCTGGCGGCCGGTGACCGGCGCCACGAGCGCCTGATCGAGCTCGGTGCGGGTCGTCGCGCGCACGTACTCCCAGCCGTAGGCCGCAGCCAGCAGGTCGACGCGCACGTTCTGCGGCGTGTAGAGCACGCGGTCCATCGCCGCCGCCGACGCCGTCTGCGCGACCTCGAGCCCGTCGAAGATCGTGCCGCCGCCGTCGTTGCCGACGATCACCTGGATGCGCGGTGCGGGCTCTCCGGCGGGCTGCAGCAGCGCACCCGCGTCGTGCAGCAGCGCGAGGTCGCCGATGACGACACGCGTCACCCCCGCGCCACCCGTCGACTGGCTCGTGAGGGCGACGCCGAGCCCCGTCGCGATCGTGCCGTCGATGCCGGCGAGCCCGCGGTTCGCGTGCACGGGAACCTTTTTGCCCGCGAGCACCTGGTCGGCCACGCGCACGAGCCGCGACGACGCGAACAGCAGCCGATCGTGCGGCCACGTCGCCCGCCACACCGCGTCGACGAGCGTCGCCCGGTCGATCGGAGCCCGCAGCACGTCGAGTTCGGCGGCGATCGCCCCGAGACGTTCTTTCGGCACGGCGGATGCCAGGGCGTCGGCATCGGGGGCGGCGGGGGCGAGGTCGACGGCAGCCGCGCGCGACGCGCGCATCCAGGCGCCGAACCATTCCCGGTCTTGGTCGCCGACCGCGGCGATCACCGCGTCGACCGCTGTCGTCGCATCGTTGAGGTTGAGCGGCTCCCCCGGCCCGCGCACGGCGTAGACCTCGACGTCGGGGCGCGAGAGCAGGGCCGTCACCTCACGGCTGAGCGTCGGATGCCCGAACACGATAGCCCGTTCGATGCGGCCGCCCAGTTCGGCGTCGGCGAGCAGCGCCCGGTAGCCGTGCACGAGATTCCGCCCGAAACGCGCGCCCGAGACGATCTCGGCGACGAGCGGCCACCCGCCCGCGTGCGCCAGCGCTTCGGCGGCGGCCCCGGCATCCGCCCCCGCGACGACGACCGTGCGGGGACCGCGCTCGAGCACGTGCGGATCGAGGTCGCGATCGCTCGGCAGGTCGGACTCGCCGATGCCACCGCCGCCCTGGTAGAGCGCACCCGACAGCCGCTGCTCGACCACGGGCGGGGCGGGAGCGTCGTCGGGACCGGGGTCTGCGGCGATGAGCGTCGTCGTCGGGGCGCCGAGCCAGTCCGGCAGCGCACCGGCCAGCGGCTCGCGGTACGGCAGGTTCAGATGCACGGGACCCGCCTGCCGCGTGCCCGCGCCGAGCGCCGCTGCGAGCGCCTCGTCGGCGACGGCGCGGAGCATGTCGGACTGCTCGCCCGCACCGTCGTCGTCGGTCTCGCACGGCACCGGCAGGTCGGTCTCGAAACGCACGCTCGGCGCGAACATGCCGGGCTGGCGGGTGGTCTGGTTGGCGCCGACGCCGCGCAGCTCGGGCGGGCGGTCGGCGGTCAGCAGCAGCATCGGCACGCCCGCGTGGTGGGCTTCGAGCGCCGCGGGCAGCAGGTTCGCCACCGCCGTGCCCGACGTGCAGAGAACGACGGCAGGCATCCGGCTCTCGCGCCCGATGCCGAGCGCCGTGAACCCTGCGACCCGCTCGTCGATGCGCACGTGCACGGATGCCAGGCCGCGCGCCTCGAGCTCGGCAGCGACCAGGGCGAGAGCCTGCGAGCGCGAGCCGGGGCTCACGACGATGTGGCGGACGCCCCGTTCGACGAGCCTGCCGAGCAGGGCGGCGGCGGCGTCGGTCGCGGGCGCCGCCTGGCGTGCCGAGGCCATGTCAGCCGCGCGCACCGCGCGACGGGCCCTCGCCGTCGTCGTCGGAGGCGGGCGAGGAGGGAGTGCCGGGCCGGTCGGGGTCGGCGTCTTCGGCGTCGAGGGCGGCGAGCTCGGCCTCGAGACGGCGGATGCGCTCGTCTTGATCGCTGATCGAGCCGATGCTGCCGAGGAACTCGAGATCGTCGTCGGGGGCTTTGTACACGGGCGCCTGGCGCTGACGGCCGCGACCGACGACGAACCACAGGATGCCGCCGAGAACCGGCAGCAGCACGACGATGAGGATCCACACCGGCTTGCTCACCCCGCGGTGACGCGTGGGCGGCAGCAGGGCGCAGTCGACGATGCTGTAGACCCAGAACGCGATCAGCAGCAGCACCACCGGCAGAAGCACGCGCACCACGCTTCCATCCTAGGCGCGCGCACCGCGCGGCGCGGCCCGTGGGCGGCCCGCTCGGCCGAGCGTAAGCTGGGAGCATGCGTGCTCGCTCGGCCCTCGTCTATACCGTGCTGCGTCTCGCGGCGTTCCTGGTGCCGTTCGGCCTCATGATGCTCCTGCCCGTCATGCGCGAGTACTACTGGCTCTCGGCGATCTTCGCCGCGCTCATCGGGCTGAGCCTGTCGACGCTGTTCCTGCGCCGACCGCTGGCCGACATGACCGCGGGCCTCGGCGAGCGCCGCTCGCGCAAGGTCACCGACGAAGACGTCGAGGATGCCGCGGCGCAAGACGTGGCATCCACTCGCCCGACCGACTGAGGGCGCGGCGCGCGCTGCGTCAGCTGCGGTCTCTCGTCAGCCGACGAACGCCCAGCAGAGAAAGCCCGCGACGGCGAGCGAGGTGAGCGACGTCAGCCCGAGGGCGACGACGAGCTCGCGCGGGGCGCGGTAGGTCCAGACGATAAGGATCGCGCAGGCTGCCGGAATGAGGGCGAGAAGGCCGAGCCACGCGAGCGGATACACCTGGGCGAGGAACGCGACGATCCCGAAGGCGACGAGCACGAGCACGGTGTAGAGCACCTGCGTGGCGCGCTTTCCGATCCGGACGGTCAGGGTCTTCTTGCCGGCGAGGCGGTCTTGGTCGATGTCGCGCAGGTTGTTCGCGAGCAGCACGGCGCACGCGAGCAGGCCCGCGACCGTGCCACCCCACCACGCCTCCTGCGGCACGGAGTCTGCCTGCACGTACGTCGTACCGACCGTCGCGACGAGGCCGAAGAACACGAAGACGAACAGCTCTCCGAACCCGGCATAGCCGTACGGACGCCTTCCGCCGGTGTAGAACCACGCGGCCACGACGCACGCGGCGCCCACCAGCAGCAGCCACCAGTGGCCCGTGCGCACGACGATCGCGGTGCCGGCGACCGCGGCGATCGCGAACCACGTGAGGGCGACCGCCAGCACCGTGCGCGGTGCGGCCTTGCGCGAGGCGGTGAGGCGGGCGGGGCCGACGCGCTCGTCGTCGGTGCCGCGGATGCCGTCGCTGTAGTCGTTGGCGTAGTTCACACCGATCTGCAGGGCGACCGCCACGACCAGGCAGCACAGCGCGATCACCCAGTGGAACTCGGTGCGCGTGATGAGGGCCGCTCCCGTGCCGATGATGACCGGGGCGATCGCGAGAGGCAGGGTGCGCAGGCGCGCCGCGCCGATCCAGTCGCGCGCCGTCGCCGGTGCGACGTGCGCGGGGTCGCGCGAGACGTGCGCACGCTGCGGGTTGCCGTGCGGCTTCTGCTTCTGCGGACCGCTCTTGGTGCCGGTGTGCTTCTTCTTGCGGGTGCTGCCTGCCACCCCAGAATCCTATTCCCGCCGCGCGCGGGGACCGTGCGGCGGCGCCGGGGCCGCCAGCCTGGGCCGATGCGTCACCATTCGTCGGAGCGGTGGTGCAGGTGTCACCTCCCGAGCACCAACCGGCTACTCCCGCCCCGCCGATCCGACGGATGAGCTCGCACCGGCAGCACGGGCGCCTCCCCGCCCGTCGGGACCGCAGGGCTGCCGCCCTCGCCGCTGCCCGGGGCCGGGGCCGATGCCGATCCCGCTCCCCCACCATCCGTCGGAGCGGTGGTGCAGGTGTCACCTCCCGAGCACCAACCGGCTACTCCCGCCCCGCCGATCCGACGGATGAGTCGTCTCCCGCGAAGCGACCCCGGGCGAGGTCTTCGGCGATGAGGCGCCCGACGCGCTGCAGCAGCGGCAGCGCCTCGGCCATGCTCACGGCCGGATCGGGTTCGAGATCGGCGAGCGCGTACACAGCGACGAAGCCGGCCGCGGCGAGCGCTGCGGGCTCGAGGGTCGTCCGGCCGCACACGGCGACCACCGGAACGGATGCCGCGCGGGCGGCAGCCGCGACGCCGAGCGGGGTCTTGCCGCCGAGGCTCTGCGCGTCGAGGCTCCCCTCCCCCGTGACGACGAGGTCTGCCGCGGCGATGCGCTCGGCGAGCCCGGTGAGCCGCTGCACCACCTCGATGCCCGGCTCGC
>NZ_JAAGRY010000062.1 GCF_015707995.1 Microbacterium paulum
CGCGCGGTCCAGGCCCGCAGGCGGTCGAGCGGCCACGTCGTGACGATGCGCTCGGGCGGCACCCCGGCGCGCTCCGCGCGTGCTGCACCCTCGTCGAGCAGCCCGAGCTGGCCGGGCGCATGCGCGTCGGAGTCGATCGCGAACAGGCATCCGGCCTCGAGCGCGACCGCGATGAGCTCGTCGGGTGGGTCTTCGCGCTCGGGTCGCGCGTTGATCTCCACGGCGACCCCGTGCGCCGCGCACGCGTCGAACACCGCGCGGGCGTCGAAGGTCGAGGGCGGGCGCGTCCCGCGCTCCCCCGCGATGAGCCGCCCCGTGACGTGACCGAGCACGTCGACGCGGGGGTGGGATGCCGCCGCGACGAGCCGGCGCGTCATCGCCGCGGCATCCATCCGCAGTTTCGAGTGCGCGGAGGCGACCACGACGTCGAGCTCGCCAAGCAGCACGTCGTCTTGATCGAGCGCGCCGTCGTCGAGGATGTCGACTTCGATGCCGCTGAGCAGCGTGAATCCGTCACCGCTCAGCCCCGCGACGACGCCGAGCTGTTCCCGCAGCCGCTCCGCGCTCAGCCCGTTCGCGACGCGCAGCCGCGGGGAATGGTCGGTGAGGGCGAGGTACTCGTGGCCGAGCGCGCGAGCGGCCGTCACCATGTCGGCGATGGGCGTCGTGCCGTCCGACCAGTCGGAGTGGCAGTGCAGGTCTCCGCGCAGCAGGGCCCGGAGCGCCGACCGCGCGGGGGCGTACCGAGCCCGAAGCTGCGCGAGGTAGTCGGGCACCTCGCCCGCGAGCGCCTGCTGGATCACGGCGAACGTCGAGTCGCCGATGCCCGCGCGCCGGCGCAACGACGCGGCATCCGACAGTTCATCGCGATCGAGCCCCGCGATCGCCGCCGCCGCGGCGCGGAACGCCTTCGACCGGTACCGCGAGGCGCGCTCGCGCTCGAGCAGCGCGGCGATCTCGGTGAGCGCGTCGATGGGTTCCATGGTCTCCCAGGCTTCCGGGGCGGGGAATGCACGACGGGCCCGCACTCACGCGCGGGCCCCTCGGACGGAAGGAAGGAAGGGAGCCTCAGGCTCGCGTCACCGTCGAACGGCGGACGATGACGGGAACGGATGCCAGGCGGCTCAGCGCCCAGCCGAACAGGATCGACAGGATGCCGATGCCGATCGCGAACGCCGCGACACCGAACGACACGACCGAGGTGAACAGCGACGTGCGCAGGAACGAGGCGTTCATCATGGTGGTGCGTACCGGGTCGTCCTGCGCGAGCTCGGCGTAGGTCTTGCCGCCCGAGATCTTGAGGGCGTGGTGCTGGATGATGTCGGCCTGCACGTACGCCGTGAACGGCCCGGCGACGGTCTGCCCCTGGAACGCCATCGCGTCATCGGGCACCGTGATGTTCTCGGCGCGCAGCTGCGACGAGACCATCACCCACACGACGACGCCCACGATGATCAAGACGATGCCGCCCAAGATGCCGAGCACCCCCGCGGCCTTGACGATGCCGACCTTCTTCTGAGGGGGTTCGATGGTGTCGGCGGTGACGACGACTTCGTCTGACATGGGGGCGTTCCTCTCTGGGGATGCCGGGATGTTGAGATCAACGTATCCGCCGCCCCACGACAGGCGCCAGAGAAAACACCGGAGAAAACCCGGCGAGCGGTGCGGTCAGGCCTCGTCGCCCGCGTCGGCGCCCCGCTGCGTGGCCTCGACCCAGCGCGTCAGCACCCCGGCCGCCGAGCCGTCGTCGATGGCCGCCGCGGCGCGGTCGCGCGCCTGGGCGAGCCGCTCGAGGATGGGCCGCTGCACCTGGGTCGCGTCGCGGAAGAGCTCGTACGAGACGATCCCCGCGGCCGCGTTCAGCAGCACGATGTCGCGCACGGGCCCTGTCTGCCCGTCGAGCACGCGGCGCACCACCTCGGCATTGTGGGCGGCGTCGGCGCCGAGCAGGTCGTCGATGTCGGCCAAGGGGATGCCGATGTCACGCGGGTCGATGTCGTGCTCGTGCACGTCACCTCGGCTGATCTCCCACAACCGGCTGTGCCCCGTCGTGGTCAGTTCGTCGAGTCCGTCGTCGCCGCGGAAGACGAGCGCCGTCGCGCCGCGCGTCTGGAAGACCCCGGTGATGAGCGGAACCCGATCGAGGCTCGCGGCCCCGACCGCGTTGGCCTCGGCGCGGGCCGGGTTGCAGAGCGGCCCCAGGTAGTTGAAGACCGTCGGCACGCCGAGCTCGGACCGCGTCGGTCCCGCGTGGCGGAAGCCCGGGTGGAACGCCGACGCGAACGCGAAGGTGATGCCGACCTCGGCGAGCACCTCCGACACCCGCTCGGGCGAGAGCGTCAGGTCGATACCGAGCGCCCCCAGCACGTCGGAGGAGCCGGATGCCGAGCTGGCCGCGCGGTTGCCGTGCTTGACGACCGGGATGCCTGTGGCCGCCGCCACGATCGCCGACATCGTCGACACGTTGACGGTGCCGAACCGGTCGCCGCCGGTGCCGACGATGTCTAGCACCTCGGCGGGAACGGGAAGCGGGAGGGCCGCCTCGAGGATCGCGTCGCGGAACCCGACGATCTCGTCGACCGTCTCGCCCTTCGCGCGGAGCGCGAGCAGGAATCCGCCCAGTTGAGAGGGGGTCGCGCGGCCCGACATCACCTGCCGCATCGCCCACGTTGCCTCTGACACACTGAGGTCACGCCGATCGAGGATCGTGGTGAGGATTTCCGGCCACGAGAAGAGCTCCGCCATGAGCGTCGATCCTATCGGCAGACTGTCAGCACACTCGCGGCCCGCTCCGAGCGCGTTCCGATGCCCCCGAAAGTCCGGTGCATCGCGCAGACACCTTCAGGGATGCGAAAACTGAGCGCCACATCAGCCATAATGGGGAGCGTGACGACCACTCCAGCGACCTATTCCCAGGCCTTGCGCTCCGTCAAGCGACCGGATCCGGTCGCTGTGGGCACCATCGTGTGGCTCGGCAGCGAGGTCATGTTCTTCGCCGGCCTGTTCGCGATCTACTTCACCCTGCGCAACGCCTCCCCCGACCTCTGGGCCGAGAGCACCGGCGACCTCAACGTGCCGTTCGCGGCCGTGAACACGCTGATCCTCGTGCTGTCCTCGTTCACCGCGCAGGCCGGCGTCTTCGCCGCCGAGCGCTTCCAGCCCTACCGCACCGGGTCGTTCTGGCAGTTCCGCAAGTGGGGCATGGTCGAGTGGTTCTTCCTCTCCTTCCTCATGGGCGCCGTCTTCGTGTCGGGCCAGGTGTGGGAATACGCCACGCTCGTCGCCGAGGGACTGCCGATCAGCGCAAACTCGTACGCGTCGGCCTTCTACCTGACCACCGGCTTCCACGCGCTGCACGTGACGGGCGGGCTCATCGCCTTCCTGCTCGTGATCGGCCGCGCCTTCGCCGTGAAGAACTTCGGCCGTAAAGAGATGACCTCGGCGATCGTCGTGTCGTACTACTGGCACTTCGTCGACGTCGTCTGGATCGTCCTGTTCTTCGTCATCTACGTCGTCAAGTGAGAGCGGAGCTGACTACTTCCATGCCTTCGAAGACCCCGCGCCAGAAGACCGGCCGCCGCAGCAAGTGGGCCGCGGCCGCGCTGATCGGCATCGGCCTGCTCGTGACCGGCGGCATCTACGCCGGCGCCTCGGCGGCGATGGCTGCCACCGAGCCCGCCACGGCCTCCACCGCGCTCACCGCCGAAGACGGCAAGAAGCTCTTCCAGGCGAACTGCGCCACCTGCCACGGCCTGAACCTCGAGGGCACCGCCGACGGTCCGTCGCTGTA
This sequence comes from Microbacterium paulum, assembly GCF_015707995.1. Taxonomy (GTDB): domain Bacteria; phylum Actinomycetota; class Actinomycetes; order Actinomycetales; family Microbacteriaceae; genus Microbacterium; species Microbacterium paulum. The sequence goes on from NZ_JAAGRY010000062.1 coordinate 3,791, forward strand.
CGGCGTCGGCGAGCTCGCGGTCGAGTTCCAGATGTCGACGGGCCGGATGCCTCTGCAGATGCAGGGCCCGCAGGCGCCGCAGAAGCCGGAGCAGTTCACCGAGGACCAGATCCTCGCGATCGCCAAGTGGGTCCAGTCGACCTCCCCCGGCCCGACCTTCCCCGACGAGAAGATCCTCGACGGCAAGGGCGACGTCGCCAACGGCGCGGAGCTGTTCCGCATCAACTGCGCCATGTGCCACAACGTCGCTGCGGCCGGCGGTGCGCTCACCGAGGGTAAGTACGCGCCCGCGCTCACGAGCACCAGCCCGCTGCACATGTACGCGGCGATGGTGACCGGCCCGCAGAACATGCCGGTCTTCAACGACATGACCCTCACCCAGGACGAGAAGCGCGACATCATCTCGTCGCTGCTCTTCCTGCAGCAGAACGAGTCGCCGGGCGGTCTCTCCCTCGGCTCGCTCGGCCCCGTGTCGGAGGGTCTGTTCATCTGGATCTTCGGCATCGGGAGCCTGATCGGCCTCACCGTGTGGATCACGGCGAAGTCGAACTGATCGGGCATTTGTGGATATCGGCACTGACGTAGGAAACGGACGCACCATGGCACACGAGGAAGACGCGCTCGAGCACGAGAGGGCTTCATGGAAGCCCTCCTCCGGGCTCGCCGTCACCGTCGACGACCCTGTGCAGAACCCGGGACTGCCCCCGCACCGGGAGCGCATCACCGACAAGGATCCGGCCGCCATGAAGCGCGCCGTCCGCACCGTCTACACGCGCTTCTACCTCTCCCTCGCGGGCAGCATCTGGGCCGTCGCGGCCTACATGCTCTTCCCGATCGAGAGCGGGCAGATCGTCGACATCCGCCACAACAACCTCTTCATCGGTCTCGGCATCGCGCTCGCGCTGCTGGCGATCGGCATCGGCGCGATCCACTGGTCGAAGGCCGTCATGAGCGACCGCGAGTTCATCGAGCCGCGGCACGCGACGCGCGGTCGTGACGCGACGCGCGAAGGCGCTGTCGAGGTCTTCCGCGCGGCCAACGAAGAGTCCGGCTTCGGGCGTCGCACCGCCATCCGCGGATCGCTGATCGCCGCGCTCGTCGCCTCGATCCTGCCGGGCATCACGCTCTTCCGCGGTCTGGCGCCCGAGAGCTCGCCCGAGAACCCCATCGCGGGTGACCCGGTCGCGCTCCTCAGCCACACCATGTGGAAGAAGGGCGAGCGCCTCGCCCACGACCCGTCCGGTAGGCCGATCCGCGCCGCGGACCTGACACTCGGCTCGGCCGTGCACGTCATCCCCGCCTCGCTCGCCGACCTCAGCCACCACGACGGCTACCTCGAAGAGAAGGCGAAGGCCATCGTGCTGCTCATGCGCCTGCTCCCCGAGCAGCTGCCCGCCGAGCACAACAAGCTCGAGTGGAGCTACGACGGCATCGTCGCCTACTCCAAGGTCTGCACGCACGTCGGATGCCCCGTGGCCCTGTACGAACAGCAGACGCACCACCTGCTGTGCCCCTGTCACCAGTCGCAGTTCGACGTGTCGCGCTCCGCGGCCGTGATCTTCGGCCCGGCCGCCCGTCCGCTGCCGCAGCTGCCGATCACCGTCGACGACGAGGGCTACCTCGTCGCGCAGAGCGACTTCACCGAGCCCGTCGGCCCGAGCTTCTGGGAGCGTCATTGAGCACCGCGACCGTCACTGAGACCCCCTCGTCGACCGATCGGCGTGACGAGAAGCCGCTCGGCGGCCGTTTCGTCGCGGGCGCGGCGAACTACATCGACGAGCGCACGAGCATCTCCGGCCTCGTCAAAGAGCTCGGCCGCAAGATCTTCCCCGACCACTGGTCGTTCATGCTGGGTGAGATCGCGCTGTGGAGTTTCGTCGCCGTGCTGCTGTCGGGAACGTTCCTGACGTTCTTCTTCCAGGCATCCATGGTCGAGACCCACTACGCCGGGTCGTTCCTGCCGCTGCGCGGCGTGGAGATGTCGGCGGCACTCGACTCGACCCTGCGACTGTCGTTCGACATCCGCGGTGGCCTGCTCGTGCGTCAGATCCACCACTGGGCCGCGCTCGTGTTCGTCGCCGGCATCGGCGTGCACATGCTGCGCGTCTTCTTCACCGGTGCGTTCCGCAAGCCGCGCGAACTCAACTGGGTGATCGGCTTCATCCTGTTCATCCTCGCGATGGCCGAGGGCTTCACCGGGTACTCGCTGCCCGACGACCTGCTCTCGGGCAACGGTCTGCGCATCATCGACGGCATGGTCAAGGGCATCCCGCTGATCGGCACCTGGACCTCGTTCCTGCTGTTCGGCGGCGAGTTCCCCGGCACCCAGATCGTGGGACGCCTCTACACGCTGCACATCCTGCTGCTGCCCGCGATCCTCGTGGCGCTCCTCGCCGTGCACCTCATGCTGATGATCGTCAACAAGCACACGCAGTTCGCCGGCCCGGGCCGCACGAACAGCAACGTCGTGGGCTACCCGATGATGCCGGTGTACATGTCGAAGATGGGCGGGTTCTTCTTCCTGACCTTCGGCGTGATCGTGCTGATCGCCTCGCTGTTCACGATCAACCCGATCTGGAACTACGGCCCGTACGACCCCTCCCCCGTCTCGGCGGGCACCCAGCCCGACTGGTACATCGGCTTCGCCGACGGCGCCCTGCGCCTCGTTCCGCCGCACCTCGAGTTCGTGCTGTGGGACCGTACTTGGTCGTTCAACATCCTGCTGCCCCTCGGCATCATCGGCATCTTCATCGTGCTGGTGCTGATCTACCCCTTCATCGAGGCGTGGGTCACGGGCGACAAGCGCGAGCACCACATCGCCCAGCGTCCCCGCAACGCCCCGACGCGCACCGCGATCGGTGTCGCCGGCGTGATCTTCTACGCCGTGCTGTGGGCGGCCGCCTCGTCCGACATCATCGCGACCCACTTCCACCTCACGATGGAAGGCGTCATCCACACGCTGCAGGCGCTGCTGATCGTCGGCCCGATCCTCGGGTACTTCATCGCGAAGCGCATCGCGATCGCACTGCAGAAGAAGGACCGCGAGATCGCGCTGCACGGCTACGAGTCGGGTCGCATCGTGCGCCTGCCCGGTGGCGAGTACATCGAGGTTCACCAGCCGGTCGACGCCTACGAGCGCGTCAAGCTGGTCGACTACGAGACGAATGCGCCGCTCGTTGTGCGCCCGAACGACGCGGGCCGCATTCCGTGGCACGAGAACTTCCGCGCCTCGCTGTCGCGCTGGTTCTTCGAAGACCGCCTGGTTCCCGTCACGCAGTCCGAGGTCGAGGCCGCCGAGGCGCACGCGCACCACACGCTCGAGCACATCGACGAAGAAGAGAACCTCGAGCTTCAGGGCATGCACGACCGCGCGGGCGTTCCGGATGCCCCGCACCACCCGATCGACGACGGTCACAACCCGGAGACGGCCAACCGTCCGTCGAACATCATCATCCCGGACGACGAGCCGAAGAAGGACTGACCGCTCATCTGGCAGACAAGCGGCGAGGAGTGACCGTCACGGTCCTCCTCGCCGCTTTCTGGTTGCCCTAGCGTGAGAGGCATGACCGACGCCTTCGTCTACTTCTCCGCCAAGCTCACCCACGAGACCGACGCCTCCGACGTGTACGCCGCCCAGCAGGCCGGTGACGCGTTCGTGCTGGTGGATGTCCGGAGCGCGGATGCCTGGGCGCAGGGGCACGCCGTGGGCGCCGTCCACGTGCCGTATCGCGACATCGCCGCCCGGGCGGCGGAGTTCGACCCGGCCGTCCCCGTCGTCGTGTACTGCTGGAGCCCGGGATGCAACGCCGGCGCCAAGGGCGCCGTCGAGTTCGCGAAGCTCGGCTTTTCGGTGCGCGAGATGATCGGGGGTTACGAGTACTGGGCGCGCGAGAGCTACCCGGTCGAGGGCGCCGACGGCCCGCTCCCCCGCGTCTTCGACCCGCTCGTCATGTACGTGCGCCCCTGACCGCTGAAACCTCGGCCGCTCCGGCCCGCACGTGTCAGACGGCGGGGTCGAGCTCTTCCGCGAAGCGTGCGGCGGCCGCACCGGCGAAACGCACGGGGCGCGGCGCCGCCGCACCGTCGACGACGTCGGCGACGACCGCGGTGACGTTGTCGCGCGAGCCGGCCTCGAGCGCGAGGCGTACGAGCTCGTGTGCGGCCGCGTGCGGGTCGAGGGCGGCACTCAGCACCTCGCCGATCGCATCGTCGGGCAGGTAGTCGCTCACGCCGTCGCTGCAGATCATCCAGCGGTCGCCTGCCACCGGGTACCGCTCCGCGACACGCACGAGGTCGGTGGCCTCACCGCGCAGCGACGCCGTGATGATGTTGCGGCGCGGATGCGTCATGGCGTCTTCGGCCCGCACGAGACCCTGCTCCACGAGTGTCTGCACGAAAGAGTCGTCGCGGGTCTGGCGGATCAGTTCGCCCCCGCGCAACAGGTAGGCACGAGAATCGCCGGTATGCGCGAGGAGGAGGGCCCCGCGTTCGCTGAACCACACCGCGGTGAACGTCGTCGCCATGCCGGCGAGAGCCGGATCCCGGCGCACGTGCGCGCCGAGATCCCAGTTGGCCTCTCGAATGCGCACGGCGAGAGCCGAGGCATCCGGAACCCGCTCGCTACCGGCCACCAGGCGGTGCACGAGAGCGGCTGAGGCGAGATCGCCCGCGGGCCCACCGCCGACACCGTCGGCCACTCCCGCGCCCCAGGGCGCGACGAACGCCGCGTCTTGGTTGACGTCGCGGTACCCGCCGATGTCACTGCAGACACCGGCCGACAAAGAGAGGGCCATCGAGGGTGCGAGCGCTCAGCTCAGCGAGCGAAGTACCCGCGGTAGTACTCGTACACCCAGCCGACGATCGCGACCACGAAGACCGCGCCGGCGATCGGCAACAGGAAGTTGCCGACGGCGAGGCCGATCATGCCGAGCGCGGCCGAGAACGCGAGCACGAGCGGCCACCACGACCACGGGCTGAACTCGCCCATCTCGGGGTCGCCGTCGTCGATGTCGCTCGTCAGCACGTCTTCGGGCAGCTCGCCGCCCTGCGCGCGGTGCACGCGGTCGACGTAGAAGCCGATCATGATCGCCATGAACGCCGTGAACAGCAGCGTGACACTGCCGACCCACTCGATCGCGTGGTACCACGGCAGGCTCGAGTGCTCGATGATGTTCCAGCCGGTGTACAGGCCGAAGCAGAGGAAGAAGAACCCGGCAAGGATCCACCAGAGGTTGACGTTGGTCTTCACTTACTTCACCTCTCCATCGGCCGCATCGACCACGGGCGCATCGGGCGCGTCCTTCGCGGGACCGACGCCCACCGGCACGGCGGCCTCGGGGTGGTTCAGGTCGAACGCAGGACGCTCGCTGCGGATGCGCGGGATCGAGGTGAAGTTGTGGCGCGGCGGCGGGCAGCTGGTCGCCCACTCGAGCGATCCGCCGTAGCCCCACGGGTCGTTGACGGTGACCTTCGGGGCCTTGCGCGCCGTGATCCACACGTTCAGGAAGAACGGGATCATCGAGGCGCCGAGCAGCATCGCACCGATCGTGGACACCTGGTTCTGCCAGGTGAAGCCGTCGGCCGCCGAGTAGTCCGCGTAGCGGCGCACCATGCCCTCCACGCCCAGCCAGTGCTGGATGAGGAACGTCATGTGGAAGCCGATGAACAGCATCCAGAAGTGCACCATACCGAGACGCTCGTTGAGCATCCGACCCGTCCACTTCGGCCACCAGAAGTAGAAGCCGGCGAACATCGCGAACACGACCGTGCCGAACACCACGTAGTGGAAGTGCGCGACGACGAAGTACGAGTCGGAGAGGTGGAAGTCGAGCGGGGGCGAGGCGAGGATCACGCCGGTGAGACCACCGAAGACGAACGACACCAAGAAGCCGAGCGAGAAGACCATCGGCGTCTCGAACGTGATCGAGCCGCGCCACATCGTGCCGATCCAGTTGAAGATCTTCACGCCGGTGGGCACCGCGATGAGCATCGTCATCAGGGCGAAGAACGGCAGCAGCACCGCGCCGGTGACGTACATGTGGTGCGCCCACACCGACACCGACAGGGCAGCGATCGCGATCGTCGCGTAGACGAGCGTCTTGTAGCCGAAGATCGGCTTGCGGCTGAAGACCGGGAAGATCTCCGAGACGATGCCGAAGAACGGCAGCGCGATGATGTACACCTCGGGGTGACCGAAGAACCAGAACAGGTGTTGCCAGAGGAGCACGCCGCCGTTGGCCGGGTCGTAGATGTGCGCACCGAGCACGCGGTCGGCGCCGGCGGCGAGGATCGCGGCGGCGAGAACGGGGAACGCCATGAGGATCAGGATGCTCGTGACGAGCGTGTTCCACGAGAAGATCGGCATGCGCCACATGGTCATACCGGGCGCGCGCATCGTGATGATCGTCGTGATGAAGTTCACGGCACCGAGGATCGTGCCGAAACCGCTCATGCCGAGGCCCAGCATCCACAGGTTTCCGCCCGCGCCGGGAGAGAACGTCGCTCCCGCGAGCGGCTGATAGGCGAACCAGCCGAACGCCGCCGCGCCCTGCGGGGTGAGGAAGCCGGCGACCGCGATGAGCGAGCCGAAGATGAACAGCCACAGCGCGAACGCGTTCAGACGCGGGAACGCGACGTCGGGCGCACCGATCTGCAGCGGCAGGATCGCGTTGGCGAAGCCGGCGAACAGCGGCGTCGCGAACATCAGCAGCATGATCGTGCCGTGCATCGTGAACAGCTGGTTGTACTGCTCCTTGGTGGGCACGATCTGCATGCCGGGCTCGAACAGCTCGGCGCGGATGATGAGCGCCATGACGCCGCCGAGCAGGAAGAACAGCACCGACGCGATCAGGTACATGTACCCGATCGTCTTGTGGTCGGTGGAGGTGATCCAGCGGACGAGGATGTTGCCCTTCTGCTCGACGCGCGAAGACGTCAGCAGCGCCGCCTGGCGGGGCGGGAGGGTGGTAGAGCGGTGCGGGGCTTCACCCTGCAGCGGAAGCGACGTGGTCGCCATCAGTGTTCTCCCTCGGAATCCGACGTCGAGCCCGTGCCCGGCAGGTTCTGCAAGCGGTCGTATGCCTTGTTGATGTCGCCCGTCTGGCCGGCGTCGCGCAGGCCGTCGAGGTACGCGTCGTACTCGGCCTGCTCGACGACCTTCACCTTGAAGAGCATCATCGAGTGGTACTGGCCGCAGAGTTCGGCGCACTTTCCGTCGTACTCGCCGACGCGGGTCGGCGTGAACGACCAGAAGTTGTCCTTGCCGATGTACATGTCCTTCTTGTACAAGAAGTCGATGATCCAGAAGGAGTGGATCACGTCACGCGAGGTGAGCTTGATCTTCACCTTCTTGTCGACCGGCAGGTAGAGCGTGGGCAGTTCGCTGGTGATGTTGCCCTGCGCGTCGGTCTGCGCCTGCACACCCATCGTCCAGACGGCGTCGGATGCGTCGTCGCAATCGTTCTGCGCGTACTGGAAATCCCAGGCCCACTGCTTGCCGATCGCCGTGATGCACGCGTCGGGGTTGTCGTACTGCGTCTCGAGCGTCGCCTGGTCGCGCGCGGTGTACGCGAAGAAACCGAGCACGAGGATCAGCGGCACGATCGTGTAGAAGATCTCGACGGGCATGTTGTAGCGCAACTGCACGGGCAAGCCGGTCTGGCCCTTGCGACGCCGGTAGGCGATCGCGGCCCAGCCCATGAGGGCCCACGTGATGACGCCGACGGCGAGCAGCACGATCCACGAGTTCACCCACAGGCCCGACACCATCTCGGTGTGGTTGGTGGCCTGGGTTCCGTCGTCGGTGAAGCCGGGCAGGAAGCCGTTCAGCTGGCTCGTCGTGCAGCCCGCGAGGGCGACCGCCGTGACGATCCCGAGCGGGATGGCGGCGAGGCGGAGGCGGCGTGTGACGCGCACGGTGCACCTTTCGGGGTCATGAAGGTCGAACACCGTTCAGTCTAGGGCAACCTCCCACGCGATTCAGGCCATGTGCCCAGGATGTCCCCTGCCTACGGAGGGGGTTTTGCGGGCTGATCCGGCCTGATCGCAGCAGGAACGCGCGCCCTTGCGAACGGGTCGCCGGCGGCGCGGTTCGACTCGTCGGAAGGGAGCTGGGGCTCAGTGGAAGCTGTCGCCGCAGGCGCAGCTGCCGGCCGCGTTGGGGTTGTCGATCGTGAAGCCCTGCTCGGAGATCGTGTCTTTGAAGTCGATCGTCGCGCCGTCGAGGTAGGGCACCGACATGTCGTCGACGATGACCTCGACGCCGTCGAAGTCGACGGCCTGGTCGCCGTCGAGGAAGCGCTCGTCGAAGTACAGCTGATAGATCAGGCCCGAGCATCCACCGGGCTGCACGGCCACGCGCAGGCGCAGGTCGTCACGGCCCTCTTGGTCGAGCAGGTTCTTGACCTTGGCCGCCGCGGCGGCGGTCAGGCCGACGCCGTGCGCCTTGGTGTCACTGGTGTCGGTGGTGATGGCGGTGTCGGTCATGGCACTCTCCCGGAAGCTCGTGCCGGGCTCAGCCGGCGGGATGCCACGATTCTACGCGGCCTCGCCGCGGAGGGCTCCGGTTTCGCCCGGCCCGACCGCGTCAGCGGGTCGCGTCGAGGCTCTCGAGGAGGAGCGCTTCGGAGAGCAGCGCGCGGCGGAACGTGTCGAGGTGCAGCGACTCGTTCGGGCTGTGCGCGCGGGCGTGCGGATCTTCGACGCCGGTCACCAGGATCTCGGCGCCGGGGAACTCGTCGACCAGGTCGGCGATGAACGGGATCGAGCCGCCGACGCCGATGTCGACCGGGGCGGCGCCGTAGCCCGACTCGAGGGCCGCGCGCGCCTGCGCCACGGCGGTGCCGCTCGTGTCGACGAGGAACGGGTTGCCGCAGTCGACATCACTGAAGGTGAGCTCGGCACCGAACGGCGCGTGGGCGCGCAGGTGCGCCTCGATGGCTTCGTAGGCCTCGCGGGCGTCTTGGCCGGGGGCGACACGCGCACTGATCACGAGCGAGAGCTCGGGCGTGAGGGTGTTCGAGGCGTTCCGCACCGACGGGTAGTCGATTCCCGTCACGGTCACGGTCGGCTTGTTCCAGATGCGGCTGAGGATCGTGCCCCGCCCGATCGGGCTGACGCCGGCGGGCAGGCCCGCCTCGTCGCGCAGGGTCGCCTCGGAGTAGTCGGGCGTCTCGGCATCCCTCTCGCGGAGCCCCGCGACGGCGACGGCACCGTCGTCGTCCCACATCGTCGAGAGCAGCTTGACCGTCGCGAGCATGGCGTCGGGAACCGCTCCCCCGAACATGCCCGAGTGCGACGCGTGCTCGAGGGTCTTCACCGTGAGCGTGAACCGGGCGTTCCCGCGCAGCGACACCGTGAGGGCGGGGGTGTCGGCGTCCCAGTTGCCCGAATCGGCGACGACGATCACGTCGGCGCGCAGCGCGTCGGCATTCTCGCGCAGGAAGGCGGCGAACGAGGCCGAACCGGCTTCCTCCTCGCCCTCGATGAAGAGGTTCACCCCGAGGTCGAAGTCCGGTCCGACGGCCTCGACGAACGCGCGCAGGGCACCGATGTGCGCCATCACGCCCGCCTTGTCGTCGGCCGCGCCGCGGCCGTAGAGGCGCCCGCCCCGCACGGTCGGTTCGAACGGGGCGCTCTCCCAGAGGCTCTCGTCGCCCACCGGCTGCACGTCGTGGTGCGCGTAGAGCAGGATGGTGGGCCGACCGTTCCGCGCGGCGCGGGATGCCAGCACCGCAGGCATCCCCTCGGCGCCCGTCTCGGGGATCACGGCGGTCTTCACCTCGACGCAGTCGAAGATGCCGAGGTCTTCGGCGAGGCTCTTCACCGCCTCGGCGCTGCGGGCGACCTCGGCGCGATCGAAACCGGGGAAGGCGATCGACGGGATGCGCACGAGCCGGCCGAGATCGGCGAGGGCCGCCGGAACGGCCGCCTCGGCGGCGTTGCGGACTGCTCCTGCCCTCGTGATATCGGTGTCGGACGACTCGGGCCGGGGCGCGGGAGAGATCATGCGGGTAATCTTAAAGGGGCGCGTTCCGCGCACCAGCCGTCCAGATATCGAGGACCCACCCCGTGGCCAAGAACACCGCTTCCCCCGAGACCGCTCCCGAGGTGCCCGCAGGGCCGGGCAAGAACCGCCCGACGCCCTCGCGCGCCGAGCAGGAGGCGGCACGCAAGCGTCCGCTCGTGGCCGACACGAAAGAGGCGCGAGCCCGTGCGAAGGCCGACCTCGCCGGCCAGCGCGAGAAGGCCCGCATCGGCATGGCCAACGGCGACGAGCGCTACCTGCCGGTGCGAGACAAGGGGCCGCAGCGCAAGTTCGCCCGCGACTTCGTCGACGCGGGCTGGCACGCCGGCGAGTTGCTCATGCCGCTCATGCTCGTGGTCATCCTCGTGAGCCTTGTGCAGAACCAGGCCATCGTGTACTACTCCTTCGTGGCGCTGTGGGTGTTCATCCTCTTCGTCGTCGGCGACATGATCATCACGAGCCACCGCGTGAAGAAGCTCGCGCGCGAGAAGTTCGGCGACCGCACCGAGAAGGGCCTCGGCTGGTACGCCGCCATGCGGACGATCCAGATGCGCTTCATGCGCCTGCCCAAGCCGCAGGTCAAGCGCGGCGGCTATCCGGTCTGACCCGCGCGCGGGCTGCGCGATTGCGCGCGCTCGGGCTGACGCTGTGCGTGCTGCGCTCGCGCGGATATCTGCGTAATTGCGGATGCCTGTGACACCAGCCTCCGCAATTGAGCAAATCTCCGAAGTTCCGCACGTCCCGGCATCCGGTGCCCCATGCGCACCTGCGGAGATCTGCACTGCTGCAGATGCCTAAGGCACTAGCCTCCGCAATTGCGCGGCTCCCCGCAGGTGCGCAGATCACCGCAGTTGCGCAGGCCACGGCACCCGATGCCCCGTGCATACCTGCGGAGATCTGCACTGCTGCGGATGCCTGGGACACCAGACTCCGCAGGTGCGCAGATCACCGCATTTGCGCAGGCCACGGCACCCGATGCCCCGTGCACATCTGCGGGGATCTGCACTGCTGCGGATGCCTGGGGCCCAAGAATCCGCGATTGCGTAGATCTCCGCGGTTGCGCGTCGCGAAGCAGCCCGCGAGCCCGGCGCGGGGTCAGAGCGCGGCGGCGAGTCCGCGGTTGATCTGGCGCGCCCAGAACGGTCCGCGGTAAATGAACGCGGTGTAGCCCTGCACGAGGTCGGCTCCGGCGGCGAGGCGTTCGCGCACGTCGTCGGCGGTCTCCACTCCCCCGGCCGAGATCACGCAGAAGTCCTCGGGCACCGCGGCGCGGACGACCCGCAGCACGGCGAGCGACCGCTGCCGTAGTGGTGCTCCCGACAGCCCGCCCGGGCCCATCGCCGCGACCTTCTCGGGATCGGTCGACAAGGGCTCGCGCGCGATTGTCGTGTTCGTCGCGACGAGGCCCGCCAGGCGCAGGTCGACGGCGAGCCGGGCGATCGCCGCGATCTCGTCGTCGGGCAGGTCGGGCGCGATCTTCACGAGCAGCGGCGTCGTGCCGGCCGCGTCGCGCACGGCTTCGAGAAGCGGGCGCAGCGTCTCGACCGCCTGAAGTCCGCGAAGACCGGGGGTGTTCGGCGATGACACGTTGACGACGAGGTAGTCGGCGACGGGAGCGACCTCGCGCGTGCTCTGCACATAGTCGGCGGTCGCCTGATCGACATCCACGACGCGACTCTTGCCGATGTTCGCGCCGAGCACCGTGCGTCGCGGGTGGCGACGCGAGCGGGCGAGGCGCCGCGCGGCGGCCGCGGCACCGGCGTTGTTGAACCCCATGCGGTTGATCAGCGCCCGATCTTCGATCAGGCGGTACAGCCGCGGCTTCGGGTTGCCCTCTTGCGCGATCGCGGTGACGGTGCCGACTTCGACGTGCCCGAACCCGAGCGCGTACAACCCCTCGCTCATCACGGCGTTCTTGTCGAACCCGGCGGCGACGCCGAACGGCGAATCGAAGACGAGCCCGAGCGCGCGCGTCTGCAAGCGCGGGTCGGGGCGCGTCAGCGCGCGCACGATCGGCGCGAACGGCCACACCCCCAGCACGCGGATGACGGGCACCACCAGGTGGTGGGCCGACTCGGGGTCCACGTGGGAGAAGAACGTGCGAAAGATGAAGGGATACATCGGCACTCAGCCTACGGCGCCCGCCACAGCGCACCGGTCCCGCACGGGCCGTGAATTGCGCGGGTGGTCACGCCTCGCTCGGCGCGGCGTGGTCGGCGCGCAGCTGCGAGATCGACGCTTCGAAGTCTTCGAGCGAATCGAATGCCTGATACACGCTCGCGAACCGCAGATAGGCGACCTCGTCGAGGTCGCGCAGCGGCCCCAGAATGGCGAGACCGATCTCGTTGGTGTCGATCTGCGACGACCCGGTCTGCCGCACCGCCTCTTCGACGGCCTGCGCCAGCACGGCCAGGTTGGAATCGGTCACCGGCCGCCCCTGGCATGCCTTGCGCACACCCGACATGACCTTCTCGCGGCTGAACGGCTCGATCACGCCGGAGCGCTTGATCACATTGAGGCTGGCCGTCTCGATCGTCGAGAAGCGGCCGCCGCACTCGGGGCACTGGCGGCGGCGACGGATGCTGAGGCCATCGTCGCTCGTACGCGAATCGATCACGCGCGAGTCAGCATGACGGCAGAAGGGACAGTGCACGAATCAGCCTTCCGATCCGGCGAAGCGGGCGGTGGCGGCTTCGCCGTGCGCGGGCAGCACCTCGGCATCCGCCAGCGCGACGATGTCGTCGACGACCGCCTCGAGCGCGGCGCGGTCGTACGAGATCACCTGCTGCGGGCGCAAGAACGTCGAGGCCGACAGGCCCGACGCGTAACGCGCCTGACCGCCGGTCGGGAGCACGTGGTTGCTGCCGGCGAGGTAGTCGCCGAGACTCACCGGCGAGAAGGCACCGACGAAGACGGCGCCGGCGTTGACGAAGTCTTCGGGTCGCGGGTCGTCGAGGTGCAGCTCGAGATGCTCGGGAGCGTAGGCGTTGCTGAACGCCGTCGCCGCCGCACGGTCATCGACCAGCACGATCGCCGACTGCGGGCCCTCGAGCGCCGTCCGGGCGCGCGCGCCGTTCCGCGTCGCGTCGATGCGCCGCTCGACCTCGCCGCGCACCGTGCGGGCGAGGTCTTCCGACCACGTGACGAGAACCGCGGATGCCTGTTCGTCGTGCTCCGCCTGGCTGATGAGGTCGACGGCGATCAACGAGGCATCCGCCCCGCCGTCGGCGACGATCAGGATCTCGGTCGCGCCCGCCTCGGAATCCGTGCCGACGACGCCCGCCACGGCGCGCTTGGCCGCCGCGACGAAGTTGTTGCCGGGGCCCGTCACGACGTCGACCGGCTCGAGTCCGAGCGATTCCACGCCGTAGGCGTAGGCGGCGATGGCGCCGGCACCGCCCACCGCGTAGACCTCGTCGACGCCGAGGAGCTTCGCCGCGGCGAGGATGTCGGGGTGCACCCGACCGCCGAACTCGGCCTGCGGGGGCGACGCGAGCGCCACCTCGCCGACACCGGCGACCTGCGCGGGAACCACGTTCATGACGACGCTCGACGGGTAGACCGCCTTGCCGCCCGGCACGTACACGCCGGCGCGTCGCACGGGCTGCCAGCGCTGCTCGACGACCGCGCCCGGGCCGAGCTCGGTGCGGATCGGCGGCGGCACTTGCGCGGCCGACGCCGTGCGCACACGGCGGATCGCTTCTTCGAGGGCCGCGCGCACCCCGGGGTCGAGGCGGTCGAGCGCCTCGTCGAAGTGGGCGGCGGGCACGCGGATGTCGTGCTGCGACACCCGGTCGAAGCGTTCGGCCTGCTCGCGGAGCGCGTGCTCGCCGCGGCGCTGCACGTCGGCGACGATGTCGGCGGCCGCGCTCAGCGCCTCGGCGCGGGCCGCCTGGGCGCGGGGAACGGCGGCGAGCAGCTCTGTCGTGGACAGGTCACGGCCGCGGAGGTCGATCGTGCGGAGCATCGGTACAGGCTAACCGGCCGGCGCGCGGCCTCAGCCGCGCGTGACGCCGGAGACGTCGTTCAGGTAGCCGATGCGTCCGTCTTCGTGACGCACGACGAAGCTGTCGCCGCGGTCTTCGATCACGAGCGTCCACGCCGTCGGCCCGATCGTGAAGATGGGGGTGCCGTGCTCGTCGACCACGTCGCGCTCGACCGGGGCGAGCGCCCAGAACGCCTGCGAGGCAGGCGGTGCGCTCTGCTCGGCGGTCGCGCTGTCGGCCGGGGGCGCGCTGTCGGCCTCGGGCGCGCTGTCGGCCGCGGGCGCGATGTCGACGGCGGCGCCGGCGGCGACCGTGTCGAGCGGGGTGATCGCGGTGGTCTCGGCAACCGGCGAGGCGTAGGCGGACGGCTCCCCGACCGGCGTGGCCGACGATGTCGG
>NZ_JAAGRY010000063.1 GCF_015707995.1 Microbacterium paulum
CGACCGGCAGCTCGCGGCGGGCGAGGGCGACGGATGGCGCCGCGCCGACCTCCCGCCCGACGCGGTCGCCGCGGGGCTCGCCCTCGACGCGCTCGCCGACGTCAACCTCGACGACGACGTCGTCGCCGCGCTCGTGTCGGGCCGCCTTGAGCTGCCCGGCTCGGCACTCTCGCCCGCGCAGCTGCAGGCGTGGGCCGAAGACGCCCGGGTCGACCTCGTGCGCCATTGGCTCGCCCACCCGGCATCCCTCGCCCGCACCGGCAACGACAGCTTCGCCACGCGCGGGTTCCCCGAGCCTCGGGGGTTCACAATGCTCGCCGCCGGCCTCCGCGAGGCGTGGGAACCCGGCGGTCTCGGCGACGTCGACACCTCGCGCGACACCCTCCCCTCGGGCCCCGCCGCGTGACCGGCGACGGAAGCGGAGGCCCCACGAGCGCCCTCGCCCTCGACACCTCTCGCATGCGCCGATTCGAGCCGGGCGAGGAGGTCGACGTCGTCATCGTCGGCACCGGCGCCGGCGGCGCCCCGGTGCTCGCCGAACTCGCCGCGGCCGGCCTGCGCGTCGTGGCCCTGGAGGCGGGTCCGTTCTTCGACCCCGCCGATCACACGCCCGACGAGACCGACGCCGCCGAGATCAACTGGATGAGCGAGCGGCTCTCCGGCGGCGACGACCCGACCGCGTTCGGGCCGAACAACTCCGGCCGCGGCGTCGGCGGATCGACGCTGCACTGGGGCGCGTTCACCCCGCGCCCCGACGCGGGTCAGCTGCGCCTGCGCACCGAGACGGGTGAGGGTCGCGACTGTCCCTTCTCCCTCGAGGAGCTCCTCCCCTTCCTCGTCCGCGCGGAGCGCGATCTCGGCGTCAGCGGTCCCGCGGACTATCCCTGGGATCCCGCCCGCTCCTACGCCTACGCGCCGGCCGGCCGCAACGCCTCCGCGCAGCACATGGCGGACGGCTGCCGCGTCCTCGGCATCCGCGCGACCGACGCCCCCGCCGCGGTCCTGACCCGCCCCCGCGAGCAGCACGGCATCCCGCGCGGCGCGTGCATCGCGTGCGGCACCTGCCACCAGGGCTGCCGCACCGGCGCGAAGGCGACGATGGGGACGACCTACCTCCCCGCGGCGATCGCGGCGGGCGCCGAGATCCGCGCCGAGGCGATGGTGCACAGCGTCGAGACCGATGCCGCGGGGCGGGTGAGCGCGGTCGTCTACCGCCAGGCCGGCCGCGATCTGCGCCAGCCGTGCCGCGCGCTCGTGCTGGCCGGGGGCGGTGTCGAGACGCCGCGCCTGCTGCTGGCGAACGACCTCGGCAACGCGAACGGGCAGGTCGGGCGGAACTTCCTCGCCCACCCGGCGACCCAGGTGTGGGGCACGTTCGACGCGCCGCAGCGCACCTACCGCGGGTATCCCTCCTCGCTCATCACCGAGGACTTCCTGCGTCCGCCCGGCGCCGACTTCGCCGGCGGCTACCTCATCCAGAGCCTCGGCGTCATGCCGCTCACGTTCGCGACGTCGCTCGTGCGCGGCGGCGGGCTGTGGGGCACCGAGCTCATGGCAGCCCTCGAAGGGGCGCGGTACACGACCGGACTCGGCATCAACGGCGAGTGCCTGCCGCAGCGCGACAACGCGCTCGTCCTCTCCGGCGAGGTCGACGAGCACGGCATCCCGCGCGCCGAGGTGTCGTTCACCGCCGGGGCGAACGAGAAGGCGCTGATGCGGCACGCGACCGACGTCATGGTGCGGATCCTCGAGGCGGCGGGCGCCACGTCGACCCGCGTGCTCGACCGCACCGCGCACACGCTCGGCACCTGCCGGATGAGCGACGACCCGCAGGACGGCGTGGTGGATGCCTCGGGCCGCAGCCACGAGGTCGAGAACCTCTGGATCGTCGACAACTCGACCTTCCCGAGCGCCCTCGCCGCCAACCCCGCCCTCACCCAGGTCGCGCTCGCGCTGCGGAGCTCCCAGCACCTCCTCGCCGGACACTGACCGGCCCTGCCGGTCAGTGTCCGCTCGAGCGGGTCAGTGCCCCTCGAGCGCCTTCGGCGGCACGACCTGGCGGATCGTGAGCGCCGCCGTCACGACGGCGAGATGGCTGAGCGCCTGCGGCAGGTTGCCCCAGAACGACCCGTCGCGGGCCGAGATCATCTCGCTGTAGAGGCCGACGTCGTTCGACATGGCGACGAGTTCGTCCATCGCGGCGATCGCCTCGTCGTGCCGTCCCACGCACGCGAGCGCGCCGGCGCGCCAGAAGGCGGATGCCACGAACGTGTGCTCCTCGCGCTCCATGCCCGAGTACCGGTAGAGCAGCGCCCCGGCTCCGAGCTGCGCGGTGAGCGCGTCGATCGTCCGCGACATCCGTTCGCCGCGATCGAAACCGCTCTCGGCGTGCAGCAGCACCGAGGTGTCGAGCGCGGTCGATCCGGGCGCCATGACGTACGCGCCGAGATCCTCTGACCAGCATTCCTCGGCGACCCACGCGGCGATCCGGTCCCGCTCCACCTGCCACCGCTCCACGGCGCCGTCGGCGACCGGGATCGCGCCCGCCACGACGAGGTGCACCGCGTCGCGGAGGGCCTGCCAGCATCCCATCTTCGACGACGTGTAGTGCGCGAGCTCAGGCAGCTCCCACATGCCCGAGTCGCGGTTGCGCCACAGGTCGCACACGCGGTCGGCGAGCTCGGCCAGGAGGCACGCCGTGCCCGGATCGAGCACGTTCCCGGCATCCGCGTAGGTCCGGCAGATCGCGAAGAGGTCGCCGTAGACGCCGAGCTGCAGCTGGTCGCTGGCCGGGTTGCCCGTGACGACTGGGCCGATCCCGGCCCATCCGGGCGCGTCGAAGAACTCCACGCCCTCCACCGGCTCGCCCCGGAGGGTGTACATGACGCGCAGGTCGCCGTCGGCGCGGATGGTCTTCACCATCCACGACAGCGCGGCGTGGGTCTCCTCGCGCAGGCCGAAGCGCACGAGCGCGTGCGCCGTGTAGGCGAGGTCGCGCACCCAGGCGAAGCGGTAGTCCCAGTTCTTCCCGCCCGCGGGATTCTCCGGCAGCGACGTCGTCGCCGCGGCGGCGATGGCGCCCGTCGGGGCGTAGACGAGGAGTTTCAGGGCGAGGGCGCTGCGCTGCACGGCATCCTGCCACGGTCCGTCGTAGGAGAACTCCTTCGACCAGTCGCGCCAGCCCGCGATCGAGCGGTCGAGGCTCGCGCCCATGAGGCCCGGATCGGCCAGGTGCAGCGGCTCGTCGTCGTTCGCGATGATCGCGAGGATGTGCGTCGAGTCCGCCGCGGTCGTGAACGTGCCGCGCACGGCGGAGAGGAGAGAGGAAGTCGCGTCGGCGCGCGGCCGACCGACCTCCGAGCCGATGACCGCCAGCATCGTCGAGCCCACCTGCAGCAGGTGCACGCCGTCGTGCTTCTTGATCCACGGCGCCGCTGTCCGCAGACGCGTGCCCGGTCGCACCGCCCAGCGGAACCGGACCTCACCGCGCATGCCCGCGATCCGGCGCACGAGCTGCGCCCACGGCAACCGCCCGGCGACGCCCGTGACGAGCGCGTCGGTGACGGTCGCGACGCCGCCCGGCGTCGTGAAGGTGGTCTGCAGCACGTTCGTGCCGGGGAGGTACCGGCGGCGCACCGTGTACTCCCCGTCCGGGGCGAGTTCGATGCACCCGCCGTCGGCGTCGTCGATGATCCGGGCGAAGACCGGCGCCGAATCGAGGTTCGGCATCGGCATCCAGTCGATGCCCCCGTCCGCGGCGATCAGCGCGACCGTCCGGCCGTCGCCGATCGCCGCGTACGTGCGGAGGTCTTCTCGACCCGGGATCGTCATCGCGGGCTCGCGCGAACGGCGCGTCGCCGGGCTGCGCTCATGTGAGCGTCATGCCCCCGGTCACCGCGATGGTCTCGCCCACGACGTAGCTCGACTCCTGCGACGCGAGGAACACGTACGCGGGCGCGAGCTCGACGGGCTGACCGGCGCGCCCGATCGGGGTCTGCTCGCCGAAGTGCTCGATCTTCTCGTTCGGCACGAACGCGGGCTGCAGCGGCGTCCAGATCGGCCCCGGCGCGACGCCGTTGACCCGAATGCCCCGCTCGATGAGCTGCTGCGCGAGGGCGCGCGTCCAATTCGCGATGCCCGCCTTCGACACCGCGTACTCCGCGAGCGACGGCGACGGGTCGAAGCCCTGGATGGAGGACGTCGTGATGATCGCCGCGCCGGGCTTCAGGTGCGGGGAGGCGGCCTTGGTCATCCAGAAGAGCGGATAAATGTTGACCTTCACGACGTGGTCGAGGGTCTTCGTCTCGAAGTCGTCGATGCTGTCGACGGTCGGCATCGTGCCGGCGTTGAGGACGAGGATGTCGAGCCCGCCGAGCTCCGCCGCCGCCTTCTCGACGACGTCGATGCTCACCTGCTCCTCCTGGATGTCACCCGGCAGGAGCACCGCTGCGCGGCCCTCGGCGCGGATGAGCTCCGCGACCTCCTCGGCCTGCTCCTGCTCCTCGGCGAGGTACGACAGGGCGACGTCGGCGCCCTCGCGGGCGTAGGCGATCGCGACGGCGCGGCCGATGCCCGAGTCCGCCCCGGTCACGAGCGCCTTCCGGCCGGGCAGCCGCCCGAAGCCGATGTAGGTCTTCTCGCCGTGATCGGGCGCGGGCGTCATCTCGTGGATGTCGCCCGGGGCATCCTGCTGCTGCGGCGGGAACGGCGGCCGCGGATACTGCGTCGTCGGATCCTGGGCCGTGTACATGTCGGTCACGAGGTGGCCGCCTTGCGGTTCTCGGCGCTCATCATCCAGGCGTACTGCTCGAGCTTCTCGATGATCTCGTGGAAGATGTCGGCGCTCGTCGGGTCTTCCTCGTCGACCTGGTCGTGCACGTCGCGGCAGGTGGCGACGGTGTCCTCCAGTCGCGCCGTGATGAGGTCGATGACCTCGGTCGTCGCGATCTCGCCCTGCGGGAACTCGGGCAGGGTGGTCGACTCGGCGACGGTGTCGCTGCGGCCGTCCGGCAGGGCGTGCAGCGCGCGCATGCGCTCGGCTATCGTGTCGCTGAACTCGCGCGCGGAGTCGATGATCTCGTCGAGCGCGAGGTGCGTGTCGCGGAAGTTCGTGCCGATGACGTTCCAGTGCGCCTGCTTGCCCTGCGAGGCGAGCTCGATGAGGTCGACGAGCACCTTCTGCAGGTTCTCGCTCAGCTCCTTGGAGGCGGTGAAGCCGCTCTCGGCGTTCTGCTCGTTCGTCAGCCGTGCTCCGTGCGCGGGCTTGCGCTTGTTCTTGGTCGCTGTCGTAGATGCCATGGTTCGACACTAGGCGCCCTGCCCGCGCCGCCCCACGGGATTGCGCGGCGTGCACCCGGATGCTAGCGACGCGGATGCCTCGGAGTGTGACACCCTGTGCTCATGCAGCGCACTGTGACCAGTCACATCGTCCTCGACGTCACCCAGACGGCCGATCTCGTGTTCGCGATCGCCGTCGCCACGGCCTACGTGCCGACCTCGGAGTCTCTCACCGCGACGCTCGACGGGGCGCCGGTGGCGTTCCGCGAGCTCTCCGACGCGCACGGCGGGCGGCTGCACCGCCTGACCGCGAGCCCGGGCCGGCTCGTCGTCGACTACGCGGCGACGATCGACGGCGAGGCCGCGCCGCTCGACGCGGCCGACGAAACGGAGCTGCTCGTCTACGGTCGCCCGAGCCGGTACGCCGAGTCCGATGCCCTCGCGCCGACCGCGGCGGCCGAGTTCGGTGAGGCGGGCGACGAGCGCTCCACGCTCCTCGCGGTGTCGTCGTGGGTCGGCACGAAGCTCTCGTACGTGAGCGGTTCGAGCCTCCCCACCGACGGGGCGGTCCGCACGCTGCTCGCACGCCAGGGCGTGTGCCGCGACTACAGCCACCTGTGCGTCGCGCTGCTGCGCGCCCAGGGCATTCCCGCGCGCCTCGTAGCTGTCTATGCGCCGGGGCTCGATCCGATGGACTTCCACGCGGTCGCCGAAGCGTGGGTCGACGGCGGGTGGCGCGTCGTCGATGCGACGACGCTGGCCCCGCGGGGCACCCTCGTGCGCATCGCGACGGGGCGGGATGCGTCGGACACGGCGTTCCTCAACGTGCTGAGCGGCCGCGCCGACCTCTTCGACGTCGTCGTCACGGCGACCGCGGACACCCTCCCCGACGACGACCTCGACCGCCTGGTCTCGATCCTCTGACCCCCCGCGGCGGGCGCGGCACCCGTCACCCGCACCGACGAGTCAACCAGTTGACACACCATGTGTCAACTGGTTGACTCGGGGTATGGCCGAACGCATCACCGTCACGCTCCACGAGCTCGTGGCCGAGCTCGACATCTATGCCGACGCCCATCTGCGTGAGCACCACGGCGTCTCGTACAACCTCTTCGAGCTGCTCGCCACGCTCGCCGAGACCGCCCCCATCGACATCACGGGGCTCGCCCGCTGCCTGCGCGTCACGAAAGCCGCCGTCAGCAAGCGCGTGCCCGCCCTCGTCGCCGACGGCTGGATCACCGCGGACGGCGGAGAAGGGCGGCGCATCGTCCTGGGGCTGACGCCTCGGGGCGCCGACCTCGTGCGCATCGCCGGCGGTGAGCTGGAGGCCGAGTTCGCCGGCATGCTCGCCGAGATGCGCAAAGGGCCGGCATCCGCGCACGACCCGATCGACGACGGCGCCCTCAACGCGCACCTCGCCCGCCTCACCGACATCGTCATCTCGAAAGGCCGCTCCCTGTGAACCGACGCCTGCTCGTCATCATCGGCAACCCGATCCCGGGCAGCCTCGCGCACGCGCTGGCAGACGGTTACGCCGGCGCGGCGCGCGCCGCCGGCGCCGAGGTGCGGGTCATCGATCTCGCCCACGACCCGATCCCCGCACACCCGCACACCCGCGACCAGTTGCGGATGCCGCGGCCCGGGCACGACGACCTCCCCCTCGATCCCGACGTCGCCCGCTACCTCGACGACGTGCGCTGGGCCGACCACCTGACGGTCTTCCACCCGCAATGGTGGGGCACCGTGCCGGCGGCGCTCAAAGCGTTCATCGACCGGGTCTTCCTCGCCGGTGCGGCGTTCCGCTACCGCGAGCGCTCCGCCCTCTCCGACCGGCTGCTGCGCGGGCGGACCGCACGGATCGTCATGACGATGGATTCGCCTCGGCTGTGGAACCGCCTCGCCTACCGCGGCGCGGCCGAGGCGTCGCTCGCCCGGGCTACTTTCGGCTACTGCGGCATACGCACGATCGGGATCACGCGACACACGCCGATCCGCTTCAGCGACGAGGCCACACGGTCCGGGTGGATCGCCGCGGCCGCACGGCACGGCCGCGTGGATGCGGCCTCGCCGAAGCGCGCGCCGCGGCACGATGCGGCGACGGTTGCAGCCGAATCCTCCCCGCACGCGGCAGGTCATGGCACTCTGGGGGCATGAAGACCTGGATCGTGCGATTCGTCTCGCTGTACGTGTTCAACGTCGTCGTGCTGCTCGTGATCGGGCTGCTCACGCCGGCGCATGTGGGGTGGGCGGTGCTGTGGGCATCGGTCATCCTCACTCTCGCCGAACTCTTCGTGAAGCCGCTCCTGCAGGGGGCGTTCACGAAGTCGGCCGCCAAGAGCGCCGGCGAGCGCACCCGCATCGGCGAGGCGCTCGTGCAGGCGTTGCTCGTACTCGCCGTCGCCGCGATCATCTGGGTCATCACGCTGCTGCTCACCGGCGTGAACGCACGCGGCAGCTGGTTCTGGGCCTACGTGCTGCCCCCGATCATCATCGCGATCGGCTGGGTCGTCTATGCGCGCATCGACGATCGCATCGAGGCGAAGACCGGCACGTACTACGACCGCGCCACGGCGGGGCTTCGCGGCGGGCGCGGCGGCGACGCAGGCATCCCGTCCACCACAGCAGCCCCGACCGTCGCCTCGGCGCCCGACGACGGCCTCACCCCCGAGCAGCGCAAGATGCTCGACGATCTCGGCTGAGGGCCCTCTCCTCGCGCGGCCCGCGCGCCGCGTGGGGCGCATGACGACCCTGTAACAAAGGGACCCGCACCGCCCGCCCGGCCGCGGCGAGCGGCGAGCGGCGATGATGGATGCTGCGGCTTGCGTCCACAGCATGCGACGCGCCGCGCTCCCACACCCGGAAGGTCTCCGTCATGTCGCGTCCTGCCCTGCGCACCGCCCTCGCCGCCGTCGCGGCCGCCACGCTCCTCGCCCTCGCCGGCTGCTCCGGCGCCGCCGACTCGTCGTCGTCGAGCGCCGACCCCGGGACCGACTACGTGACCCCCGGCAAGCTGACCATCGCGACCGGGCAGACCGCCTACGAGCCGTACGTGTACAACGACGACCCCACCTCGGGCAAGGGCTTCGAGGCGGCCGTCGCCTATGCCGTCGCCGAGAAACTCGGCTTCAGCAAAGACGACGTCGTGTGGGTGCGCACGTCGTTCGAGGCGGCGATCGCGCCGGGTCCGAAGAACTTCGACTTCAACATCCAGCAGTACACGATCACCGACGAGCGCAAGCAGGCCGTCGACTTCTCGTCGCCCTACTTCGAGGCGAGCCAGACGATCGTCGCGATCAAGGGCGGCAAGGCCGACGGCGTGACCGACCTGGCCGGCGCCAAGGGGCTGCTGCTCGGCGCGATGGCCGGCTCGACCAGCGCAACCACGATCGAGGAGGCCATCGCCCCGACGACGCCCGCGGCGCTGTTCAGCTCGAACGAAGACGCCCGCGCCGCCCTCGAGGCCGGCCAGATCGACGCGATGGTGCTCGACACCCCGACGGCCTACCTCGCCGCGAACTACTACATCGACGGCGGCTTCATGGTGGGCGAGCTGCCCGCGGCGGGCGTTCCCGACCAGTGGGGGCTGCTGCTGCAGAAAGACTCGCCGCTGACCGCGCGCGTCACCAACGCGGTCGACACGCTGCGCGCCGACGGCACTCTCGACGCGCTCGAGAAGCAGTGGCTCTCGGTGCTCACCGAGGGCGTACCGCAGCTGAAGTGACCGTCCTGTCGAAGGCCGGGCCGAACTCGGCCGCCCGGCCCCGCTCGGGTAGCGTCGTCTCGTGAGCTCGCACACCCCCAGCGCCCTCGAACTCGAACGGCGCGCCTACCGGCGCGGCCGCGAGCGGCGCTCGGTGCTGATCGCGATCGCCTCGACGCTCGTGTTCGCCGCCGTCGTGTGGGTGAGCGTCGTGAACACCCCCGGGTGGACGAAGGTGCAGCAGACCTTCTTCGACCCGGCAACGGCCGTCGCGTCGCTGCCGAAGGTGTGGGACGGCTTTCTCGTGAACCTGCAGGTGCTCGCGATCTCGGTCGTGACGGTGGCCGCGGCGGCGCTCCTGATCGCGTTTCTGCGGACGCTCCCGGGTGCGGTGTTCTTTCCGGTGCGGGTCGTCGCGGCGGCCTACACCGACCTGTTCCGCGGGTTCCCGTTCATCATCGTGCTCTACCTCGTGGGCTTCGGCCTGCCGACGATCACGAACACGCGCATCCCGGTCGTGCTCCTCGGGGTGCTCGCCGTGACCCTCACGTATTCGTCGTACGTCGCCGAGGTGATCCGCGCGGGAATCGACGCGGTGCACCCCTCTCAGCGCCTCGCGGCGCGCGCGCTCGGGCTCGGCTACGGGCAGACGCTGCGGCGCATCGTGCTGCCGCAGGCCCTGCGCAAGATGACGCCGCCGCTCATGAACGACTTCGTCTCGATGCAGAAAGACGTGGGCCTCATCTCGATCCTCGGTGCGATCGACGCGATCGCCGCTGCGCGCTCGGCCAACGCGCTGAGCTACAACTTCACCCCGTATGTCCTCGCCGGCATCTTGTTCGTGCTGCTCGCGATCCCGACGATCCGCTTCGCCGACTGGTACACGGCGCGGCTGCGCGACCGCGAGCAGAGCGGAGCCGTGCTGTGACCGGCGCCGTTCCTCCCCCGCTGCCCGGGCCGGCGCACCCGGCATCCGCGCCCCCGGCATCCGCTCTCCGCGCCGAGGGCGTCTGGAAGGCGTTCGGCGAGCGCCCGGTGCTGCGCGGGGTCTCGGTCTCGCTCGCGGCACACGAAGTGGTCGCCCTCATCGGGGCATCCGGATCGGGAAAGTCGACCCTGCTCCGCTGCCTCGGCCTGCTCGAGCCGATCGACGACGGGCGCATCTTTCTCGGCGACGAAGACATCTCCGACCCCCGCATCGACGGCAACCGAGTGCGCGCGTGCCTGGGCGCGGTGTTCCAGAGCTACAACCTGTTCCCGCACCTGACGGTGCTCGGCAACGTGACGCTCGCGTCGCGGGTGGTGCACAAAGTGCCGCGAAAGGATGCCGAGGCGCGCGCGATGGCCCTGCTCGAGCGCGTCGGGCTCGCCGATTTCGCGGGGGCCCACCCCGACCGCCTGTCGGGCGGGCAGCAGCAGCGCGTCGCGATCGCCCGCGCGATCGCGACCGACCCCGAGGTGCTGCTGCTCGACGAGATCACTTCGGCGCTCGACCCCGAGCTCGTCGGCGAGGTGCTCGACCTCGTGCGCTCGCTCGCCGGCAGCGGCGCGACGATCCTGATGGCGACGCACGAGATGGCGTTCGCGCAAGGCGTCGCCGACCGGGTCGTCTTTCTCGACGAGGGCGTCATCGTCGAAGAGGGCCCGCCCGCGCAGCTGTTCGGGGCGCCCGAGCACCCGCGCACCCGCGCGTTCCTCACCCGCTTCACCGCGTGACCCGACGCGGGCGGCTACGCCGGGTGACCCGCTTCACCGCCTGACCCGACGCGACACAGGCACGCGGCGTATGCTGTGCGCACGCCTCCCATCGATGCTCTCCTCACGACGTGGCGCGCCGACCCTGTGACCCTCGCCGTCCTGGCCGTCGCGGCGATCGGCTATGCCCTCGGCATCCGTCGCGCCGCGCGCCGCGGCGTCTCGTGGCCGCGGCGGCGCACCGTGCTGTTCTTCGCGCTCGGGCTCGGATCGTATGCCGTGGTCGAGCTCGGCTTTCTCGGCACGTGGTCGGCGCAGCTGCGCTGGGCGTTCACGGCGCGCATCGCGCTGCTGCTGCTCGCGGTGCCCGCCCTCATCGCCCTCGGCAAGCCGGTCGAGCTAGCCCGCGCGGGCATGGGCGATGCGGGGCGCGCTCGGCTCGATCGGGTGCTCGGTGGGCGGGCGGCGCGACTGCTCGGCAACGCGATGTTCCTGACGCTGTTCACGGCGGCGGTGTTCTGCGTCTTCCTCACCCCCGTCGTGGGAGTGCTCCGCACCTCCCCCGTCATCGGCGAGGCGATCGGCGCGGTGACGGTCGTCGCCGGTCTCGCCCTCATGGTGCCGATGATGGCGCTCACCGGCGTGCACGCGTCGACCTTTCTCGCGATCGAGTTCCTGCTGGCGTTCGTCGAGCTCGTGATCGACTCGATCCCGGGCATCCTCATGCGCCTGAACGACACGGTCATCGACGGCATCACGACCGCGACCGGCAGCGGCTGGTGGCCGAATCCGTTGCACGATCAGCACCTCGCGGGCGACCTGCTCTGGTTCATCGCCGAGGCGGCCGACGTGCCGGTGCTGATCCTGCTGCTCATGCGCTGGGCGCGCCGCGACCGCGCCGAGGCCGCAGACTTCGACGCCCTGACCGACGCCGAGCACGACGCGCTCGTGCAGGCGCACCTGCGCGGCGAGCGCGTCCGAACGGATGCCGAGGGCTGACGCCCCAGGATGCGCGGGCTGGCGTGGCATCCACCCCCGACGTGGCATCCGTCCCACGACGAACCCCGCAGATACTCACGAACTCCGCAGCCCACACGGCCTTCCGATGCGGAGTTCGCGACATTCTCGCGACATTCTGCGGAGTTCATGCGGCGCGCGCCGACGCCACGCAGCGCGCACGGATGCCTCGGGCTGACGCTCAGGCGCGGATCGTGCGCTCCGCCGCCTCGACGACGTTCGTCATGAGCAGGGCGACCGTCATGGGCCCCACGCCGCCGGGGTTCGGCGAGAGCCAGCCGGCCACCTCGTCGACGCCCGGCGCGATGTCGCCGTAGACCTTCGACTTGCCCGTCTCGGGGTCGGTCTCGCGCGTGACGCCGACGTCGAGCACTGCGGCGCCGGGCTTGACGTCTTCGGGGCGGATGAGGTGCTTGACCCCTGCCGCTCCCACGATGACGTCGGCCTGCCGCAGGTACGACGGCAGGTCGCGCGTGCCCGTGTGGGTGAGCGTCACAGTCGCGTTGACGTCGCGCCGGGTGAGCAGCAGCCCGATCGAGCGCCCGATCGTGACGCCGCGACCGACGACCACGACGTGCGTGCCGGCGAGCGCATAGCCGTTGCGCACGAGCAGTTCGATGACGGCTCGCGGAGTGCACGGCAGGGGCGAGGTGATCGGGTCGTTCACGTTCAGCACGAGCTTGCCGAGGTTCACCGGGTGCAGGCCGTCGGCGTCTTTCGCAGGGTCGATCCGCTCGAGGATGCGGTCGGTGTCGAGGTGGCGCGGCAGCGGCAGCTGC
This sequence comes from Microbacterium paulum, assembly GCF_015707995.1. Taxonomy (GTDB): domain Bacteria; phylum Actinomycetota; class Actinomycetes; order Actinomycetales; family Microbacteriaceae; genus Microbacterium; species Microbacterium paulum. The sequence continues at coordinate 12,469 of NZ_JAAGRY010000063.1, forward strand.
ACGATGTAGCCGTGGCACGTCTCATCGGCGTTGAGGCGGTCGATCTCCGCCTCGACCTCCGCCTGCGTGGCATCCGCCGGCAGCTCGACCTGGATCGAGTTCATGCCGATCGCCTCGGACTCGCGATGCTTCATGCCGACGTACAGCTGCGACGCGGGGTCTGCCCCCACGAGCACCGTCGCGATGCCCGGGGTGATGCCCTGGGCCTTCAGCTTCGCGACCCGCTCGGCGAGCTCTGCCTTGATCGCCGCGGCGGTGGCCCGCCCGTCGAGTTTCTGTGCCGTCACGGCGATTCTCCTGTCGTTGTCCCCGCCCGTCTTCGGCGAGACACCGTCTGTGCGCCGAGGCGCCGGTCCACCCGCGTAGTCTCGGCGCAGGAACGGTGTCTCGCGGGTGGGGCGGGGCGGGGGTGGGACGGGGCGGGGCGGGTTACTGGGTGAGGCCGGGGTAGAGGGGGAACGCGGCGGTGAGGGATGCCACGCGGGTGCGGAGCGCCTCGAGGTCGGCACCGGGCAGCAGCGCGAGCGCGATGATGTCGGCGACCTCGGTGAACTCGGCGTCGCCGAAGCCGCGGGTGGCGAGGGCGGGCGTGCCGATCCGCAGACCCGAGGTCACCATCGGCGGGCGCGGGTCGTTCGGCACGGCGTTGCGGTTGACCGTGATGTGGATCTCGTGCAGCAGGTCCTCGGCCTGCTTGCCGTCGATCTCGGCGTCGCGCAGGTCGACGAGCACGAGGTGCACGTCGGTGCCGCCCGAGCGCACCGAGATGCCGGCGGCGGCGACGTCGGGCTGGGTCAGACGCTCGGCGAGGGTTGCGGCGCCGCGCACCGTGCGCTCCTGACGCTCGACGAACGCGGGGCTCGCCGCGAGCTTGAACGCGGTCGCCTTCGCCGCGATCACGTGCATGAGCGGTCCACCCTGCTGGCCCGGGAAGACGGCGGTGTTGATCTTCTTGGCGAGGTCGGCATCGTTGGTCAGGATGAAGCCCGAGCGCGGGCCGCCGATCGTCTTGTGCACCGTCGACGACACGACGTCGGCGTAGGGCACGGGCGAGGGGTGCAGGCCCGCCGCGACGAGACCGGCGAAGTGCGCCATGTCGACCCAGAGGAGGGCGCCGACCTTGTCGGCGATCTCGCGGAAGCGCGCGAAGTCGAGCTGACGGGGGTAGGCCGACCACCCGGCGATGATGACCTTGGGCGAGTGCTCGACGGCGAGGCGCTCGACCTCGTCCATGTCGATGATCGAGGTCTCGGGGTCGACGCCGTACGCGACGATGTTGTAGAGCCGGCCCGAGAAGTTGATCTTCATGCCGTGCGTGAGGTGCCCGCCGTGGTCGAGCGACAGGCCGAGCAGGGTGTCGCCGGGGCGCGCGATGGCGTGCAGCACGGCCGCGTTGGCGGATGCCCCGGAGTGCGGCTGCACGTTGGCGAACTCGGCACCGAACAGCGCCTTGGCGCGTGCGATCGCGAGCTCTTCGGCGACGTCGACCTCTTCGCAGCCGCCGTAGTAGCGACGGCCGGGGTAGCCCTCGGCGTATTTGTTGGTGAGCACCGAGCCCTGCGACTGCAGGACCGAGACGGGCACGAAGTTCTCCGAGGCGATCATCTCGAGGTAGCCGCGCTGGCGGTCGAGCTCGCGCTCGAGCACCTGGGCGATCTCGGGGTCGACCTCGGCGAGCGGGGCGTTGAAGGACGGGTCGGTCATGGTGTTCTCCTGGGTCGTGCGAACGAGGGCTGCCGGCCTCCGATGCGCCGCGCAGGGCGGCACTCGGTCACCGAGGCCCCGACCCAGGCGAACGGTCGACTGCCGAATGGTCGCTCCCCGGTGGTGGCCCACCTCAACGCCAGTTGCGACACAGCGAGCATATCCGACGGTGCCGGGCGCCGCGTGAGCAGAAAACATCGGCATCCACATTTGTTAGGGCGCTTTATAACTCGAATCGATTCGGGAAAGATGGAAGCAGTCGCGGGCCCCGCAGCCCCGGCGCCCGACCGCTCGCGCGCGGCCGGGCCTTCCCCGAGAATGGAGCATCGTGGCCCTCCCCTCCGTCGTCCCCGCCCCCGCCTCGATCACGTCGGCGGGCTCCGCGCCGTTCGCCGTGGTGGGCGAGACCCCGATCGTCGGCGACGCCGAGGCCGCCCGCGCGCTGCGCTCCCTCGTCGAGACCCGCACCGGGCTGACCCTCGCGACCCGCCCCGCCGACGCCGGCCGCAGCGCCGCGCGCGACGGCACGGAGGGCGCGATCGTGCTCGAGATCACCGGCGACGGGCCCGCCGACTCGTACCGGCTCGCGGCGACCGAGGCATCCATCGTCGTCTCCGGCGCCGACGCGGCCGGCCTCTTCTACGGCGTGCAGACCCTCGGTCAGCTGCTCTCGCCCGCAGCCTTCGGGTGGCAGGTGCCCGCCGTCACGATCGACGACGCGCCCCGCTTCGGCTACCGCGGCGTCATGCTCGACGTCGCGCGCCACTTCCACGACGTGGCGACGGTCAAGGCCTTCATCGACCGCGCCTCGGCGCTGAAGTTCAACGCGCTGCATCTGCACCTCACCGACGACCAGGGCTGGCGCCTGCAGCTCGAATCGCGCCCCCTGCTCACCGAGAAGGCGTCGGCGACGTCGGTCGGCGGCGACCCGGGCGGCTTCTACTCGCACGACGACTACCGCGAGATCATCGACTACGCGGGCGCCCACCACATGCTCGTGGTGCCCGAGATCGATCTGCCCGGCCACACCCACGCCGTCACCCTCGCCTACCCCGAGCTGTCGGAAGAGCCCGTGCTGAGCGATCACATCCGCGAGATCGTGCGCGACTACGGCGGCGCGCTGCCCGTGAACGGCGTGGCCTACGACGGCATGGCGGTCGGGTTCTCGTCGCTGAAGATCCGCGACGAGGCGACGTACGCCTTCCTCGCCGACGTGCTGGGCGAGGTCGCGCGCCTCACCCCCGGGCCCTACCTGCACATCGGCGGCGACGAGGCGCTCGGCACGTCGGCAGAGGACTACGACTACTTCATCGGGCGGGTCAGCCGCCTGGCGGCCGACCTCGGCAAGACCCCCGTCGCGTGGCACGAGGCGGGCACCGCATCCGACCTCGACCCGACGACGGTCGGGCAGTTCTGGGGCTACGTCGAGCCGATCGACGGCATGGATGCCAAGGCGCGCGGCTTCACCGCGATCGGGTCCGACAGGGCGAAGCTCATCCTCTCCCCCGCCGACGCGATCTACCTCGACATGAAGTTCGACGCGGACTCGCCGCTCGGGCTCACGTGGGCGCGAGGCGTCACGACCGCCCGCCGTGCGTACGAGTGGGACCCGGCGGAGGTCATCGACGGCGTCGCCGACGAGCAGATCCTCGGGGTCGAGGCGCCGCTGTGGACCGAGACCGTCCGCACTCTCGCCGACATCGACGCCCTCGCGTTCCCCCGGGCGGCTGCTGCTGCCGAGGCCGCGTGGTCGCCCGCGGTGGGTGCGAGCGAGCTGCGCACGTGGGACTCGTTCGCGACGCGGGTCGGCGCACTCGCACCGCTGTGGACGAGCCAGGGCATCGGCTTCACCCCGCTCGAGGGCATCGACTGGGTGAGCGAGGATGCCACCGGGACCACCACGGCCGCCACGGTTGACGCGGGCGCGGACGCATGACCACCGTCATCCACTCGGCCCGCCTCGTCGACGACGGCGCGGTGACGAACGACGCGTGGGTCGCCCTCGAGGGCGCCACGGTGCTGCGCACCGGCACGGGCGACGAGTGGCGGGCCCTCCCCGCCGGCGACGCGATCGACGCGGCCGGCGCCTACCTCACCCCCGGGTTCATCGACATCCACGGGCACGGCGGCGGGGGCGCGTCGTACGACGACGGGCTCGCCGCGGTCGCGACCGCCCGCGCGGTGCACCGCGCGCACGGCACGACCCGCGCCGTGCTCTCGCTCGTCACGGCATCGATCGACGACCTGGCGGCGCGGGTCGCCCTCATCGCCGACCTCACCGAACGCGACGCGACGATCCTCGGCTCGCACCTCGAGGGCCCGTTCCTCGACGTCGGTCATAAGGGCGCCCACACCGAGGGGCTGCTGCGCGCGCCCGACGAGGCCGCTGTCGCGCGCCTCATTGAAGCGGGTCGCGGCACCGTGCGCCAGGTGACCCTCGCGCCCGAGCTTCCCGGCGGGATCGCCGCGACGGCGCAGTTCGCCGCCGGCGGCGTCGCCGTGGCCGTCGGTCACACGAACGCGACCGAGGCCGAGGCATCCGCCGCCTTCGACGCGGGCGCGACACTGCTCACGCACGCGTTCAACGCGATGCCCGGCATCCATCACCGTGCTCCCGGGCCCGTAGTCGCGGCGATGCGCGACGAGCGGGTGACGCTCGAGCTGATCGCCGACGGCATCCACGTGCACCCCGACGTGATCGCCCTCGCCTTCGCGGGCGCACCGGGGCGCATCGCGCTGATCACCGACGCGATGGGTGCCGCGGGGGAGCCCGACGGGGCGTACGAGCTCGGCGGCCTCGCCGTGACCGTGACCGACGGCGTCGCGCGCCTCGACGAGGGCGGCGCGATCGCCGGATCGACGCTGACGCAGGATGCCGCGCTGCGCCTCGTCGTCGCGGGCGGACTCCCCCTCGCCGACGCGGTCGCCGCGCTCACGAGCGTGCCCGCGCGGGCGATCGGTCTGGCCGGGCGCTACGGGA
>NZ_JAAGRY010000064.1 GCF_015707995.1 Microbacterium paulum
CACCGCTCAGCTGCACCGCCGCCTCGCCTACGCGCCCGCCGCCGCCGTGCCGCTGCACTGGCTGAGCCTGCTGCCGCTCGCCGTCGTGCGCTCGCTCGGCGCGCTCCTCGGCAAGCGCCCCGCACGCATCCTGTCGGAGTGGGGTGCCGCCGCGACCGTCGCCGTGCGCCCCGGCGCGGTCGCGCGATCCCGCCGCAGCATCCGCGACGAACGCGCCGCCTCGTGGGCCCAGCTCGCTCCGCTGAGGGTGACCGGAACCGAGCTGCGACACCGCCTCGACGACGACGTGCCCGCAGGTACGGGACGCGGCGAACTGCACTTCTTCAGCGGCGGCGGCGCGTGGGTCGTGCTCGCGGCCCTCGTCGTCTCGGTCATCGCCTTCCTCTCGCTGCTCGCCTGGCCGGTGCTCGGCGGCGGAGCCCTCGCGCCGATGCGCGCGACCCTCGGCGGGCTGTGGTCGGATGCCTCGTGGGGCCTCCGCCCCGTCGGCTGGCGGACGACCGGTCCCGCCGATCCGTTCAGCGCCGTCGTGGCCCTCCTCGGCTCGCTCTGGCCCGCCGCGCCGTCGCGCGCCGTCGTCGTGCTGTGGGTGCTCGCTCTTCCCCTCGCCGCGCTCGGCGGCTGGTTCGCCGCCACCCGGTTCACCGACCGCGGCGTACTGCGCGCCGTCGCCGGCGTGGCGTGGGCGCTCGCGCCGAGCCTGCTCGACGCGCTGATCTCGGGCCGGCCCACGGTCGTGATCGCCCACCTGCTGCTGCCGTGGCTGCTCTGGACCGGGGTGGTCGCGCACCGCTCGTGGAGCGCCGCCGGCGTGGCATCCATCGTGGCCGTCGGCGTGATCGCCTGCGCGCCGAGCCTCGCCCCCGCCCTCGCGCTCGTCTGGATCGTCGCGCTCGTGCTCACCGCCGCGATCGCGCACGGGCCCGGCATCGCCCGCGTCGTGTGGCTCGCCGTGCCGACGGCCGTCGTGTTCGCTCCGCTCGTCTGGCATCGGGTGCGCTCGGGCGACGTGTGGAGCCTCCTCGCCGACCCGGGCGTGCCGCTCGGCGACTCCGGCGGCACCGACCTCGGACGGCGCCTGCTGCTCGGCCTCGGCTTTCCCGGCGGTGACGGGTGGGGCGCTCTCAGCGGCGCGGACATCTCGGCGTGGACCCCGCTGATCGTCGCGCCCCTGTTCGTGCTCGCGCTCGCCGCGCCGATCATCGGCCGCACCCTGCCCGCCGTGGCGCTGGCGATCACGGCGCTCGCAGGGCTCGGCACCGCGCTCGCCGCGATCGGCATCTCCGTGGCATCCGATGCGCAGCACGCCATCACGCTGTGGCCGGGCGCCGCACTCAGCCTCTACTGGCTCGCGGTCGTGTGCGCCGCCGTGCTCGCCCTCGATGCGCTGCCTGCCCGCCCGCCGCTGCGCGCCGTGTTCGGCACCCTTGTGATCGTGACCCTCGCCGTGAGCGCCGCCCCCGCCCTCACGGCGCCGCTGCGCGGCACCGCGGCGATCACCGAATCGACCTCGAGCACCCTGCCCGCCTACGTCGAGGCCGAGGGCCGCGAGGGCCTGTCGACCGCGACGTTCGTGCTCACGCCGACCGCCGACGGCGCCGTCGTGACCGATGTCGTCTGGGGCGAGACCGCTTCGCTCGGCGGACAGTCGACGCTCCGCTCGGCGCGCCTCGCGCCCGACCCCGGCGACGAAGACACCGCGCGCTACGCCGCCCAGCTGATCGCCGACCCCGAGGGATCCGTCGTCGACGACCTCGCCGCGCACGGCGTCGCGTACGTGCTGCTCAGTGGCGCCTGGGGCGACTTGCCCGCAGGAGCGGATGCCGCGTCGGCCATGAGCCGTCAGGCTGAGACCGCGCTCGACCAGCGAGACGACCTCGAGATCGTCGGCGACACCGCCAAGGGCAAGCTGTGGCGCATCACATCGGAGGTCGCCCCGCGCGGCTCCGGCGACGTCGGCGAGGCGTGGCGCGTCGGGCTGCTGCAGGCGGGCATCGTGCTCGTCGCGCTGCTGCTGGCCCTCCCCACCCGGCACTCGCTCGCCGAAGCGCGCCGCCGCCCCCGCATCGTCGGGCTGCCGCGCCGCGCGGGTCGGGTGCGTCTCGTCGCCGCCGGGGTCCCGGTCGCCGGGGCCGAGGCTGAGGCCGTGGTCGCGGGATCGACGACGGGGTCGGCTGCGATCGCCACCGAGAGCGAGCTCACCGACGACGACGGCGCCGCCGAGGCAGAGCGCGATCCCGACGGAGGTGCCGCATGAGCCCGTTCTCGCCCGCGCGCACCGCGGGGTTCGTGCTCGGCGCGGTCGTGGCCGCGGCATCCGTCGTCGGCGCCGCCGGACTCATCTGGCTCGACCTGCCGGGCTACACGCGCAGCCCCGTCTCGGTGTCTGCCCAGCCCCCCGCGGCCGCCTCTATCGCGACGTGCGCGGGGCCGCTTCTCGCCAGCGGACGCGACGCCACGCAGGCGTCGCTGCTCACGGATGCCGCGCCGCAAGCGGTCACGGCGTCATCTCCCGGCCTCGACGACCTCCCCGCCACGACCCTCGCCGCGCCCGATGTGCAGGGCGGCGCCGGCCCCGAATCGCTGACGGTGCAGCCCGACGCGGGCGGGGAGCGGGCAGACCTTGCGGCCGCCGGCTCGTCGACCGTGCGCGCCGACGACGCGACCGGGTTCGCCGCCTCGGCGTGCACGCGCGCCGAGATGGAGTCGTGGCTCGTCACCGGAACCGGCACCACCGGGTCGGCCGATCTCGTCGTGCTCGCGAACCCCGGTGACGTCGCCTCGCTCGTGACCCTCAGCGTCTACGGGGCGTCGGGCCTCGTGCAGCCGGCCGTCGGCAAGGGCATCGTCGTCGCCGCCGGCACCCAGCGGGTGGTGCCGCTCTCGGCCCTCGCGCTCGGCGAGGAGAACCCCATCGTGCGCGTCACCGCCGCGCAGGCCCCCGTGCAGGCGTCGCTGCAGTCGAGCCTCACCCGGGTGCTCGCCCCTATCGGCATCGACCAGTCCGCCGCCGTCGGCGCACCCGACACGACCCTCGTGATCCCCGGCGTGGCGGTGTCCGCCGCGCCCGGAGAGCGGGGCGCGAGCGACGTGTCGACCTACCTGAGACTCGTGGCCCCGACCTCCGAGGGCACGGCGACCGTGACCGTGCGCGGAGGCGCGGCCGACGGTGCAGGGGGCGCCGACGACTCCGGCGGCGCCGTGATGACGCAGACGATCCCGGTGTCGGCGGGAGTGCCGCTGCGGCTCGACCTGGGCAGCCTCGCGATCGGCACCTACACGGTCACCATCTCGTCGACGACGCCCGTCACCGGCGCGGTCTGGTCGACCACCGGCTCGACGGCCGGCAGCGATTTCGCCTGGTTCACGCCGGCGCCGGCACTCGCCGCCTCGACCCTCGTCGCCGTGGCGGCCGGGCCGACACCCGTCGTCACCGTCACGAGCGAGACCGATCAGGTCGTCACCCTGGAGGCTGAGGGCGGCGGCGGCACCCAGCAGCTGCGCATCGCCGCGGGTGGGTCGGTGAGCGTGGCGGCCCGGGCCGGCGCGACGTACCGCGTCACCGCGGACCTCCCCATCCGTGCCGCCGTGAGCTACACGGGAACGGGTGCACTCGCCGGTTACCCCGTGCAGTCGGGCGACGCCGCCGAGGCGGCGATCACGGTCTATCCGCGCTGAGGCCGGTGCCGGCGCGGCAGCGCTCGCCGAGGCATCCATCGTCTGCGCGCGCGGGGCTGCCCGGCGGGGGAGAAGGGGCCGAGGCGGCTCAGAAGTAGCGGAAGCGTTCGGGGCCGAGATCCCACGGATCACGGTCGAGGTACTCGGCCGCCGCGCGGAAGACGGCGCCCTCGATCATCATGCGCCGGTGCAGATCGTCTTCGCGGTGAAGGTTGCTGAGCCGCTCGATCGGCAGCCGGTACAGCACGATCAGCTGGTGGTCGGTGTGCACGCTCCAGCGGGGAATGCCCTCATCGTCGGTCGCCGGCGGCATGAGCGCGACCTCGAAGCGCACGTCGCGGAGTTCCGGCCAGGCGCTCCGCAGGAACTCGGCCGCCGTTCCCACCGAGAAATCGAACCGCTCCTCGCGGGTCTCGAGGGGGAGCAGCGGCGGGCGCACGACGGGGCTGCGGCCTTCGCGCCCGTGCCGGCCGTGCCGGGAGGGTCGGCGGGGAGTCCTCGCCGCACGCCGCCTGATCATGGGTCCAGCTTAGATCGCGTTCCGAAAGCAGGGCGAAGTCGACGCGAGCGGTGTGCACGGGCCCGCCGAGGCCGGTTGAGCCTGCTTTCGGAACGCGCGACGGCGCGGCCTCCTCGTCGCGGCACCCGCGCGCGACTAGCGTGGAGCCGATGCGTACGAGACTCTGCTCGAAAGTCGGGTGTGCCCGCGAAGCGGTGACCACCCTCACCTACGACTACGGCGACCAGATGGCGGCCATCGGGCCCCTGGGCGCCTCGGGCGACCCGCACGCGCACGACCTCTGCGCCATCCACACCGACCGCCTGTCGGTGCCCAAGGGCTGGCTCGTCGTACGGCACGAGACCCTGCGCGTCTGACCGCCACGGCGGCCCCGCACGCCCGTCTCGCGCACCTGCCGCGACCCGGCTGACACACACCGGAGCGGCCGCAGACGGCGTGGAAGAATGGCCGGATGCCGAACGCCACCGCCGTCACCCCCGATTTCGTCGTCGCCGATCTGAGCCTCGCCGCGGCGGGCCGCCACCAGCTGCGCCTCGCCGAGAACGAGATGCCGGGACTCATGGCGCTGCGCGAGGAGTTCGGCCCGAGCCAGCCGCTTGCGGGGGCCCGCATCGCCGGGTCGCTGCACATGACGGTGCAGACTGCCGTGCTCATCGAGACCCTCGTCGCGCTCGGCGCGCAGGTGCGGTGGGCGTCGTGCAACATCTTCTCCACGCAGGACGAGGCGGCCGCGGCCGTCGCGGTCGGGCCGACCGGAACGGTGGACGAGCCCCGAGGCATCCCGGTCTTCGCTTTCAAGGGCGAGACCCTCGAGGAGTACTGGCAGCTCGCCGACCGCATCTTCGACTGGTCTCGTGAGGGCTTCGACGGTCCGAATCTGATCCTCGACGATGGCGGCGACGCGACCCTCCTCGTGCACAAGGGCGTCGAGTTCGAGGCGGCGGGCGCCGTGCCCGGGGCGGCCGACGGCGACAGCACGGAGTACCGGATCGTGCTCGAGACCCTGCGCGCGAGCCTCGCGCGCGACCCGCAGCGCTTCACCCGCATGGCGGCGGGCATTCTCGGCGTGACGGAGGAGACGACGACCGGTGTGCACCGCCTGTACGAGCTCGAAGCCGCCGGAAAGCTCCTCTTCCCCGCGATCAACGTGAACGACTCGGTCACGAAGTCGAAGTTCGACAACAAGTACGGCATCCGCCACTCGCTGCCCGACGGCATCAACCGCGCGACCGACGTGCTGATCGGCGGCAAGGTCGCCTACGTCGTCGGCTACGGCGACGTCGGCAAGGGTGCGGCCGAGGCGCTGCGCGGCCAGGGCGCGCGCGTCATCATCGGCGAGATCGACCCGATCTGCGCCCTGCAGGCGTCGATGGACGGCTACCAGGTCGCGCGCCTCGACGACGTCGCGGGCGAGGTCGACATCGTCATCACCGGCACGGGCAACACCCGGGTCGTCACGACCGAGCACCTGCGGGCGCTCAAGCACCTCGCGATCGTCGGCAACGTCGGCCACTTCGACGACGAGATCGACATCGCGGGTCTCGAGGTGATCCCGGGCGTCGAGAAGGTCGAGATCAAGCCGCAGGTGCACGAATACCGGATGCCTGGGGGCACCAGCATCCTCGTGCTCTCGGAGGGACGGCTGCTGAACCTCGGAAACGCGACGGGGCATCCGTCGTTCGTCATGAGCGCCTCGTTCACGAACCAGGTGCTCGCCCAGATCGACCTCTACACGAAGCCCGCCGACTATCCGATCGGGGTCTACGTGCTGCCGAAGATCCTCGACGAGAAGGTCGCGCGCCTGCACCTCGACGCCCTCGGCGTGCGCCTGACGACCCTCACCGACGAGCAGGCCGCCTACATCGGCGTGCCCGTCGACGGCCCGTACAAGCTCGACCACTACCGGTACTGAGCGCTCGTCCCGGGGCCCGTCTCTGCGTCGGGGCCGGGGCTTTCGAGGTTCCAGGTTCGGGGTCGCGGATGGTCGCTTCGGCGCGTCCGTAGCGACCATCAGCGACCCCGAACACGTCACCACCGCCTCCTCCCCACAGGCGCCCGAGGTCTAACTGTCCACGGAAACCTCCTGGCGGCGCCCACGGCGCGTACGCGCGGGCCACAGTGGCGAGCGTGTCTCACCCTCCTCGCGCACTCCCCGCCGAGCTCGGCGACAGCTTCTCGACGCGCGCCGCGCGCGCCCATGGCGTTACTGCGAGGCGCCTGCGGGCGGGCGATCTCGAGGCGCCGTTCGCTGGGGTGCGGCTGCGTGCGCCGCAGCACGAGGGGCTGAGCCGCGAGGGGGAGGACGGACCGCTCTCGATCGACCGCCGTATGCAGGCGGTGATCGTCCGGCGCGCCCACGCGTACGCGCAGATCGCTCCCGCAGGTGCGTTTTTCGTTGGGCAGACCGCGCTGGCACTGCACGGGTTGCCGTTGCGCAGAGGCGCCGACGAGGCTCCCCTCGACGTCGCGGTGCTATCCCCGCAGCACGCCCCGCGGGGGCGGGGAGTCCGCGGCGCCAAGGTCGCGCCGCGCATGGTGCGGCTCGGCACGATAGGCGGGCTCGCTGTCGGTGATGCCTCGAGCACGTGGGCGCTTGCGGCTGCCTCTTCGAGCCTGCGCGACCTCGTCGTGATCGGTGACGCGATCGTGCGGATTCCCAGAGGCGATCGCGGCGCCCCCTTGCCGCAGCGGCGTCTGGCGACTCTCGACGAGCTGTGCGCGATGGCGAACGTGCCGTGGCGCAGGAATCGGGAGCTCCTACTCGACGCGCTCGCCCTCGTTCGTGAGGGCAGCATGTCTCCTCTTGAGACCGACATGCGCCTCGCGCTCACCGGAGCGGGCCTTCCCGAACCCGAGCTCGACGTCGAGATCCGCACAGAGCGCGGGAGTCTCATCGGGATCTGCGACGCTGTGTACCCGGAGCGCCGGGTCATCGTCGAGGTCGAGGGGCACCACCACTTCACGGACGATCGCCAGTGGCGCCGCGACCTCGAGAAATACGCGGCGCTCGCCGCCGAGGGGTGGGAGGTCGTCCGTATCGCGGCACACCACCTCGTGCGCGGGGGCGGAGCGGCCGCCGCGCTGGTGGGAGCGGCGCTGGCGAGGCATCCTCTCGCCTGATCTCGCCACCCGCTCGCCGCGCGCTCGCCTCCCGCCGCGAGGGATCGGGGTCGCGCATGGTCGCCTCGGGCGCTGGATGGCGACCATATGCGACCCCGAACTGCACGCGCCCCGCTGCACCCCTTTTTTGAGAAGATCAAAATAAAGGAGTAGGGTCGGCACGTGACCCACACCCACGAGCTGGCGCCTCACGCAGGGGCATCCGATGCCCTGCGCGCCGCGGGGCTGCGGGTCACCGAGCCGCGCGTCGCCGTCTACGAGGCCCTCGGCGCGCTGCCGCACGCGAGCGCCGACGCGGTGCACGCGGCGGTGAGCGAACGGATGCCTCGCGCCAGCCTGCAATCGGTCTACAACGCCCTCGGCGATTTCACCGACGCGGGCCTGGTGCGCCGCATCGAGCCCGCCGGCCACGCGATGTTGTTCGAACTGCGCATCGGCGACAACCACCACCATCTCGTCTGCACGTCGTGCGGCGCCGTGCAAGACGTCGACTGCGCCGTCGGGCACGCGCCGTGCCTGCACCCCTCCGACGCGCACGGCTTCACGCTGACGTCGGCCGAGGTCACGTACTGGGGGCTCTGCCCCGCGTGCGCCTCGGTCGCGGCTTGACGACCCACCGACCGTTTCGACCCCTTACCGCCCCCAGGAAGGAAAACCATGACCGAGAACGACCCGTCCGCCGCCGGCATCGGCGAAGACGCGACCGAGACCGACCAGTCCGTCACCGTCACCGACACCGACGAGGCCCTCGCCGAAGAGGCGGCGACCTGCCCCGTCATCCACGCGCAGCCGCACCCCACGTCGGGCTCGGCGAACCGGGTCTGGTGGCCGAACCAGCTGAACCTCAAGATCCTCGCGAAGAACCCCGAGGTGCGAAACCCGCTCGACCCCGGCTTCGACTACGCGGCCGCCTTCGAGGCGCTCGACCTCGACGCCGTCAAGCGCGACATCGCCGAGACGCTCACCACGAGCCAGGACTGGTGGCCGGCCGACTTCGGCAACTACGGGCCGCTCATGATCCGCATGGCGTGGCACTCGGCGGGCACCTACCGCGTGACCGACGGTCGCGGGGGCGGCGGCGCGGGGCAGCAGCGGTTCGCCCCGCTCAACAGCTGGCCCGACAACGTCGGTCTCGACAAGGCGCGCCGCCTCCTCTGGCCGATCAAGAAGAAGTACGGCCAGTCGATCTCGTGGGCCGACCTCATGATCCTCGCCGGCAACGTCGCGCTCGAAGAGATGGGCTTCGAGACGTTCGGCTACGCCGGCGGACGGGCGGATGTCTGGGAGCCCGACGACGACGTGTACTGGGGCCCCGAGACCACCTGGCTCGGCGACGAGCGCTACACCCGCGACCAGGGCGATCGGAAGATCGACGGCCCGCTCGCGGCCGTGCAGATGGGTCTCATCTACGTCAACCCCGAAGGCCCGGCCGGTCACCCCGACCCGCTCGCGTCGGCGCGCGACATCCGCGAGACGTTCTCGCGCATGGCGATGAACGATGAAGAGACCGTCGCCCTCATCGCCGGTGGCCACACCTTCGGCAAGACGCACGGCGCCGCACCCGACTCGAACCTCGAAGACAACCCCGAGGCCGCGGGCCTCGAGATGCAGGGCCTCGGCTGGAAGAACAACAACGGCACCGGCAAGGGCGACGACCAGATCACCTCGGGCCTCGAGGTCACCTGGACCTACCACCCGACCCGGTGGGACAACGAGTTCTTCCACATCCTGTACGCCTACGAGTGGGAGCTGTTCAAGAGCCCCGCGGGGGCCCACCAGTGGCGGCCCATCAACGGCGGCGGCGCCGACATGGTGCCCCTTGCGCACTCGAACGGCCGCCGTGAGCCCCGCATGCTCACGAGCGACCTGGCACTGCGCGTCGACCCGGCGTACGACAAGATCTCGCGGAAGTTCAAGGACGACCCCGAGGCCTTCGCCGACGCGTTCGCCCGCGCATGGTTCAAGCTGACCCACCGCGACATGGGCCCGATCGCGCGCTACCTCGGCAAGGAAGTTCCCGCCGAAGAGCTGATCTGGCAGGACCCGGTGCCCGCGCCCGAGGGCGAGCTGATCGACGCCGCCGGCGTCGCCGAGGCCAAGCGACGCGTGCTCGAGTCGGGTCTCACCGTGGCTGAGCTCGTCGGCGTGACGTGGGCCGCGGCATCCACCTTCCGCGGCAGCGACAAGCGCGGCGGCGTCAACGGCGCCCGCATCCGTCTCGCCCCGCAGAAGGACTGGGAGGTCAACAACCCGGCCCAGCTGCACAAGGTGCTGGGCGTCCTCGGCGGCATCAAGAGTGACCTGGATGCCGCGGGCACGCCGGTCTCGCTCGCCGACCTCATCGTCATCGCGGGAAACGCCGCCGTCGAGAAGGCCGCCGCCGACGCGGGCGTGGAGGTCGAGGTGCCGTTCCACGCGGGGCGCACGGATGCCTCGCAGGAGCAGACCGACGCCGAGTCGTTCGGCTACCTCGAGCCCGCCGCCGACGGGTTCCGCAACTACCAGGGCCCGCTGGCCGAGATGCCCGCCGAGTACCACCTGATCGACAAGGCGAACCTGCTGACCCTGACGGCGCCCGAGATGACGGTGCTCGTGGGCGGTCTGCGCGTGCTCGGTGCGAACTGGGACGGCTCGCCGTACGGCGTGTTCACCGACCGGCCGGGCGTGCTCACGAACGACTACTTCGTGAACCTGCTCGACCTCGGCACCACGTGGAAGCCGCTCGACCCGGGCTCGCACGCGTTCTCTGGCGCGAAGGACGGCTCGGGCGAGAAGGTCGGCGTCGGTACCCGCGTCGACCTGCTGTTCGGCTCGAACTCCGAGCTGCGCGCGCTCGCCGAGGTGTATGCGTCCGACGACGCGACCGAGAAGTTCGTGCGCGACTTCGCGAGCGCGTGGGGCAAGGTCACCGAGCTCGACCGGTTCGACCTGCACCGCTGAGTCGCAGACGACGAGGGCCCGCTCCCGGTTCACCGGGGGCGGGCCCTCTTTGTCTGTATCGTGGCGCCGCGGCGCGGGGTCAGAGCGCGGTGCGCTCGAACAGCGCCCGGTGCGCGAAGCCCGCGATGAGGCCGCCCACGATCGGGAACACGAGGAACACCCAGAGCTGAGCCAAGGCATCCGTGCCGCCGTAGATCGCGGTCGCGAGCGAGCGCGCGGGGTTCACCGAGGTGTTGTCGATCGGGATCGACACAAGGTGGATGAGGGTGAGGGTCAGGCCGATCGCGAGGCCGGCGAGGGCGGGGGTGCCGCGGGTGATGTGCGTGACCCCGAGGATCACCAGCACGAAGATCGCGGTCAGCACGACCTCGACGGTGATCGCGGCGCCCAGGCCGAATCCGCCGGGGGAGTGCGCGCCGTAGCCGTTGCTCGCGAAGCCGCCGTCTTGCGCCTTGGCGAGCCAGCCGTCGGGAGCGAATAGCCCGATCAGCACGATGACGCTCGTCGCGACGGCGCCGCCCACCACCTGCGCGACGATGTAGCCGAGGGTGTCGCGCCACGGAAAGCGACCCGCGGCGGCGAGGCCGAGGGTGATCGCGGGGTTGAAGTGGCCGCCCGAGATCGGGCCCCACGCGTAGGCTCCCGCGACGACCGTGAGGCCGAAGGCGAGGGCGACGCCGACGTAGCCGATGCCGACGGGGAAGCCGTTGGCGGCGAGGCCGTTGTTCGCCGCGAACAGTGCCGCGCCGATGCCGCCGAAGACGAGCAGGAACGTACCGGATGCCTCGGCCACCAGACGCGCCGAGGTGGCGGGGGCGGCGATCTCGGTCTCGGGGGCGGGGGTGTGGGCGAGGTCGGTGGGGTCGATCGGCAGGTCGGGGCGGGGGTCGTCGATGCTCATGGCGGTGTCCTCTCGGAGGGATGGCGCTGCATGTCGATGGAGGTGGTTCTGTGTGCGATTGTGCCCTTCCGAGCGCCGGACGTGCCGCAACTCTGACGGAATGTGTCGACACCGACCCTCCCGGCGCGCGTTCTGCCGACCTCCAGGAGGGTTCGATACTGTGTATTCCTGCGCATCCCCGTTGCGCACCGCGGCATCCCGCCGACTCGAAGGACGTATCCGCCCCCATGACTTCTCGCATCCTGGTCGTCGATGATGACACCGCGCTCGCGGAGATGATCGGCATCGTGCTGAGGACCGAGGGCTTCGACCCCGTGTTCTGCGCCGACGGCGCCGCCGCCGTCGACGAGTGGCGAGCGCAGCGCCCCGACCTCGTGCTGCTCGACCTGATGCTCCCCGGCATGGACGGCATCGAGGTCTGCACCCGCATCCGCGCCGAATCGGGTGTGCCGATCATCATGCTCACCGCCCGCACCGACACCGCCGACGTCGTGCGCGGGCTCGAGTCGGGCGCCGACGACTACATCGTCAAGCCCTTCAACCCGAAAGAGCTCGTCGCGCGCATCCGCACGCGGCTCCGCCCCGGAGCCGTGACCGAGAGCGAGACGCTCCGGGTCGGCGACGTCGTCGTCGACGTCGCCGCGCACGAAGTGCGCCGCGGCAACGAGGCGATCGCCCTGACGCCGCTCGAGTTCGAACTGCTCGTGGCCCTGGCATCCAAGCCTCAGCAGGTGTTCTCTCGCGAGATGCTCCTCGAGCAGGTGTGGGGCTACCACTACAAGGCCGACACGCGGCTCGTGAACGTGCACGTGCAGCGCCTGCGCGCGAAGGTCGAGATCGACCCCGACAACCCGAAGATCGTCTCGACCGTCCGGGGCGTCGGCTACCGCGCCGGCGCGGTGGTCTGACCGAGCCCCCATGTCGCCGACCACGGCCACCGTGCACACGCCGGGCCTGCGGGGCTGGCGCGAATGGGGCACCTGGCGCACGTGGCCGGAGAGGTTCGCGCACTCCTGGCGCCGGTCGCTGCGCTTTCGCACCCTCGCCGTCACGCTCGGCCTCACCGCCTTCGCGATTCTCGGGGCGTTCGTCACGATGGCCCTCGCGATCCAGAACGACCTGTTCGAATCGCGCGTCGAGCAGGTGCAGGAATCGGTCGCCCGGGCGACCGCGGCGACCCAGCGCACGCTCGAATCCGCGCAGGTCGACGGTGATTCTGCGTCTCTGCAGTCGTTGATGGATGCCGCGATCCAGTCGATGACCCGGCAGGCCGGCACCGACATGATCGCGGGGTTTCGCATCTCGAATGAGCCCTCGGTGATCGCCCCGCAGGATTTCGGTCGCGGAGGACTGACCGCGAGCATGATCAGCGACGGGCTGCGCGAGACGGTGCAGCAGAGCGCCGACAAGCGGTGGTGGCAGTCGATCGGGTTGCCCTCCGGTGATGGCGACGGCCACAGCGACCGCGCCGACGTGCCGGGTGTCGTGATCGGCCAGCAGCTGATCTTGCCCGAGGTGGGGGCGTACGAGTTCTATTTCGCCTACGACCTCGAATCCGAGGCGCAGACGCTGCGGTTCGTGCAGGTGACGCTCTGGCTCGTCGGGGTGGGGCTGGTGCTCCTCATCGGCGCGATCTCGTGGGTCGTGCTCCGCACCGTGACGGTGCCGATCGCGCAGGCCGCCGAGACGAGCGCGATCCTCGCCGGCGGCGACCTGGGCGTGCGGCTGCCGGTGCGCGGTGACGACGAGTTCGCGGTGCTGGGCCGCTCGTTCAACGCGATGGCCGACTCGATCGAGGCGCAGATCAAAGAGCTCGCCGAGCTGTCGCTCGTGCAGCAGAGGTTCGTGTCGGACGTCTCGCACGAGCTGCGCACCCCGCTCACGACGATCCGGCTCGCGAGCGACATGCTCAATGATCGCCGCGACGAGTTCGACCCGTCGACCGCACGCGCCGCCGAGCTGCTGCACGCACAGGTGCAGCGCTTCGAGGCGCTGCTGACCGATCTGCTCGAGATCAGCCGTTACGACGCCGGGTCGGTCCAGCTCGAATACGAGCCGACGAGCCTCGCGCACCTGGCCGAAGAAGAGGTCGCCTCGATGCAGCAGCTCGCCGATCAGCACGGCTCCGACGTGCGCCTGGTCGCGCCGGGCGGCTACTCGCCGGTCGAGATGGACCCGCGCCGCGTGCGCCGCGTCGTGCGGAACCTGCTCGGTAACGCGATCGAGCACGGCGAGGGGCGCCCCATCGTCGTCACGGTCGACAGCGATCAGCGGGCGGTCGCGATCGGTGTGCGCGACTACGGCCTCGGCATGAGCGCCGCCGATTCGGAGCGCGTGTTCGACCGGTTCTGGCGTGCCGACCCTTCGCGCAAACGCACGATCGGCGGCACGGGCCTCGGCTTGTCGATCGCGCTCGGCGATGCGCGGCTGCACGGCGGGACCCTCGCCGTGTGGTCGGAGCTCGGCCGCGGCACCCACTTCGTGCTCACGCTGCCGCGGCAGGGCCACACCGACCCCGGATCGCTGGGCTCGCCGATCCCGGTCGACCCGGGCGACGACGGCGCCGCCCTCGACGACGTGGGCCTCACCCAGCCGATCTCCCTTCCCAGCGCCGGCCGTGAGACCTCTGCCGCTCGGGACACCCCCGCGACCGGCGAGAAGGCGGGGCGGTCATGAGCCGGGCATCCGGACGGGGCGGGGTCCGTGGCATCCTCACGACTGTCGCGGCGACGGTGGTGCTTGTCGCCCTCACGGCCTGCGGCAGTCTGCCGACGTCGGGCCCGGTGAACGCCGGCAAGCCGATCCCCGACACCGACTCGAACGGCAGTGTCGTCTTCCTTCCCGACGGGCCGAGCAAGGATGCCACGCCGCAGCAGATCGTCGAGGGGTTCATCGCGGCAGGCTCCGGCCCGAGCGACAACTGGGGCACCGCGCGGGAGTTCCTCGCCCCCGAGGTGAAGAGCACCTGGAATCCGCGGACCGGGGTCACCGTGTACCGGCCGGGGGAGCGCACGCTGCGACAGGTCGCCGAGGGGGAGTACACCCTGTCGGTGACACCGGCCGCCACGATCGACGCGACGGGCGAGCTGACGGTGTCGGGTGATTCGGGCGACATCTCGCTGTCGTTCACGCTCGCGCAGCAGCAAGGCGGCCAGTGGCGCATCACGCAGGCGCCCGACGGCATCGTGCTCGACCGCAGCCGGTTCGAGGCCGTGTACGCAAGCTATTCGCTGCAGTTCTTCGACCCGACCTGGACGTATCTCGTTCCCGACCAGCGCTGGTTCCCCACGCAGTACGCCGCGACGAGCATCGCCGAAGCGCTCGTCGACGGCGGTCCGAGCGCGTGGCTGGAAGGTTCGGTGTCGACGGCGTTCGTCGACGGCGCGCGCCTCGCGCAGGTGGCGGTGCCGGTGCGCTCGAACGTGGCGTCGGTGTCACTGCAGCCGGGAGCGCGCTCGCTCGGTCGCGACGTGCTCGACCGCATGCAGACGCAGCTCCAGACGAGCCTCGCGCCCGTCGCCGACCAGGTCGACATGCTCGTCGACGAGCAGCCGCTCACCGCCTCGGCCGTCTCGGTGCGGTCGACCCGCATCGACTCGCGCCCGCTCGTGCGCACCGCCGAGGCCTTCGGGTTCGCGTCGGGCGCCTCGGGGTCGTCGATCGAGGAGATCCCGGGGCTTTCGGACGCCCTGCTGCCGATCTCCGCCCTCGACATCGAGGTGAATGCCGACCGCACCGAAGCCGCGGTGCGCGATACCGCGGGCGCCGTCTCGATGGTCGGCAGCGACGGCGCAGTCACGCGACTCGACACGCGCCCCGCGCTCATCGCGCCCTCGATCGACCCGCACGGGTACGTCTGGTCGGTGCCCGAGAATGCTCCCGGCGCCGTCCTCGCGTTCGGCACGGACGGCACGAAGGCGGACGTGAAGGATGCCTGGCCGGCGGCCGCGCAGATCACCGCGCAGCGGGTCTCGCGCGACGGCACGCGCGTGGCCGCGGTGGTGCGCGACGGCGAGCGGTCGGTGCTCTGGGTCGCGGGCATCTTGCGCGATCGAGACGGCGCGCCGACGGGGCTCGGTGCGATCCGGGTGCTCGGCGTGCTGCCGGGCCCCGCCACCGCGCTCACCTGGATCGACGGGTCGACCCTCGCGGCCGTCACCGTCGACCAGGGCGACCAGTACCTCTACACGCAAGAGGTCGGAGGCTTCGGCGCGACCCAGCGCACCCCCGACGCCGCGACGACCGTCGCGGGCGGTGTGCAGTCGGGCGGCCTGCGGCTGCGCGATGCGAACGGTCAGCTCTACGCCCAGCAGGGGTCGACCAACTGGCAGAACATCGCCGCCGGCATCGTCGTGCTCGCGATCCAGCAGGGGTCGCCGCGCTGACACCGGCTCCTCCCCACCCGGGGTGTTGCGCCGATCGTGCACAGATCGCTCTGCGTGGGCGCACCGTGCCGCCCGCGCCGGGCACGCTGGCGTGATGACACGCGACCTGCCGACCTTTCTGACAGCAGGCACCGCCGGCGGGGCGCTCCGCGAGGCGCTGTCGGGCGCGCTCGCGCTCGTCTTCCCGACGTGGTGCGCCGGGTGCGATCTGCCCGACGCGACGCTGTGCGCGGCGTGCCGCGAGAGCCTGCGCCCCGCGGTGACCTCGCGGGTGGTCGGCGGGTCGCTCGTCGCCCACGCGGGGCTGCCGTTCGCCGGGGTGCCCGCCCGCACCCTGCGCGCGTGCAAAGAAGAGGGGCGCACCGCGCTCGTCACCCCGCTCGCGCGCGCCCTGGCCGCG
>NZ_JAAGRY010000065.1 GCF_015707995.1 Microbacterium paulum
GCCGCGATCGCGACGGCGACGCGCGCCGTGTCGCCGAGCGCCCGCTCACGCGGGTCGTCGCCGCGATGCGTGACGACCACCGCCTCGTGGCGCACGCCGAGCGCATGCTCGCGCCGGTGATCGCCGAGTCGCGCGGGCGCGGTCGTGACCTGCTCGACGTGCTCGCCGCGCTTCTCGCGCACCCCTCGAATCGCACCGCGGCGGCCGAAGCCGCGCACCTGTCGCGGTCGGTGTTCTATCAGCGCATCGCGCTGCTCGAAGACCTGCTGGGCATCGACTTCGACGACGGCGAGCAGGTCGCGGCGCTGCACCTCGCGGTGCTCACGCACCGCCTGCACGTCGGCGGATGAGTTCGGACTTCTGTATGCATTAGCGCAGAATCGATCGCGCCGCGCCGCGTGCAGGTCGGTTTGTGTATACACTCGGGGTGTCGAGAGGAGACGCCGTGCGTGCCAGCGATCGGGCCTACCGCACTCTCCTCGACGAGATCCAGTCCGGCGCGCTGCAGCCCGGAGCGGTGCTCGCCGAGGTCGAGCAGTCGCTGCGCCTCGGCGTGAGCCGCACGCCCCTGCGCGAAGCCCTCGGCCGGCTCGCCGCCGACGGGCTCGTGGTCCAGGCATCCGCCCGCGTCACCGTCGTCAGCGACATCGACGCGGGCGACATCCGCGAGCTGTTCGAGGTGCGCCGCGCGCTCGAAGAGACCGCCGCGCGCCTGGCCGCCGACCGCGGCGACCGCGCCGTGTTCGCCGCGCTCGCCGAAGAGTTCGCCGAAACGGATGCCACGGCCCGCCCCGACGCGTACTACGCGCTCATCGCCCGATTCGACGCCGCGCTCGACGCCGCCGTCAGCAACGACTACCTGACCGCGGCGCTCCGCACCGTCCGCACCCACCTCGTCAGGGTGCGCCGGCTCGCCCGCGACAACCCCGCGCGCCTCGCCGCCTCGGTCTCGGAGCACCGCCTGATCGCCGCGGCCATCGCCGCCGGAGACGGCGACCTCGCCGCCCACGCCACCCACGTGCACCTGCACAACGCCCTCGTCGCCATCCTCGACTCGCTGGAAGGAACCCCATGACCGTCACCCACCAGGTGCGTGTGCACCGCTCCGAAGAGAACCTCCCGCGCGAAGACCAGCTCGCCTACGCCATCGCCGAGGTCGCGGCCGACCCGGTCGCCGTCGACCCGGGCGTCGTCGACATGATCATCAACCGCGTGATCGACAACGCCTCGGTCGCGGCGGCCTCGCTCACCCGCGGGCCCGTCACCGCCGCCCGCGCGCAGGCGCTCGACCACCCCGTCTCGCGCGGAGGCCACGGCTCGACCGTGTTCGGCGAGCCGAACGACACCCTCACGAGCCCCGAATGGGCCGCCTGGGCCAACGGCGTCGCCGTCCGCGAACTCGACTACCACGACACCTTCCTCGCCGCCGAGTACTCGCACCCGGGCGACAACATCCCGCCGATCCTCGCGGTCGCCCAGCACGTCGGCAGCGACGGGGCGGCGCTCGTGCGCGGCCTCGCGACGGGGTACGAGATCCAGATCGACCTCGTGCGCGCGATCTCGCTGCACAAGCACAAGATCGACCACGTAGCCCACCTCGGCCCCTCGGCCGCGGCCGGCATCGGCACCCTCCTCGGCCTCGACGCCGACACCATCTACCAGGCGGTCAGCCAGGCGCTGCACACCACGACCGCCACCCGGCAGTCGCGCAAGGGCGAGATCTCGACGTGGAAGGCGCACGCCCCCGCCTTCGCCGGGAAGATGGCCGTCGAAGCGGTCGACCGGGCGATGCGCGGCCAGACCTCGCCCTCGCCGATCTACGAAGGCGAAGACGGTGTCATCGCGTGGATGCTCGACGGGCCTTCCGCGAGCTACGACGTACCGCTCCCCGCCGCGGGGGAGCCGAAGCGGGCCATCCTCGACTCGTACACGAAAGAGCACTCGGCCGAGTACCAGGCGCAGGCCTGGATCGACCTGGCGCGGAAGCTCCACAACGAGGCATCCTTCGACCCCGCCGACGTCGAGTCGATCGTGCTGCACACGAGCCACCACACGCACTACGTGATCGGGTCGGGCGCGAACGACCCGCAGAAGTACGACCCGAAGGCCTCGCGCGAGACCCTCGACCACTCGATCCCCTACATCTTCGCCGTCGCGCTGCAAGACGGCGGCTGGCACCACGTCGACTCGTACCTGCCCGAGCGCGCCGCCCGGCCCGACACGGTCGAACTGTGGCACAAGATCACGACGGCAGAAGACGCCGAGTGGACGCGCCGCTACCACTCCGAAGACCCCGACGAGAAGGCCTTCGGCGGTCGCGTCGAGATCACTCTGCACGACGGCACGGTGCTCACCGACGAGATCGCCGTCGCCGACGCGCACCCGCTCGGAGCCCGGCCCTTCGCCCGCGAGAACTACATCGCCAAGTTCCGCCTGCTCGCCGAGCCCGTGCTCGCGCCCGAAGAGATCGAGCGGTTCCTCGGCCTCGCCGAGCGTCTGCCCGAGCTGACCGCCGCCGAGGTGCAGCAGCTCAACATCGTCGCCGCGGCGGGCGTTCTGGCATCCGTCCCCAGCCCGAAGGGGCTGTTCTGATGCTCCGCGCGTCACGAACGCCTGCTCGCGGGGGCGCGAGCGCCGTCGAGGGCCACGCCGAGGTGACTTCTGCCCCACGCAGCAGTTTTTCGTCACACCACCGAGACCACCGAGGAGGCAACTGATGCTGTACGCCACGACGCCGGCCGCCGAGAAGCGGCGCCTGCTGCGCGAGCGGCTCGCCGCGGGCGAGCTGCTGCGTTTCCCCGGGGCGTTCAACCCGCTGTCGGCCCGGCTGATCGAGCAGAAGGGCTTCGAAGGCGTCTACATCTCGGGCGCCGTGCTGTCGGCCGACCTGGGCCTGCCCGACATCGGCCTGACGACGCTCACCGAGGTCGCCGGGCGCGGGCAGCAGATCGCCCGCATGACCGAGCTCCCCGCGATCATCGACGCCGACACCGGCTTCGGCGAGCCGATGAACGTCGCCCGCACGATCCAGACGCTCGAGG
The DNA here is from genome assembly GCF_015707995.1 of Microbacterium paulum. Classification (GTDB taxonomy): domain Bacteria; phylum Actinomycetota; class Actinomycetes; order Actinomycetales; family Microbacteriaceae; genus Microbacterium; species Microbacterium paulum. The sequence continues at coordinate 3,042 of NZ_JAAGRY010000065.1, forward strand.
ATGCCGGGATCGCCGGCACCCACATCGAAGACCAGGTCAACCCGAAGCGCTGCGGCCACCTCGACGGCAAGCAGGTCGTCGACGAGAACACGGCCCTCAAACGAATCCGCGCCGCCGTCGACGCGCGCCGCGACCCGAACTTCCTCATCATGGCGCGCACCGACATCCGTGCCGTCGAGGGCCTCGGCGCCGCGATCGACCGCGCGAAGGCGCTGGTGGATGCCGGGGCGGACGCCATCTTCCCCGAGGCGATGCGCGATCTCGCCGAGTTCGAAGCGGTCGCGAAGGCGGTCGACGTGCCGATCCTCGCCAACATGACCGAGTTCGGCAAGAGCGAGCTGTTCGCCGTCGATACGCTACGGGATGCCGGGGTGCAGATCGTCATCTGGCCGGTGTCGCTGCTGCGCATGGCGATGGGCGCCGCCGGTCGCGCACTCGATACGCTGAACGACGAGGGACACCTCACCGGGCGGCTGGGGGAGATGCAGCACCGCGCCGACCTGTACGACCTCATCGACTACGAGGCGTACAACCACTTCGACCAGAGCGTCTTCAACTTTCAGATCACGAAGGAGTGACCATGCCCGACATTCACAAGGGACTCGCCGGGGTCGTCGCCGACGTCACGGCGATCAGCAAGGTCAACCCCGAGACCAACTCGCTGCTGTACCGCGGCTACCCCGTGCACGAGCTGGCCGCCACCCAGTCGGCCGAGGCGGTCGCCTACCTGCTGTGGAACGGCGACCTGCCGACGGACGAGCAGCTCGCGGCGCTGCGGTCGACCGAGCGCGCGCACCGCGCCCTGCAGGATGACGTGAAGGCGGCGATCGACCTGACGCCGCTCGACGCGCACCCGATGGACGAGGTGCGCACGGCGGTCAGCGTGCTGGGCGCCCGCGACCTCGCCGGCACCGGTTCGGTGCTGGATGCCACCGGCACCCCCGAAGAGAACCTCGCCCGCAGCATCCGCCTGTTCGCGGCCGTGCCCGCGATCGTCGCCTACGGCCAGCGCCGCCGGCGGGGCGAGGAGCTCATCGCGCCGCGCGACGATCTCGACTACGCCGCCAACTTCCTCTGGATGACCTTCGGGGAGGAGTTCGACGACGTCGTGGTGGATGCCTTCAACCGCTCGATGATCCTGTACGCCGAGCACTCGTTCAACGCCTCGACGTTCACCGCGCGCGTCATCACCTCGACCCTGTCCGACCTGTACTCGGCCGTCGTCGGCGCGATCGGCGCGCTCAAGGGGCCGCTCCACGGCGGGGCGAACGAGGCCGTGCTGCACATCTTCGACGAGATCGGCGACGCCGACGAGGTGGAGGCCTGGCTCGACCGCGCGCTCGCCGAGAAGCGCAAGATCATGGGATTCGGGCACCGCGTCTACAAGCACGGCGACTCGCGGGTACCGACCATGAAGGCGGCGCTCGACACCCTCATCGACTACTACGACCGCCCCGACGTCGAGGCGCTGTACACGACGCTCGAGCGCGAGTTCGTCGAGCGGAAGGGCATCTACCCGAACCTCGACTATCCGTCGGGTCCCGCGTACAACCTGATCGGGTTCGACACCCTGACCTTCACGCCGCTGTTCGTCGCGGCGCGGGTGGTCGGCTGGACCGCGCACATCATGGAGCAGGCCGCGTCGAACGCGCTCATCCGTCCGCTGTCGGAGTACGTCGGCCCCGACGAGCGGCACATCGCGGGCTTCGTCGACGAGGCCGGCACCTCGACGATCACGCTCCGCGCCGCCGAAGCCGAGGGCTGATCCGGCTCGAAGCATCCTCGTCCCGCCCCGCGCCGGCGCAGCGCGTCCGGCGGCACCGGGTCGGGGCGAGGATGCCTCGCACCCGGATCATGGCTGAATGAGAGGATTCTCATACCGTACTGTGACCGGTCCCAGTAGCGTCGGGGGTACCTGCTCAGGGCACGGTGCCGTGCCCGCACACCCCGGGAGCTCCGCGTGCCTCAGTCGTCGACGACCCTGTCCACCCCCGCGCGGCGCGCGTTCGCGCTGCTCGCCGCCGCCGTCCTCGTCGGGGCCGGCGCCGTCGCCGTCACTGCCGCGCCCACCCTCGCCGCCGATCGCGTGCCCACGCTCGTCGGCGACCTGCAGAGCGAGCTGGGATGCCCCGGCGACTGGGATCCCGCGTGCGCCGCGACCACGCTCGAACCGGTCGACGGCACCACGCAGTACGCGCGCACGTTCGACGTGCCGGCGGGCACGTACGAGTACAAGATCGCGCTGAACGCCGCGTGGGACGAGAGCTACGGCGCCGACGGCGCGGCCGGGGGAGCGAACATCCCGCTCACCATCGCCGGACCGGCCTCGCTCCGCTTCGTCTACGACGACACCTCGCACCGCATCGCGATCGAGACCAACACCTTGGCATCCGGGTACACCGCTGCCGACGACGCGATCGTCTCCGCGCCCGTGCGCCAGGCCGGCGACGGCAAGCAGTTCTACTTCGTCATGACCGACCGGTTCGCCAACGGCGAAACCGCGAACGACACCGGCGGCCTCACCGGCGACCGCCTCACCACCGGGTTCGACCCGACCTCGAGCGGCTTCTACAACGGCGGCGACATCGCAGGCCTGCGCGCGAACCTCGACTACATCGCGGGACTCGGCACGAACGCGATCTGGCTGACGCCGAGCTTCATGAACAAGCCCGTCCAGGGCGAGGGCGAGAACGCGAGCGCCGGGTACCACGGCTACTGGATCACCGACTTCACCCGCATCGACCCGCACCTCGGCACGAACGACGAGCTGAAGGCCTTCATCGACGACGCGCACAGCCGTGGCATCGACGTCTACTTCGACATCATCACGAACCACACCGCCGACGTCATCTCGTACGCCGAGAACCAGTACACCTACATCGACCAGGCGACGAAGCCGTACACCGATGCCGCGGGGAACGCCTTCGACCCCGCCGACTTCGCCGGCACCGACACGTTCCCGACGATGGATGCGGCCACGAGCTTCCCGTACACCCCCGTCGTCGACCCGGCCGAGGCGAACGTGAAGGTGCCGGCCTGGCTCAACGACGTCACGCTGTACCACAACCGCGGTGACTCCACCTATCAGGGCGAGTCGACGACGTACGGCGACTTCTCCGGGCTCGACGACCTCATGACCGAGAACCCGGCCGTCGTGAACGGCTTCGCCGACGTGTACGAGTCGTGGATCGACCTCGGCATCGACGGATTCCGCATCGACACGGCCAAGCACGTCGACTTCCCGTTCTGGCAGCAGTGGACGGCCAAGGTGCTCGACTACGCGCACAGTCAGGGCAAGCCCGACTTCTTCATGTTCGGCGAGGTGTACGACGCCGACCCCGCCGTGCTCTCGCCGTACGTGCGCGACACCGACATGAACTCGGTGCTCGACTTCGCGTTCCAGTCGGCCGCGACGAGCTTCGCCAAGGGCGGCGACGCGCAGGTGCTGCAGAAGATGTTCGCCGGCGACGACCGCTACACGACGCCCGACTCGTCGGCGACGGCGTTGCCGACCTTCCTCGGCAATCACGACATGGGGCGGATCGGCTACTTCCTGAAGAACACGCCGGATGCCTCGGGGCGCGATCTGCTCGCGCACGACCTGCTGTTCCTCAGCCGCGGCCAGCCGGTCGTCTACTACGGCGACGAGCAGGGCTTCACCGGGGCCGACCCCGGCGGCGACAAGAGCGCCCGGCAGACCCTGTTCGCGAGCGAGGTGCCGGAGTATCAGAACCAGACCCTGATCGACGGCACGCCGGTGGGATCGGCCGACCGCTACGGCACCGACACCGCCCTGTACACGCACATCGCCGGGCTCTCGGCGCTGCGCGCGCAGCATCCGGCGCTCGTCGACGGCGCGCAGATCGAGCGGTACGCGAAAGACGGCGTGTACGCCTTCTCGCGCGTCGGCGCCGACGAGAAGGTCGAGTACCTCGTCGCGCTCAACAACACGGCATCCGAGGCGACCGTCACGGTGCCGACGCTGACGGCGGATGCCTCGTTCACGGGTGTCTACGGCGCGACGGGCTCGCTCACGACCGGCGCCGACGCCACGGCCGCCGTCACGGTTCCCGCCCTCTCCGCGGTCGTCTACCGCGCGGACGCCGCCGTGACAGCCCCCGCCGCGCCTGCGCCCCTCGAGGTGACGGCGCCGGCCGCCGGTGCGGGGCTGTCGGGTCAGGTCGCCGTCTCGGCGACCGCCGACCAGTCGTGGCGGCAGACGAGCTTCGCCTGGCGCGTCGTCGGCGGTGACGAGTGGCACCCGCTCGGCACGGCCGAGGACACGACGCCCGGGGTCTTCCACGACGTCGCGGGTCTCGCCGCCGGCACGCTCGTCGAGTACCGCGCCGTGTCGACCGACGCTGCCGGCGGCCGCTCCGCGGCATCCACCTACGCCTCGGTCGGCAACCGCGTGAACCTCGTCGACGACCCGGCGCCGGAGGAGCCCGACGACGCGACGCCGTACGACTTCGTCAGCATTCCGGGGTCGCTGAACACCGAGATGGGCTGCGCGGGCGACTGGGCGCCCGACTGCGATCAGGCGCAGATGACCCAGGTCGACGGCATCTGGCGGCTGACGGTCGACCTGCCCGCCGGCGACTACGAGTACAAGGTCGCGACCGAGAAGAGCTGGGACGAGAACTACGGCCAGGGCGGCGTCGCGAGCGGCCCGAACCTCGTCCTCCGCCACGCCGGCGGACCGGTGACCTTCTGGTTCGACCCGCGCACGAAGGTCGTGCAGTCGAGCGATGACGGCCCCGTCGTCACCCTCGCAGGCTCGTTCCAGTCGGAGCTCGGCTGCGCGGGCGACTGGTCGCCCGACTGCCTGCGCGCGATGATGTTCGACGGCGACCGCGACGGCGTCTACGAGTTCTCGACGACGAAGCTGCCCACCGGCTCGTACGAGCTGAAGGTCGCGCACGGGCTCAGCTGGGCGGAGAACTACGGCGCCGACGGCGCACGCGACGGCGCGAACATCGCGTTCTCGGCCACCGAGGGCAAGCGCGTCTCGTTCCGCTACGACGTGGCGACGCACCTGCTCGAGATCGTCTCGGCCGACCCGCAGCTCCCCGGCACCGGCCAGTCGCGCGCGCACTGGATCGACGCGGACACGATCGCGTGGCCCGGCGAGCTCGGCGCACCCGCCGTCGGTGCGACCTGGCAGCTGTACGGCTCGGCCACGGCGGCGCTCGCCGTCTCGGACGGCGACGTCACCGGGACGGACGGCGACCCGGTGACGCTGACACGCGTCGGCGACGGGCTGACCGACGCGCAGCGCGCGCGCTTCCCGGCTCTCTCCGGCTTCGTCGCCCTGCACGTCGAGGGGCAGGACCGCGACGCCGTCGCGACGCTCCTGCGCGGGCAGCTTGCCGTCGCGCAGCGCGGTGCCGACGGCAAGCTCACCGCCTACACCGGCGTGCAGATCCCGGGCGTGCTCGACGACCTCTACGCCGACGCCGTCGCTGACGACGACCTGGGGGTCTCCTTCCGCGGATCCAAGCCGACCTTCCGCGTCTGGGCGCCGACGGCGCAGACGGCGACGCTCCTGACGTGGGATGCCGGTGCGACGGGCGATCCCGCGCGGCGCGAGGCATCCTTCGATTCGGCATCGGGCACCTGGAGCGTCACGGGCGGGAAGGCGCTGACCGGCGACGAGTACCTCTGGGAGGTCGCGGTCTACGCCCCGACGACCGGAAAGGTCGAGACGAACCAGGTCACGGACCCGTACGCGGTCGCGCTCACGACGAACTCGACCCGGTCGGTCGCGATCGACCTCGCCGACCCCGCGTGGGCGCCGAAGGTGTGGAAGAAGACGAAGGCGCCGGTGATCGCGCGCGACGTCGACCGTGCCATCTACGAGCTGCACATCCGCGACTTCTCGATCGGCGACGAGACGGTGCCCGAGACCGAGCGCGGCACCTACCTCGCCTTCGCCCGGGACAGCGCCGGCACGCAGCAGCTGAAGCAGCTGGCATCCGCCGGCATCAACACGGTGCACCTGCTGCCGTCGTTCGACATCGCGACGATCGAGGAGAACCGCGCCCAGCAGGCGGTGCCCGCGTGCGACCTCGCGTCGTTCGCGCCCGACTCCGCCGAGCAGCAGGCCTGCGTCGCGGCGGTCGCCGACACCGACGGGTTCAACTGGGGCTACGACCCGTTCCACTTCCAGGCGCCCGAGGGCTCGTACGCGGTGAACGCCGAGGGCGGGGCGCGCGTGGGCGAGTTCCGGACGATGGTCGGGTCGCTCCACAAGATGGGGCTGCAGGTCGTGCTCGACGAGGTGTACAACCACACCTCGGCCTCGGGGCAGGCGGACACGTCGGTGCTCGACAAGGTTGTGCCGGGCTACTACCAGCGCCTCGACGGCAACGGCGCCGTGCAGACCTCCACGTGCTGCCAGAACGTCGCCACCGAGCACGCCGTCGCGCAGAAGCTCATGGTCGACTCCGTCGTGCTGTGGGCGAAGGAGTACAAGGTCGACGGCTTCCGGTTCGACCTGATGGGGCACCACTCGAAGGACAACATGCTCGCCATCCGGGCCGCACTCGACGAGCTGACCCTCAAGAAGGACGGCGTCGACGGGAAGAAGGTGTACCTCTACGGAGAGGGCTGGAACTTCGGCGAAGTGCAGGACGACGCCCTGTTCGTGCAGGCGCGACAGGGGAACCTCGGCGGCACCGGCATCGGCACGTTCAGCGATCGCCTCCGCGATGCGGTGCACGGCGGCAGCCCCGTCGACGCCGGCTCGACCTTCCGCCAGGGGTACGGTACGGGGCTCGCGACCGACCCGAACGGCGACCCGATCAACGGCACCCCCGAGCAGGCGCTCGCCGACCTCGGTCACCAGACCGACCTCGTCAAGCTCGGACTCGCCGGCAACCTCGCCGACTTCGCCCTGACGACCGCCGACGGCAGCGTGAAGAAGGGAGCGGAACTCGACTACAACGGGCAGGCGGCGGGCTATGCCGACGAGCCCGAGGAGATCATCAGCTACGTCGACGCGCACGACAACGAGACGCTGTACGACCTCGGCGTGCTGAAGCTGCCGAAAGACACGACGATGGCCGACCGGGTGCGGATGAACACCCTGTCGCTCGCGACCGTGACGCTGTCGCAGACCCCGTCGTTCTGGCACGCGGGCACCGAGCTGCTGCGGTCGAAGTCGCTCGACCGCAACAGCTACAACTCGGGCGACTGGTTCAACCGGATCGACTGGACCGGTCAGGAATCGACGTTCGGGTCGGGGCTGCCCCCGGCCGCCGACAACCAGGAGAAGTGGGCCGTCATGCAGCCGCTGCTCGCGGACCCCGCCCTGAAGCCCGGGCCGGCGGACATGGCCGCGGCGGAGGCATCCGCCCTCGACCTGCTGCGGGTGCGGGGCGAGGTGCCCCTCCTGCGACTCGGCTCGGCCGACCGCATCGAGCAGAAGGTGTCGTTCCCGAACAGCGGCGCCGGCGCGACGCCGGGCGTGATCACGATGCTCGTCGACGACACGGTCGGCGCCGACGTCGATCCCGACCTGGCCGGTGCGCTCGTCGTCTTCAACGCGTCGCCCGAAGCGACCACGCAGACCGTGCCCGCGCTGTCGGGGCGCTCGTTCACGCTCACGTCGGCGCAGGCGAACGGGTCGGATGCCGTCGTGAAGACGACGACATGGGATGCCGCCACGGGCACCGTCACGGTGCCGGCCCGCTCCGTCGCGGTGCTGACCGAGGCCCAGCCGGTCGCGACCCACGTGATCGCGCAGCCGAGCCGACTGCTCGTGCGCCACGGGTCGTCGGTCAGTGTGTCGGGCAAGGTCACGGCCGACGACCGCAGCGCGCCCGTCGGCACCGTCACCGTGACCGACAACGGCACGACCGTCGCGACGGTGACCCTGGATGCCGACGACCGCGGCCGGTTCTCGGTGACGCTGCCGGCGCTCCGCCGCGGCCTGCACGTCGTGCGGGTCACCTTCACCGGTGCCCCCGGCTGGCTCGACTCCCGCGCGAGGGGGGTGCTGCCCGTCGTCGCGTACTGACGGGCGCGGACGGCGCGGACGGGCGGCGGGCCGCTGACCGGTGCGTGCTGACACGCGCGCGGGCAGGAGACAGGATGGATGCCATGAACATGCGCACCGCCGTCATCGTCGACGCCGTCCGCACCCCGTCGGGGCGCGGCAAGCCGGGCGGGGCGCTCAGCGGCATCCATCCGGTCGACCTCGCCGCGCACGTGCTGCGCGCGACGCTCGAACGCAACGGACTCGACTCCCGTCAGATCGACGACGTGCTGCTCGGCTGCGTGAGCCAGGTGGGCGAGCAGACGATGAACATCGCCCGGCAGGCGGTGCTCGCCGCCGGCTTCGACGAGCGGGTGCCGGCGACCACGATCGACCGGCAGTGCGGCTCGAGCCAGCAGGCGGCGCACTTCGCCGCGCAGGGCGTGATGGCCGGCCAGTACGACATCGTCATCGCCGGCGGCGTCGAGTCGATGAGCCGTGTGCCGCTCGGCATCGCGGCATCCGTCGCCGGGTCGCCCTTCTCGCCGCGCCTGCACGAGCGCTACCCCGAGGGGCTCGTCAACCAGGGCGTCTCGGCTGAGCTGATCGCCGAGCGCTGGGGCCTCAGCCGCGACGATCTCGACGCCTACGCGGCGCAGTCGCACGCGCGCGCCGCCCGTGCCGCCGCCGAGGGGCGCTTCGACTCGCAGCTGCTTCCGGTGCCCACGGAGGTGGGCGAGGTGACCGCCGACGAGACCGTGCGCCCGGGCACGAGCGTCGAGGGTCTCGCCGGGCTCGCGCCCGCGTTCCGCACGGATGCCCTGGCCGCGCGCTTCCCCGAGCTCGACTGGCGCATCACGCCCGGCAACTCGTCGCCGCTGACCGACGGCGCCTCCGCCGTGCTCATCATGAGCGAGGAGAAGACGAACGAGCTCGGCCTCACGCCGCGGGCCCGGTTCCACTCCTTCGCCGTCGTGGGCGACGATCCGCTCCTCATGCTCACCGGGCCGATCCCCGCCACGCGGCGCATCCTCGAGCGGTCGGGGCTCGGCATGGACGACCTCGACGCCTACGAGGTCAACGAGGCGTTCGCCTCGGTGCCCCTCGCCTGGGCGGCGGAGGTAGGCGCCGACCCGGAGAAGCTCAACCCGTGGGGTGGCGCCATCGCGCTCGGCCACGCGCTGGGCTCGAGCGGCACCCGGTTGCTCGGCACGCTGCTCGCGACGCTCGAGGCCACCGGCGGGCGGTACGGCCTGCAGACCATGTGCGAGGGCGGCGGCATGGCGAACGCGACGATCATCGAGCGACTCTGAGCCCGGGCGCCGGTGCGGGAGGGAGAAGGATGCCTCGGCAGAGGCAGAACCCGCCCCTCCCGCCGCGGGCGGTACTCGTCTACACTGAGCAATGTGCCCTACCGGGCCGCGACGAAGATGTCGATCTGTCTCACGAGGACGTGACTGTATGAGCATGACTGTGACCCCTGCCGCTCTGACCGACGAGGAGCGCGCTGCCATCATCGACGCGGTGCGCGAGTTCGCGCAGTCGCGTCTTGCGCCGAACGCGCTCGACTGGGATCGGCGCAAGCACTTCCCGCGCGACGTGCTCGCCGAGGCGGGTGAGCTGGGTCTCGGCGGTATCTACGTGCGCGACGACGTCGGCGGCACCGGTCTGCGGCGCACCGATGCGGCGGCGATCTTCGAGCAGCTCGCCGTGGGCGACCCGGCGATCGCCGCCTACATCTCGATCCACAACATGGTCGCGTGGATGATCGACACGAACGCCACCGAGGCGCAGCGGCAGGAGTGGCTGCCGCGGCTCGTCACGATGCGCGATCTCGGGGCGTACTGCCTCACCGAGCCGGGCGCGGGCTCCGACGCCGCCGCCATCACCACGAGTGCGATCGCCGACGGCGACGACTACGTGCTGACCGGTGTCAAGCAGTTCATCTCGGGTGCCGGCGAGGCATCCGTCTACGTCGTCATGGCCCGCACCGGCGAGCCCGGCGCGAAGGGCATCACCGCGTTCCTCGTCCCGGCGGACGCCCCGGGGCTGAGCTTCGGCCCGAACGAGCAGAAGATGGGCTGGAACGCGCAGCCGACCCGGCAGGTGATCCTCGACGAGGTGCGGGTGCCGGCCGCGGCGATCCTCGGTGAGCTCGGCGGCGGCTTCCGCATCGCGATGAAGGGCCTGAACGGCGGCCGCGTCAACATCGCCGCGTGCTCGCTCGGCGGGGCGCAGTGGGCGCTCGACCGGGCCGTGCGCTATGTGCACGAGCGGTTCACCTTCGGCGAGGCGCTCGCCGAGCGGCAGTCGGTCGTGTTCACGCTCGCCGACATGGCGACCGAGCTGCAGGCCGCGCGCGCCCTCGTGCGCGACGCGGCGCGCGCGATCGACGAGGGAGCGCCCGACGCGGCCGCGCAGTGCGCGATGGCCAAGCGCTTCGCGACCGACGCCGGCTTCGACGTCGCCAACCGCGCGCTGCAGCTGCACGGCGGCTACGGCTACCTGCACGAGTACGGCATCGAGAAGGTTGTCCGCGATCTGCGGGTGCACCAGATCCTCGAGGGCACGAACGAGATCATGCGGGTCATCATCGGCCGCGCCGTCGTGGGAGCATGACCCCATGACGGACTACACGACGATCCTGGTCGAGCAGCGCGGACGCGTGGGCTGGATCACCCTCAACCGCCCCGAGGCGCTCAACGCCCTCAACTCCACGCTCGTGAGCGAACTCGCCCACGCGGCATCCGTGTTCGATGCCGACGAGCATATCGGCGCCATCGTGCTCACCGGCTCGGCGCGGGCGTTCGCGGCCGGCGCCGACATCAAGGAGATGGCCGACAAGACGCCCCTCGAGATGTCGCTGCGAAACCCGTTCGCCGGCCTCGAGGAGTTCAGCCGGGTGCGCACGCCCGTCGTCGCGGCGGTCGCCGGCTACGCGCTCGGCGGCGGGTGCGAACTCGCGATGACGTGCGACATCATCCTCGCCGCCGACACCGCCACCTTCGGCCAGCCGGAGATCAACCTCGGCGTCATCCCCGGCCTCGGCGGCACGCAGCGCCTCACCCGCGCGGTCGGCTATTACAAGGCGGCCGAGCTCGTGCTCACGGGGCGGATGATGGATGCCACCGAAGCCGAGCGTTCGGGCCTCGTGTCGCGCGTCGTGTCCGCAGACGACCTGCTCGCCGAGGCGCAGAAGGTCGCCGAGGCGATCGCCGCGAAGTCGCTGCCCGTCGCCTACGCCGCCAAAGAGGCGCTTCGCGCGTCGCAGGAGACGACGGCCACCGAGGGTCTGCGGTTCGAGAAGGCCGTGTTCACCTCGCTGTTCGCCCTCGACGACCAGAAAGAGGGCATGGCCGCGTTCCGCGAGAAGCGCGCCGCGAACTTCACGCACCGCTGAGGTCGCCCGGGGCGCCACTCCGACGTCGGATGCCGGTCCGAGGCATCCATGCCCGATGATTCTCAGTCTCATGCTTAGCGAGACTGCGTCGCATCTCGTAGGATGGTCCCATCGCGAAGGAGAACCGATGAAGATCGTGGTGCTGGTCAAAGAAGTCCCCGACACCTATGGCGACCGAAAGCTCGACCTCGAGACCGGACTCGCCGACCGTGCGTCGTCGGAGCGGGTGCTCGACGAGATCGGCGAGCGGGCCCTCGAGGTGGCCCTCAGCTACGCCGACGCGAACCCCGGCACCGAGGTGCAGGTCGTGTCGATGGCGCCCGAGGAGGCGTCGGCGACCATCCGCAAGGGCCTCGCGATGGGCGCCGCCTCGGCGCTGCAGGTCGTCGACCCGGCGCTCGCCGGTGCCGACCTCGGCGTCACCGCGACGGTGCTCGCCGCCGCCGTGCGCCGCGCCGGCTTCGACCTCGTCATCACCGGCAACCTCTCCACCGACGGCTCGGGCGGCGTCATCCCCGCCATGCTCGCCGAACACCTCGGCGTGCCGCAGGCGACCGCCCTCTCCTCGGTGACGATCGCCGAGGGCGAGGTCACGGGCACGCGCGCGACCGACGCCGGCGTCGCCCAGGTCACCGCGACCCTCCCGGCCGTCATCTCGATCACCGAGGCGCTGCCGGATGCCCGGTTCCCGAACTTCAAGGGCATCATGGCGGCCAAGAAGAAGCCGTTCGAGACCGTGTCGCTCGCAGACCTCGAAGTCGACGTCGACCCGGCATCCGCCCCGCAGTCGATCCTGACCGCGGTGGCCGAGAAGCCCCCGCGCGGCGCGGGCGTGAAGATCACCGACGAGGGCGATGCCGGCGAGAAGCTCGCTGCGTACCTCATCGAGAACCGACTGGCCTGAGGAGCGGACCATGGCTGAATTCGCTGCAGACTCGATCCTCGTCCTGCTGGACGTCACCCCAACCGGAGAGCTCGCCTCGTCGGCAGCCGGTCTTCTCGGCGCGGCGGCGCAGGTCGGAACGCCGGTCGCGCTCGTCGTCGCGGGCGCCGACGCGCACGCCTCGCTCGCCGCGGCGGCCGGGC
>NZ_JAAGRY010000066.1 GCF_015707995.1 Microbacterium paulum
GTCGTCGCGGCGGGCGGCGAGCGCGCGCACCCGCTCGCGCAGTTCGTCTTCGGCGTCGAGGCTCGCGAGCGCGGCCTCTTCGGCGGCCGCCGTGACCGACAGCGGGATGCCGGCGGCGCGGGCCGCGTCGAGAACGCGCGGATCACCCACGGCATAGCCGACCCGCAGGCCCGCGAGCCCGTAGGCCTTCGAGAACGTACGGAGCACGACGACGTTCGGATGCCCCGCGGCGATCACCGTCGCGCCGGCGACGGCGTCGGGGTCGGTCACGAACTCGGCGTACGCCTCGTCGAGCACGACGAGCAGGTCGGCGGGCACCTTCGCGAGGAACGCGTCGAACGCGGTCTGCGTCACGACCGGGCCGGTGGGGTTGTTGGGGGTGCAGACGATCACCATGCGGGTGCGGTCGGTGATGGCATCCGCCATAGCGTCGAGGTCGTGCCCGCCCTGCGCGTCGTTCGGCACCATGACGCTCCTCGCGCCGGCGACCACCGCGAGGCCCGGGTAGGCCTCGAACGACCGCCACGAGAAGAGGATCTCGTCGCCCGGACCGCTCGTCGCCTGCGTCAGCTGGTAGAGGATCGACACCGACCCGGCGGCGATGTGCACGGCGTCGTCGCCCACGCCGTAGCGCTCGGCGAGTCGCGCGCGCAGGCGCGACGCGCTCGCATCGGGGTAGCGGTTGAACGCCACCGCCGTCTGCACCGCCGCAACCACGCTCGGCAAGGGCTCGAACGGGTTCTCGTTGCTCGAGAGCTTGAACGCGTCGGCGTCGGCCTGCCGGCCCTGCTTGTAGGCGGGAAGCGCCGCGATCTCGGGACGGATGCGCACGGGAAGGTCACTCACGCGAGAAGTCTACGGATGCCGCGCATGCGCGTCTTCCCGCCGCTCACGACCCGTGCGAGACTAGCCGCACCATGCGCTTCATCGTCCGCGTCGTCGTCAACGCCTTCGCCATCTGGGTCGTGACCCTCATCACCGCGCTCGAGGTCGTCGTCACCCCCTTCCCGCCCGGTGAGACGCTGCAGCTCGTGCTGACGCTGCTCGCCATCGCGGCGGTGTTCGCGCTCGTCAACACGTTCATCGGCACCGTCCTCAAGATCGTCGCCTTCCCGCTCTACGTGCTGACGCTCGGGCTCATCTCGCTCGTCATCAACGGACTGCTGCTGTGGATCACCGCGTGGTTCACGCAGTGGTGGGGCTGGGGGCTCTCGCTCGGCAGCTTCTGGCTGGGCGTCGTCGCGGCGCTCGTGATCTCGCTCATCAACTGGGTGTTCGGCATCATCCTGCGTCCGCAGACCCGCCGCGACTGACGCCGGTCGCCGAACCGACCACACCCGACGCGGCCGGCACCTGCGGCACGCCCGGCGCAGGCCCCGGAGCCGGTGTGGGCCACGCACCCGAGATCGCGGGCACTTTCAGGGGGTCGATCTCGGCCGGCACCCGGGCCGCGCCGTAGACGAACGCCTCGACCGACGTCGCCTGCGAGAGCGCCTGCCATCTCTCGCGCACGGCGTCCATGCGCGGGTCGGTCGACCCGTCGAGCATGCCCGCCGTCTCGCGGTACGCATCGAGCTGGTGCGACCCGATCGCCCCCTCGCCGGTCCACGCCGTGCCGGGGGTGTCGCGCGAGGCGACGAAACTGCCGTCGGCGCCCACTCCCGCCGCGAAGCCGCCGTTCGCGAGCGCCGACACCGGGTCGTCGTCGTGTCGCAGCGCGACGCTCAGGGTGTCGCTGCCCACATCGGCCTGCACCGGGTCGCCGAAGGTGATCAGCAGCGGCACGTCGTAGGTGCCGTCGAGGGCGACGAAGGATGCCACGAGCCCGCCCTGCGAGTACCCGGCGAGGTTCACGGTGTCACCCGGCTGCGCCCCCGCATCGGCGACGGCGGCCATCGTCGCCTCGAACGACGCGGCGCGCTCGTGATCGGCGTAGAGGTCGATGTTCGCGGGCCAATCCCATGCCTCGCGCTCGTCGCCGGCCGTGCCGGCGGCGTAGACCATGAACTGCCGTGAGCCGTTCGGCATGGTGTACCGCTCGACGCGCACCCGGTTCTCGCCCTGCGGGATGCGGTCGACGACCTGCGTCAGCGACATCGGCGCCGACGTGCGGCCCACGCCGTTGCGCGTGATCGCGACGGGGTCGGCGGGGCCGCCGAGCCGCGTGCCCTGCGAGACCGTGCCGCGCCCGGCGATCCCGATCAGGCTCGTCGCGAACAGAGCGAGGGCAGCGACGTTGACCGGTGCGCCCATCCCGGGAAGCAGCGGCGGGGTGTACTGCTCGGTCAACCCGATCCGGGTCTGGCTCTGCCACCGCGCGACCAGGGCGGTGAGCTTGGCGGCGACGAACGGATCGGCCGCCACGATGCCCTGCGCGCGCTGCCGCAGGTCGGAGGCCAGGTCGCCGTCGCCGGCCGCATCGGCGACCGCCGCCGCCGAGACGAGTTCGGCGACCTCGTAGGTGTCGGCCATCGTCTGCAGATCGCCCGCGAGGCGGCGGCTGCGCTCGCCCGCCTGGGCGGCAGCGCCGGCGGGCGGCACGAACCACACGCCCTCGGCCTGCACGATCCGGCGCGCCTGGTCGAGGCTCGCGCGCAGGTCGTCGCACTGCGCGCCCTCGGCGATGAGCCGCGCGGCGGCGGCGCGCAGGGTCTCGGTGTCGACGGCGACGACGCCGCCGCTGCGGATGTCGAGGTCGTCATCGGATGCCACGGTCACCACCCCACCGGAGCGAACGGGGTGAGCGGGGCGATCGACGCGGCCTGGCGCTGCTGCACCGCGAGGTCGTCGTCAGACGCCGCGATCAGCTGCACCAACCGGTCGAGGTCCGAGCGCAGCGAAGCGATGCCGGCGCGGTAGTGCTCGGCGCCGCGGGCCCGCCAGTCGGTGGCATCCGCGAGCATCATGAGGCGCCCGCGCAGGGCGATCGCGTCGGACAGGGCGTTCTGCACGAGCCGCCGGGCCGCCGCGATGGCGACGGCCCGGTGCGCCGCGGCGGGCGAGTCGGTGGAGTCGATGGGGTCCATGCGTCGACCCTGCCGCGCCGCGGATGCCGCGTGGAGGCCCACGGGCGCATCGGTGGAGAGTTCGGCCGAACCCCCGCTTGGGGAGGAGGCGGTGCGCCCCGGACGCACCGGCCAGGCAAAGGCCGACCGCGGGGGCGAGGCATCCATCGTCGCCGTCGGCCCGGACTATCCCCCGAGCGCGGCGACCGACACAATGGGGTGGTGCCCGCCAGCGTTGAGCCCTATCGCGTCGCGTTCGTGTGCACGGGCAACATCTGCCGCTCGCCGATGGCCGAGATCGTCTTTCGCGACCTCGCCGAGCGCCGGGGCCTCGGCGCGCACGTCGTCTCGACGAGTTCGGGCACGGGCGACTGGCACGTGGGCGAACAGGCCGACAGGCGCACGATCGAGGCGCTCGCGCGCCGGGGATACGACGGCGAGCGGCACCGCGCACGCCAGTTCAGCCTCGACGACTTCACCCGCAACGACCTCATCGTCGCCCTCGACCGCTCGCACGAGCGCATTCTGACGAGCTGGGCGCGCACGCCCGACGACGCCGACAAACTCGCCCTGCTGCTGGCGTTCGACGACGCAGCCGGCGACACCCTCGACGTCCCCGACCCGTACTACGCCGGCCCGGAGATGTTCGACGACGTGCTCGCTATGATCGAGAGTGCGAGCCGGGCGCTCTTCCGGCAGCTCGAACCCGCGATCCGCCCGACCATCTGACGACGGCGGCGCAGGAATCCGGTGCGCGGCCCCGCGCACCCTGCCACGATCGGAGCCTCGTGACCACCTCCTCCCTGCCGCCGCAGCCGCTCAGCCCCCTCGACGGCCGCTACCGCGCCGCCGTCGCCGGTCTGTCGGACTACCTCTCCGAGGCGGGCCTGAACCGTGCGCGCGTCGAGGTCGAGGTCGAGTGGATCATCCTGCTCGCCGAGCGCGGCCTGTTCGGCGCGACGCCGCTGACGGATGCCCAGAAAGACAGCCTGCGCGCCCTGTACCGCGACTTCGGTCAGGCCGAGATCGACTGGCTGGCCGAGAAAGAGGCGGTCACTCGCCACGACGTGAAGGCCATCGAATACCTCGTGCGCGACCGACTGGCATCCCTCGGCCTCGACGCGATCGCCGAGCTCACCCACTTCGCCTGCACGAGCGAAGACATCAACTCGGCCTCGTACGCCCTCACCGTCAAGCGCGCCGTCGAACACGTCTGGCTGCCGAAGCTGCGCGCCGTGATCGCCGCGCTCGGCGACCTCGCCCGCGAGCACCGCGACGCCGCGATGCTCTCGCGCACGCACGGCCAGCCGGCGACCCCGTCGACGATGGGCAAAGAGCTCGCCGTCTTCGCGTGGCGGCTCGAGCGCGTCGCGGCCCAGATCGAAGGCGGCGAGTACCTGGCGAAGTTCTCGGGCGCGACCGGCACGTGGTCGGCGCACGTCGTCGCCGCCCCCGACGTCGACTGGCCGGAGCTCTCCCGCACGTTCATCGAGAGCCTCGGCATCCACTTCAACGTGCTGACGACGCAGATCGAGTCGCACGACTGGCAGGTCGAGCTGTACGACCGGGCGCGGCACGCGGGCGGCATTCTGCACAACCTCGCCACCGACATCTGGACCTACATCTCGCTCGGCTTCTTCGCGCAGATCCCGGTGGCCGGAGCGACCGGCTCGTCGACCATGCCGCACAAGATCAACCCGATCCGGTTCGAGAACGCTGAGGCAAACCTCGAGATCGCCGGCGGACTGTTCGCGACCCTGGCATCCACCCTCGTCACGAGCCGCATGCAGCGCGACCTCACCGACTCGACCACGCAGCGCAACATCGGCGTCGCGTTCGGGCACTCGCTGCTCGCGCTCGACAACCTGCAGCGCGGGCTCACCGAGATCCTGCTCGCGCGCGACGTGCTGCTGCGCGACCTCGACGGCAACTGGGAGGTGCTCGCCGAGGCGATCCAGACCGTCGTGCGCGCCGAGATCGTCGCCGGGCGCTCGCAGATCACCGACCCCTACGCGCTGCTGAAAGAGCTGACCCGCGGCCGCCGCGTCGGCGGGCCCGAGCTGGTCGCCTTCGTCGAGGGGCTCGACATCGGAGCGGATGCCAAGGCGCGCCTGGTCGCACTGACGCCCGCGACCTACACAGGCCTCGCCGACCGCCTCGTCGACGAGGTCTGAGCGCCGCCTGACGCGGGTCGGGCCGTCAGTGGCCGGACGGTCGGTCGGATGCCGAGGCATCCGGACCGTCGTCGCCGTGCGCAGTCTCGGCGGGGGCGTCGTCGCCCGACTCGGGCAACAGCACGCCCTGATCGACGGGCTTGGTGATCTGGGCGGGATCGACCGCGAGCATGAGCAGCGCGATGATCACGAGCGTCGCGATGAACGCGATGCCCGCCACGATGAGCGAGACGACGATGACGTGCAGACGCTCGTCGCCGTCGAGGTCTTGGAAGAACCCCATCGAGACGAGCGTGATGATGCCACCGAAGGCCGCCGCGGCGAACGCGAAGCCGAGCAGCTGCACCGGCTTCATGAGGTCGCGGCGGGTGGGACGGGGGTCGGTCATGCGGTCTCTCCTGCGGGGCGCGCCGGCGCGTCGCCGGGTTCCGCTGTCGGGGTGGTCGAGGCGTTGACGCCGGTGTCGGCCGGAGTCAGGCTGGTGCGGCGCGGCGAGAACCCGGCGATGCCGAGGAACACCGCCACGATCGCGGCGTAGCCGCCGAACAGGCCCACCCCGATCGTGATGCCGGTGAGGGTGAAGGTCGCGCCCGCCTCTTTGATGGCGTATTCGAGGCTGTAGGCGGGGTTCACGAGCAGCAGCGCCACCGCGAGGGCGAGGGTCACCGCGCCGATCAGGATCGCGTCGCGCGCGAACGGGTCGCCCGTCTTGCGCGCGCGCAGCCCCGCGATCAGCTCGATGAGCCCCGAGATCACCGCCCAGGCGATGACCGTCACGAAGAACAGCGTCGTGCTGCGCAGTGGCGGGATGCCGGTGATCATGCCGGCCACGAGGGTGACGATTCCGAGGAGCACCGCCGGAATGCGTTCGCCCGCGCCGAACACGAGCCACGCCGCGACGAAGAAGACGAGCGCCGTCGCGATCGCGAAACCACTGAAGACGGCGAGACCGACAGCCGCCGAGTGATCGGCGGAGAAGGTGATCATGATCGCCGCCAACGCCGCGAGGAAGGCGCGCGCGAGCTGCAGGTGGCGCACCTCGAAGGTGCGGGTCGGCGCGTCGGTCACGTGGTGCTCATCTGGGCAGGCGAAAGGGAACCTCCCCAGTCTAAGTCGTCTGCCCGGCACCGCCGCGGCGTTACGAGGCGCGCGGGTTCAGCCGGCCGCCTGGGCGACGAGGGCGCGCAGGCGCTGCTCCACGGTATCCGTCACCTCGATCACCGCGAACGAGGTGGCCCACATCTCGCCGTCGTCGAGGCGCGCATCTTCTTGAAAGCCGACCGTGCCGTAGCGGGTGTCGAACTTCGAGGCGGGCTGGTAGAAGACGATCAGCTTGCCCTCGCGCGCGTACGACGGAAAGCCGTACCAGGTCTTCGGCTCGAGGTGCGGGGCGACCTCTCCCACGATGCGGTGCAGGGCGGTGGCGACCGCCTTGTCGGTGCCCTCGAGCGCATCGATCGCCGCGATGCACGCCTCGAGCTCTTTGGCGAGCTTCGCGGCGCCCTTGAGTCCCTTGGCGGCGCGCAGCTCATCGGCGCGCTGCGCCATCGCGGCGCGCTCGGCGGCGCTGAACCCGCTCTTCGTGTCGGCCATGTCGGCGCCCTCTCTCGTTCTCTTTCTGCTCTTCTTCGTGGTGTTCGGCGGGCTCTTCGTATGCTGGCTGTCCGTCAGCCGCCGCCGTCAACCGCCCGCGCCGCGGATCGCCTCGACGGCGCGCAGCACCGCGAGGGTGCGCTGCTGGTCGGGCGTCGCGTCGGCCTCACCGCGCACGAGCGCGGCGAAGCGCTGCACCTCGTAGACCATGTTGTTCTCGACGCCCTCGATCCGGTCGGCGGTGTGCGAGGCCGGAGCGCCGCCCCGTGCGCGCAGGCTCAGCGCGATCTCGCGCGGTGCGGTGATCTCGTCGATCTCGATCGTGCCCCACTCGCCCTGGATCTCGTTCGGCCGGTGCGAGACGCCGATCTTCGAGAACGACACCTGCCCCACGAGGCCCGGGTAGGTGAGCACGGCCGCTCCTGCGCCGTCGGCGCCGGTCGCGATCGTCACGGTCGAGCCCGTGACCGACGTCGGAGCGCCGAACAGGTGCACGATCGCACTCAGCGGGTAGACGCCCAGGTCGAACAGCGCGCCGCCGGCGAGCGCCGGGTCGAAGATGTTCGGGGTCTCGCCCGCGAGCACCAGGTCGTAGCGCGCCGAGTACTGCGACTGCCCGAACGACACGAGCCGCACCGGGCCGATCTGCGGCAGCAGTTCGGCCACGCGCGCCATGCCCGGGTCGTAGACGTTGCGCATGCCCTCGAACACGATGACCCCGCGGGCTTTCGCGTGATCGACCAGCGCCTCGAACTCGGCCGCCGTGGGCGTCGCGGGCTTCTCGAGAAAGACGTGCACGCCTGCGTCGATGGCATCCCGCGCCTGCTCGGCGTGCGCCCCGTTCGGCGACCCGACGTACACGGCATCGATCTCGCCCGACCGCAGCAGCGCCCCCAGGTCGTCGCTCGCGCGCGGAGCCCCGATCTTCTCGGCGAACGCCGCCCCGCGCTCGGCGCCGCGCGAGTACGCCACCTCGATACGGATGCCGTCGGCGTGCGCCACGGCATCCGCGAACCGCTCTGTGATGGTGCTCGTACCGATGGTGGCGACGCGGATCATGCCGCCAGCCTACGGCCGGGGCCCGACGTCGTGGGTCGCCGGGGGCGGGCTCGCGGCGGCGCACAACGGCGGAGATCTGCACAACCGCGGGCTCCTCGCGCCCAGGCATCCGCAGTTACGCAGATCTCCGCGCGGACGCAACCCGGCGCGCACCGCGGGCCCGCGCACAACCGCGGACATCTGCACAACCGCGGACTCCTCGCGCCCAGGCATCCGCAGTTACGCAGATCTCCGCGCGGGCGCGAGCGCGACCCAGCCCCGACACCCGCGACGGACGGATGCCAGGGGCGCGGGTCACTCCCCGAGGAACTCGATCGCGGCCTGGCGGAACACCCGCGATCCGGGGGCGTTGAAGTGGTGGCGGTCGGGGATCTCGAGGAAGCGCGCCTGCGGGGTCGCGGCGGCGAGCGCCCGCGAGCCGTCGATGATCGCGTCGAGGGATCCGGTCGCGAACAGCACGGGCTGCTGCGGGGCGTGCCGGGCATCGGGATCGACGGTCTTCGACTCGCGCATGCCCCCGACGATCGCGAGCAGGGCGCGCAGATCGTTGCCCGCCACCCGCTCGGTCAGCCGGATGTAGTTCTGCGTCACGGGGTCGGTCACCGGGGTGCCGTGTTCGATGAGCGCGGTCACCTGGTCCATGTCGAGGCGTGCCAGCGGGATGCCATCGGGCACACCCCCGAGCACCGCGCGCGGGATGCGCACCGGGATGTCTTGCACGACCTCCCACCCGACGCGCGCGCCGAGCGAATAGCCGACGTAGCGCGCGTCGTCGACGAGGTACGTGTCGAGCACCGACTCGACGTCGCCGGCGAGCTGACGGATCGAGTATTCGCCCGGCTCGTGCGGCTTGTCGCTCGCCCCGTGCCCGCGCTGGTCGAGACCGATCACCCGATAGCCGGCGCGGAGCAGGTCGCGCACCCATCCGGTCGCGACCCAGTTGTCCTTCGTGCTCGAGGCGAACCCGTGCACCACGACGACCACGGGGTCGACGTCGTCACCCCACGAGTAGGTCGCGATGCGCAGACCGTCGCCGACCATGATGTACTGCGGGTCGGGCATCTCGGTGAGCTGGGCGAGCGGAACCGCCCCCGCGGGCACCTGGTCAATCGACGACACGGATCTCCTTCCAGAAAGCGACATATCCCGAGAAGTCCTTGCCGACCCGCTCTATTCCCGAGGGGTAGGGGTGCGGGTAGCTCCACGCCCGGTCGGCGAACCGGTCGCCCCCGACCTGCACGGTGAAGTACTGGCACTCGCCCTTCCACGGGCAGGTGTACGGCGTCGGACTCTCGACGAGCAGCTCCTGGTGCACGCTCGCGGGCGGAAAATACCAGTTGCCCTCGATCGAGATGAGATCCTCGCGCGGCGCCTCTGCGATCACGGTGTCTCCGAGCACGGCTTTCATGGCAGCCCCTTCCGTCTGCCTGAGAGGCTACTCCCGCGACGCGCGGCTGCGGCGGGTGAGCCTGCGCAGGCCCCGCCGCCGCTGCACCCTGTCGCCGCCCGATCCAGTGCCGCCGCTCGACCCAGTGCCACCATTCAACCCGGGGCGGATGATCGGCATGGATGCCGTGACCACGGCATCCACCACCATCGACCCGTCAGTGGGGCCGACGATCGGGATCGCGGTCGTCTCGGTGACCTCGATCGGGTCGACCGGCAGCGCGGCGAGCCGGCGGTTCGCGCGCAGGAACGCGGGGACGAGCACGACGCACGCGCCGATCCAGGCGAGCGGGTTCGACCACACGACGCCCTCGAACCCCATGAGGTGACCGAGGATGAGCGCCGCACCGACGCGCATGACGAGCTCGATGAGCCCCGTGACGGTCGGGATGACGGTCGAGCCGAGCCCCTGCAGCGAACCGCGCAGGATGAACAGCACCGCGAGCACCCAGTAGAAGAGTCCGTTGATGTGCAGCATGAGCGTCGCGAGGTCGACGACGCGCTCCGAGCCGTCGCCGACGAACAGCCGCACCAGATCGCCGCCGAACGTGATCAGCAGCGCGCCGAGCACGAGCCCCGCGACCGTCGCCATGAGCAGCGCCTGGCGGACGCCGCGGCGGATGCGATCGGGCCGGCGCGCGCCGAGGTTCTGCGCCGCGTACATGGATGCCGCGAGGCCGAGCGACTGCAGCAGCGCCACCGCAAGGCCGTCGACGCGCGACGCGGTGGTGTAGGCGGCGACCGCCTCGGCGCCGAGGGTGTTCAGCGCGACCTGCACGGTGAGCGTGCCGATCGCGATGATGGATGCCTGGAAGCCCATCGGCAGACCGAGGCGCAGGTGCTCGGCGAGGTCGGTGCGCGTGACACGCCAGTCGAACCGGCGCACGTGCAGCACCGGCACGCGGCGGCGCACGTAGTCGAGGCACAGCAGCACCGAGACCGCCTGCGCCACGACGGTGGCGAGCGCGGCGCCCGCGATGCCCCAGCCGAGCGGGCCGACCATGACGATGACGAGGCCCGCGTTGAGCAGACACGACACGGTCAAGAAGATGAGCGGGGTGCGCGAATCACCGATCGCACGGATGACCGAGGCGAGGAAGTTGAACGCGACGATCGCCCCGGTGCCGAGAAAGCTGATCTGCGCGAACACGGTCGCTCCGGGCAGCAGTTCGGCCGGGGTCTGCAGCAGTTGCAGCACGGGGCCCGCGACCATCGGCGCGAACACCGTCAGCACGACGGTCGTCGCGGCGGACAGCACGGCGCCCGTCGCGACGGAGCGGCGCACCGCGGCGAAGTCTCTCGCCCCGTAGGCCTGCGCCGTCGGAATCGCGAAACCGCTCGTCAGACCCCAGGTGAACCCGAGCAGCAGGAACAGCAGCGCGCCCGTGGCGCCGACGGCGGCGAGGGCGTCGACGCCGAGCAGCCGCCCGACCACGATCGCGTCGACGAACTGGTAGAGCTGTTGCACGACGTTGCCGATCAGCAGCGGCACCGAGAACGCCAGGATGACGCGCCACGGGCTGCCGGTGGTGAGGGTGCGGGGCATGGGGGACTCTTCGGGGGAACGACGAAAGCGCCCCGGACAGGGCGCTGCGACACCACTGTATCGAATCGATTCGAACGGAGTCAAATCGAGACCGCCGGCGCGCCCGGTAGTGTGGCTCCTATGTCTGTGGGTCTGCTCGCCGTTGTCGACGACATCCTGAGCGCCGCGCTCAAGGCATCCGCCAAATCGGCGGGGGTGGTCATCGACGACGCCGCGGTCACGCCGCAGTACGTGCAGGGGCTGTCCCCCGCCCGAGAGCTGCCCGTCGTCGGCCGGATCGCCCTCGGCTCGCTCGCGAACAAGTTCCTCATCATCATTCCGCTCGCGATGCTGCTCACCGCGTTCGCGCCGTGGGTGCTGCCGTGGCTGCTGATCGTCGGTGGGGCGTACCTGTGCTTCGAGGGCGCCGAGAAGGTGCTCGAGTGGTTCGGCTTCCATCACGGCGGTCACGACGAGGGCGGACGCGACGAGAAGCGCCTCGTGCTCGGCGCCGTGCGCACCGACCTCATCCTCTCGACCGAGATCATGCTGATCGGGCTGTCGAACATCGACCCGGAACTCGACTTCTGGTCGCGGCTGGCCGTGCTCGCGGTGATCGCCCTGGCGATGACCGCTCTCGTCTACGGCACGGTCGCGCTGCTCGTCAAGCTCGACGACATCGGCCTGCGGATGGCGCGCGGCGACTCTCCGCGGGTGCGCCACACCGGCATGCGCATCGTGCGCTCGATGCCGGGCGTCTTCCGGGTGATCTCGATCATCGGCACCATCGCGATGCTGTGGGTCGGCGGTCACCTCGTGATTGCGAACCTCGCCGAGGTCGGCTGGCACGCACCGCTCGACGTGCTGCACGCCGTGGAGCACTTCCTCGAGCCCGCCGGGCCCGTCGTCGTCTGGATCGGCGACACCCTCGTCTCGGCGATCGCCGGCCTCGCGCTCGGGCTCGTGATCGTCGGGATCGTCCTCGTCATCGGCAAGGCGTTCGGCAAGAACCTCAGCTTCTCCGAGGGGCATGACGCCGCCGCGACGGACTGACGACGCGGCTCGTCGGGTCGCTGACGCGGGTCCTGCTCGCCGGGGCGGGGGCGTCAGCCGATCGTGACCGCGAGGCCGCCGTCGGCGTCGGGCGTGACACGGATGCCCGTGGCATCCGCCACGAGCCACGTCGGGCCGGCCTCGGCGGCGTGCGGTCCGACGCCGATCACGCGCATGCCGGCCGCGATCCCCGCGGCGATGCCGTTCGCCGAGTCTTCGACCACGATGCACGCGGCCGGGTCGACGCCGAGCGCGCGGGCTGCGGCGACGAACCCCTCGGGGTCGGGCTTGCTGCGCGCGACGTCTTCGGCGGTGACGGCGGTGGCGGGCATGCGGAGGCCCGCGGCATCCATGCGCGCCCGCGCGAGGTCTCGGCTCGCCGAGGTCACGAGGGCGTGCGGCAGGTCGGTCAGATCGTCGAGCAGCTGTGCGGCGCCGGCGATCGCGACGACGCCGTCGGTCTGAGCCGTCTCGGCGGCGAGCAGCACGCGGTTCTCGGCGAGGTTCTCGTCATGCGGGCGGTCGGGCAGCAGCAGCGCCATCGAGTCCTGCCCCTGACGCCCGTGGATGATCGCGAGGGTCTGCGCCGGATCGACGCCGTGCGCGAGCGACCACTCGGTCCACAGCCGCTCGACGACGGCGTGCGAGTCGACGAGGGTGCCGTCCATGTCGAGCAGCAGCGCCGCCGCGTGGGTCGTGTTCGTGATGGGCGCGGGGTTGGTCTCGCCGGCGGGCGCGGTGCCGGCGGGCGCGATGACGGATGCCGGCACGTGCAGCCCCTCCCAGCCGCGCCACAGCGGCGGGATGTGCCACCCCGCGCGGAGCGCGCCGTCGAGCTCGCGCACGACGATCGCCCGGTGCGGGGAGGTCGTGTCGACCACGTGCACGAGCACCGACCCGTCGTCGCGGGCCTCTCCGCGCGTCGCGAGGGCGAGGCGGTCGGCCGGCGGCGTGTTCACAACCTCGGAGACTCGGGCCCCGTCGGCCGTTTCGGGGTCTTCTGAGCCTTCGGGCGTCTGATTCTCCGAGGTTGTGAGCACGGTCTCGCGCCACTCGGTGCCGACGGGCAGCTCCCCCACGCCCGGAAGGGTGAGAATCCAGCCGCCAGCCGCACCGATCTCGGGTGCGTCGACGAGGGTGAGGCCGGTCGTGTCGAACGGGGCCTCGGGCATGATCGGGAGCAGGTCGCGGGCATCCCACGTGTCGCGTGCGGCGACCACGGCAGCGCCAAGCGCACCGGCGTCGGCACCCTCGCCGGCACCGGCACCGGCCGCACCACCATCCGCGGCGCCCGCCGCGGCGGCGATCTCGACCGCGTCGACGAAGGCCCAGAACGCGCGCAGCGTGGCCTGGGTGTCGAGGGTCGCGCCCTGGTAGGCGATGACGAGGTCGTGCTCGGGCAGCACGAGACCGAACTGTCCGGCGGCGCCGTCGAGGCGGAACCCGTGCCGCCCGCGCCACACCTGGTAGCCGTAGCCGAGCGCCCAGTCGTTCACTTCGCCCTCGCCGGCGGGCGGGCCGTCGAAGTCGGCGGTCACCGACCACGGGCGGCTGAGCTCATCGACGTACCAGGCCGGCGCGACCTGGCGACCCTGCCACACGCCGCCGGCGCCGAGCATCGTCGCGGTGCGGGCGAGGTCGTCGACGGTGAGGTGGTAGCCGGATGCCCCGTGCTCGATGCCCCCGACCGCGCTCATCCAGCGGTCGCCGACGCCGAGCGGGTCGAGCAGCCGGGGCCGCAGGTAGGACGTGAGCGGCTCGCCCGTGACGGCGGTGACGATCGCCGACAGCGCGTGCGTGGCGGGCGAGTTGTAAGCGAAGAACGTGCCCGGCTCGTGTGCGGGCAGAACGCGCACGAGCTCGCGCGGGTCTTCGCCGATGGCGTTGATCTGGGCGGCATCGTGCCCCGTGTTCATCGTCAGCAGGTGCCGCACGGTGAGGGTCGGCGCTCCGGGCGGCGGGGTCACGTCGAGCAGGCTCGCGACCGAGGCATCCAACGACAGCCGCCCCTCGTCGGCGAGAAAGCCGATCGCGAGCGACGTGAAGGTCTTGGATGCCGAGTAGACGAGCGCCGGGCGGTCGAGGGTGTACGGCGCCCAGGCGGTCTCGAACACGACCTCGCCGCCGCGCGCGACGAGTAGCGCATGCGGGTCGAGGCCCTCGTCGTGCAGCCGTTCGGCGAGGGCGACGAGGGCGGCGGAGGGGATGCCGACCTCTTCGGGCGAGCGACGGGTGAGCGGAGGCCGAAGGGACGATGCCATGGCATCCACCCTACGAGCGAGGATGGACGCGCGGGCTCAGTCGACCTCGCCCAGCACGGCGTCGAGGGCATCGACGAAGCGCCGGGCGTCGCGCTCGGTGAGCACGAGCGGCGGCTTGACCTTGAGCACGTTCTGCCGCTCCGAGGCGGCCTGCACGATGAAGCCGCGCCCGAGCAGCAGGTCGCAGACGCGGGCGGCTTCGTCGCGCGCGGGCTCGAGCGTGACGTGATCGCGCACCAGCTCGATGCCGAGGTAGAGACCTGTTCCGTGCACGGCGCCGATGAGCGGATGCCGCTCGCTCAGCGCCCGCACGCCGTCAGCGATCACACGGCCGACCCGCGCCGCGTTCTGCTGCAGGCCCTCGTCGTCGATGATGTCGAGGATCGCGGTGCCGGCGACGGCGCTCACCGGGGTGCCACCCGCCGATGAGAAGAAGGTGCCCTCGCGGGCGAGCGCGTCGACGATCTCGCGGCGGGTGAGCACGGCCCCGAGCGGGTAGGCGTTGCCCGCGGCCTTGGCGACCGTGATGATGTCGGGCACGAGGCCTTGCAGCGTGCTGCCCCAGAACGCGTCGCCGAGGCGGCCGTAGCCGACCTGCACCTCGTCGGAGATCATCAGTCCGCCGTCCGCGCGCACGGCCTCGGCGACGGCGACGAGGTAGCCGGCGGGTGGGATCACTCCGCCCGCATTGCCGAGCACCGGTTCGCAGATGAACGCCCCGGCGGGGCGGCGCTCGTCGGTCAGCGTGCGGGCCAGGTCGGCGACCTCGCGCGCGTAGGCGGCGCCGGCATCCGGCCCGCGGTGGCGCCCGCGGTAGGCGTTCGGCGCGTCGACGAGGTGCACCCATGCGGGGCGCGAGTCGGCCGCGTGCGGATTGTCGAACGCCGACGTGCTGACCGCGTCGGCGGCGCTCGTCCACCCGTGATAGCTCTCGCGCACGGCGATGACATCGCGCCGGCCGGTCGCGACCCGCGCGAGCGTCAGCGCGAGATCGACCGCCTCTGACCCGCTGTTGACCGGGATGACCGTGTCGAGCGACGGATCGGGGGAATGGGCGAGAAGCCGCTCCGAGAACTCGGCGAACGCGTCGTAGAGAAAGCGCGAGTTCGTGTTGAGCAGGTTCAGCTGGCGCGCGACGCGGTCGGCGAACACGGGATGGGAGTGACCGATCGCCGTCACGTTGTTGACGAGGTCGACGTACGCACGCCCCTGCGTGTCGATCAGCAGGGCGCCCCAGCCGCGCTCGATCTGCGGCGGCTCGGCGTAGAAGCGCTCGGCCGCGGCCCCGACCGTCTCGTCGCGCACGCGACGGGCCCGGCGCGTCGCGCGCACGGGGTCGGGCACGCGCTCGAGGCCGAGGATCGGCGAG
>NZ_JAAGRY010000067.1 GCF_015707995.1 Microbacterium paulum
CCTCCGCCTGAGCCTTACGTCGCTCTTCACGCGACGCCCTATCGATAGCCAACAGTGTGTTTCCTTTCGTAAGGAGACCCGGCCCCTTACACACACCATTTGACACGCTCCACGGGTCTCATCGCACCTCCACGTCCCGCACCTCGAGGGTGGCAAGGTCCAGGGCGACCAGGTTCCCGTCGTACCCGTTCTGGTGGAGAGACTCGACACGCAGCGGACCGGCTCCCTGCCGCTCAAAATCGGCCGAGGATCGCACATGGAAATGGCCGTGCATGTGCAGTCGCGGCATCGTCCCGTCCACGACCTCCCCGACGAGAGGCCTGCCCGAGTTCCCGTACGCGATCTCGTCCGGTTTCCACCAGCGGGACGACTTATCGATGATCGCCTGTACCCGCGGGGTCACGAGCATGCCCGCGTCATGTGTGAGGAGCACATCGACCGGCCCGGGCGCCACCGCGCGGGCGACGTCCTCCGGAGTGGGGACCTCCGTCGGCCACCACGACTGACCGGGCACCCGCCACGCGTAGTCCAGGCTCGGCGCACCCCCGACCGCGAGAAACGAGACCCCACCGATCTCAAACCTGAAGCCCTTGGGTAGCACCCACGCATGCCGACTGAGCTGCACCGCCTGACCCGGGCTCTCAGCGAACCTCTCATCCAGAAACGCCCAGTCTTCGTGATTCCCGGGCACGACCAGGACCGTTTGCACGCCCCCGACGCCGTGACGCATCGAATGCGCGCACCAGAGGTCCACCGCATCCAACAGCAATCCCGTCGAGTCAGGTATCAGTCCGAAATCACCGAGCTGCAGCAACACTGACGACCCCGTCCGCGCCGCGGCCGGGATCGCTCTTCCCACCCACGACACATCACCGTGGAAGTCGCCAGCGACACAGATGGACGCGTCATCACGGAAGACCGGCAGCAACCCCATCCACCCATTAGGCCATATTTATAGGGGCATGTATAGAGTGCCCAGTCAATACGGCTGGATGATTTGGGGACAAGGCCGCGGGGCACCTCAGCACGCAGCAGATACATCTAACTTTGGACATGTCTAAAATGGCCCGGTAGATAGGGTGTGCTTTTCGAGGACCATTGCACATTCTGGGATGGATGTGGGATCAGGAGATGGCCGCTCGCCTCGGGACGACGCTTAAGCGGCTGCGAAACGAACAGGGCCTTTCCCAAGAGGCGCTGGCCTACCAAGCAGGCATCACCAAGAACCAGTTGCAGCTGATCGAAGCCGGTAAGGCGTCCGGCCGCCGCGATGAGCCCGCATCATCGAATCCACGCATGGCCACGGTGGTGGGATTGGCCACCGTCCTCGGCATCTCGGCCTCCGCGCTCTTACAGGCAGCCGAGATCTGAATCGGCCTGGCACTCGTCGCCCTCACGCGCGTCACCGACAAGGATCATCGCCGAGCCGAATGCCGTTTGAACGCAGTGGTCGGAGAACCGCGCGATGTGGGAACACATCGACGGTCTCTAAGGGTCCGACGCTTCACGCGTCTCTCGTTGACTCATCCCTCCCGAGTCGACTACCGCGAACGACGACGGAAACCTGTCTTGGAGTCAGGACCTGGACTGGGTGCGTCACGACTGCGCGATTCTTGTCCGCTCACACCGACCCGCCGCGCCCTGATGGCACCTAGGCCGTTCCGGTCCGCTGAACCGCAAAGCGAACGTCCAGAAGTCGACGACGCTCAATGACGCGATGCCGGCGCTCTCCGTAGCAGACGGGAACCTCGACGAAACGCTGTGGGCCTCGTGCCAGAGTCGTCCTCCCACGCACCAAGGCACCTTTCCACACGTGCCGCGAGCCTGCCCTAGCGTCCGAAATCACATCCCCATGGAACGCATGAACCGGCTCGATGCCCGCGAGCTCGTTGAGTAGCGCAGCGCGTTGTAGGCGGCAACCTGAACGAGGGTGTTGACGCCGGTGAGCTGGACAGACATGGCGACCGCCCCGAGTGAGAACAGCATGGCGCCGTAGGTAGGAAGCATGAGTGCAGCTGCGGTGCCGACAACTGTCTTCAGCGTGTCCAGGCTGCTCCAAGTGGGCGATAGGTTTGCGGACATCTGGTCGACGATCTCCTGGGGTGCTTTGTCCGCATCGATCATCGTCACGATGTTCTGCATCTCGTCGATGATCGTGTCCCCCGCGAGGGCCTTGTCCGCGATGTCGGTCGCGCCCTCAAGATTGTCTACGTAGGCCTTGCTGGTGACCTTCTGGATCGCCGGCACGGGACTGCTGGTGAATGAGGTCGCGCTGAGGACGAGTTGACCGACCGAGGTGGCGAGCTGCGTTCCGTTCGCCGCGGTCAGATAGTTGGTGTAGGCCGTGCGGTCGGAGTTCGTGATCCAGTCGGGGTAGTAGGCGGTCGGGTTTCCGCAGAGGCTGGGCAAGTCGAAGAAGTGCGACATGTACATGTACACCGTTTCCTCGTCCAACGTCTTCGCATTCGCATCACGGGACTTGTTCATACCCGCGACTTGCCGCGCATACGCCACGAGCGCCCCTGTGTTGGAGCAGTCCGTCGGGCGCGTTGACGGAAGCGAAGGCGCCGTTTGCGCAGGGCCAGCGACGAGGTCCACGATTCCTTCGATCACGCCCGCATCGGCGTTCGAAACGGTGGGGATCTCGGTCGCATCCACGCCCAGTGCGGTGTAGAAGTCGATGATCCGGCCAGACTGCGTGATGATGTTCGCGGCGTCGGCACTGACAGTCACCGGGGATGAGACATCGGCGACTGCTGCAGAGGTCGTCGTGACGGCGGTCAGAGCTCCTGCGATGAGCGCCGGCACAAGGAGGATCGTCGTTCGGTTGGCGGTCTTCATTGCGGTCCTTTCATGACCGTTTGGGGGTGGATCGGCTGCGGAGTCGTCGGTCGAGCTCATCGAGGTCGACCGGATTGAATCGTGTCTGCACGAAGTAGAAGACCGCGGCGACCGCTAACGCCGCATAGGTCGCCGCGACGACCCACCCCACGCCGTTCTCGAGAGTCTCGGCCGACGTACCGAACGGGAGGTGGTTGATGTAGGTCGGGTCGATGGCGCGCAGGTGGAAAACGGTGCGCACGACGAGTTCGCACCAGATAACTGCGAGCGCCGCGAAGAGGACACGAATGATCACGTTCGACCGGGGCGTCACCGCGAGTGGCCCTCGGAACCCCCGCCGGTAGTGCTGGCCGTCGTTGACCCCCATGCGCATGAGGCATGACGACCACATGATGATGAACACGCCATTGACGAACTCGAACGTCCCGATCCAGCCGCGATAGAAAGCGGGCGACAGGTAAAGGCCCACGGCGTCGGCGATGCGAACCGGAGCCAGAACGCAGAACGCCGCGGCGATGACTCCGGAAACGATCAATCGAACCTGAATGCGGGTGTTGTTCCGCCGTCGTATCCACTCCCCGAGGTCCGCAGAACGATCATGGGAGTCGTGGCTCACTCTGCTCCTCTCGATGGTTCGGCGCGAGGCGCCGCGGCGCGAGGCGCCGCCTCTCACTCGACATGTCCAGTCCAGCCATACCGACGCCAGTGCTCGAACTCGCGATAAAGCCGTCGCGGAGCGTGCCGTCCGAGCGAACCCGCAACCGGGGGAGCGATGCGGCGCAGCGCGAGGCTCCCATCACCGCTGCGTCACCAACCAGCGACGTGCGGCTGGGCACTCCCGCGGCACGGTCAGCACGCGCAAGATGGCCGACATTCCTCGTGCGCGCGCGGCGACGATGAGCGAAGGGACGCCCGTCTCTCGCGGCGCGAACGTGGCCGCCGCCTCTTCGTCCAGACAACTCGGACAGCGCTCTCCAATGTCACACCCGCCGGAGCGCGTCGCGGAAGAACGCGGCGAGCTCAGGATTGATGGCCGGCTCGGGCAGGACCTCCACGACAGGCTTATGCCAACGGGCCGCACTGTAGGAAGTGAGTCTGGCGAGTGCGACCTGATGCGAGGGCGGTATGGGCAGCCTCTAGTGATCAGCGCGTGCGCCTCCTGCTCGGCCGTCATCTGCGCGGCGATAGTTTCGTCCGCGGGACGCGCTGGCGTGTCAACGAGCCAGGAACGCAGTGGTTCGCCGGACCGCGAGTTCGCGGACACATTCCATGTCTGCTTGACCATCAGTCGCAGTTTGCGCTCCCGATTCGTTGGCACCCTCAAACGTGCGGATCACCCGTACGTCCCGACCGGACGGTAAACGATGGAAGACGACTGCCCGTCCAGGAACCCGAGGTTCGAGCAATAGGGAATGCAGTTCAGACGGCTCCCGCCGTAAGACGCGTTCTCGTAATGGGTTGCCCAGCAGTTGCTGTACCCCTCGGCCGAGCGGATATTGTCGTTCCAGCCCGCTGGGAGGCTGGGGAACCCAAAGGTCACCCCGTAGCAGCCGCTGCCAGTTCCCCAGTGGATGAGCTCAGATCCGCTTCTGGATCCTCCGGTCCACACACGACCGATGGTCACGGTGGCGGCGGCTGCCGCGGCGCTTCGCCCGGCGGCGCCATCGACCCCAATCAACTGTTCAAGGTCGCCGGGGGCGCCCGCTTCGATGAATGATTGCGCCTCGTCAAACGAGTCAAAGCAGGACATCACGAGAGGGATGTCATCGGGCACTTCCGCGCCCTCCGGGACGGCGATCCCGCCGATGGTGCATACCTGGTCTGGGGCAGTCTGTGCCGCGACGTCAGCTGGCATGACTTGCGGATTGAGAAGCGCCGCAAGCACTGCAACGCCGATAACTACTTTCATACGGGTGGCTCCTGTCAGGGTGTCATCCGTACTTGTCCAGCACCGACTAGATGGTTCCGTGCTCGCCCATATCCGCAGTGGGACTGCCGCGACGACACACGGGACGCGCGACGGCTGGCACCTCCGACCGCGATCAGCGCACGACTGAGATCGCTACAACGCGGGCAACCGCCGGACGGCTACCGCCGAATCTCCGTTTTGGTGACCGAGTGGCCGACCACGGATCTCAGCACCAGATGGTTTCGGCTACCGCTGGTGTGGGTGCAGCTTCAAGACAGAGCATTGCACTCGGCCCGGTACCACAGCTGCTGCACCCGTATCGGTCACGCACAAGGTGAACTGTTCGGGAACATCGACAGGGCTTGGGGATGGTTCGAGCGGATCCGTCCCTGAGAACGCGCCGGCCGCCCAGAGCGTTTTGCACGCGGCGATGGCGTCATCGATTGCAACGACGCCGTCGGGCGCAGCGAGGCTTACGGCCGATCCCGGGAGGCTGCCATCCAGGTTTCGGCTGTCCCGGTCAAGACAGTGGACGACGGCCGTATCGCTCACATCTCTTGAGTCCAAGAGTGTGACGGCCGCGACGGCGCCTCCGAGCAGAACAACACTCGCTCCTGCAGCAACGAACAAGCGACCACGGATCGTGTGCCACCACTTTGGGCGCGTGAGATCGGCGCGCATCTGAGCGACGAGCATCTCCTCGATCTGCTCGCTCCGCGGCATTCGACGGTTGTTCGTGGTCACGCTTCCAGCCCCTCGGCTCGCGCACGGTGCGGTCCAAGCCTGGTGCGAAGCTTCGCTTTCACACGAAACAGCCGAGACTTGACGGTGCCCTCGGCGATGCCAAGCGCAATCGCAGCCTCCCTGACGCTCAGCTCCTGAACGACGCATAACAACAACACGCTCGCATCATCCGGCCGCAGCTCCGACAGCGCCTTCTGCACCTCTTCAGTCAACGAGATAGCGTCGATGACTCGCGATACCTCATCTGCATGGTCCGGTTCGACGCCCTCACGCGGCACCTTCGCGAGAAGCCGTCGGTAGCGCACCGTCGTGCGGATGCGGTTCTTCGCCTGATACGTGACCACGGTCAGCAGCCAGGGAAGCACCGATTCGTCGACCAGGCGAACCTTCTCGCGCTTTCTCCAGAGCTCAAGGAACGCGGCCGATACGACATCCTCGGCGTCCCACGGCGAACGCAGCACCGCGAGCGCCACCCGATACACCGCGCGCTCGTGACGCCGGAAAAGCTCCCGGTAGGCACGCTCGTCACCGCGCGAAAGCTGGAACAGTAGCGCAGCATCGGTCACCGCTGAGCCTTCCACTGCACCCAACGGAACTCCCCTGCATCTTCGCGGGCGCGACCTCACCACGCCTAACGCAAGTCTAGGTCGGGCTTTGGACATGTCCAATCTGCAGGCGAGGGCGACCGCTCGCGCGCATGGATGAGCTTGCAGATGCGCAGTGACCATCGTCCCCCCGGCCGTTGAATCGTGGGCTTTCGGATGCCCACCTCATCATGTCCGGCGATGGCGTGGTGGTTCCCTCACCCACCCGGATCGGCGCGAGGAGAATGAAGTCACATCAGTGTGGTCGGCACCAATGCCACAACTCACCGATCAGTACTGCCAACTGATCTCGGATGCCACCCTCCGCGATCACTCGCGCGGCAGCCCCGATGTCCTGGTTGCTCAGCACCCAGGTGCCCAAGGCGTCAAGAACCTCACTAGAGGCGGCCCGGCGAGCGAGACAGCGGCGACCGTCCTCGGCTCCCGTCGCTCGACGATGGTGATGGCGCGTTGGGAATCACTGCGCACCTCGAACAGGACTCGTAGCCGGTAGAGCCGTCTTGGTCGATGTATCGGCCTAGTGTCGCGCAGTCTCGGCGACGCGCACCATGTAGGCGGCCTCCCCCCGACTACGAACGCCGAGCGCGTGGTAGATGTCATGCAGGTGACGCTTGACGGTTCCGACCGTCACAACGAGTGCCGCCGCGATCTCGGCGTTGGTCTCTCCACGAGCCACCCGCTCGACCACTCTTGTTTGACTGGGCGTCAGGAGTCCGAGCATGTCTTGAGGCGCCGCAGGGAGCGCTTCCTTCAAGGCTGAGGTAAGCGCGGTGAAGTCGTCGCCGGGGTGCACATGTTGAATGTGCGCGGGGTACTGGATGCGGCGATGCGACGGGCTTTTCGCGTGCCACACGCTCTGGCTGACCCGTGTGGGCGACGCGCCCGCGCATATCCGTCTCAGGAGCGTGATGGACACGCGGATAGGAGCGACATGCACACGCTGGGTTGGTACGGCGGCTACCTCGGAGCATTGGCGAAGCCGGATAGCGGGCCGCTCACGCCCGAGGATCGATTCGTGCTAGACGAGCTAGCTGCGCTGCTTCGGCGTATGGATCGAGCTCGCGCACGAGGCTGATCCGGCGCGTGCCGTCGTCCGGGGCTTCCTTTCAATAGCACAACCGGCCTACTATCCCGGTAGGACATGCTAATAGGGCCTATTAAAAAAGGCCATGAGCGGCGGGTGCCGATGGAAGGCAAACATGGGTCGTTGCGTGATGTCGCCTCTACGGCTCAGCGAGAGAGCGCCCACTCGTGTTTGAGCCGACGCAACGCATGGATGCCTCTTGCGCGTTCGGCGGGGTCGTGACTGCGAGCAAGATCGGCCGCGATCACGGCGACGGGCATGCGCGGCGCGCTGTAAGAGATGGGCAGGGTCCACTCGTAGAGTGTGTGTTTGCCGTCGTAAGCGGGGATCATGCCGGCCCGTCGCGCGTGCTGCTCCGCGCTGTCGCCCTCAGCGACGTATCCGGAGACGATGGTGTTCCCATTCTGGAGCCCGACGTTCAGGGCGCGGGCAACCGGTCGCCCAGTCAGAGTCAGGCCCGATGATGCGCCTGCCCCCGCGGACCTGTACCGCGTCTCCGGCGTTCGATGACTGACTGCGCGAACAATGTCCTCGGGCTGCCAGTCAACCATCTGCGCACGCAGGCGAGAGAGGGTGCTCGAGCTCAGCCAATGCGGGTGCACTCCCGATAGCTCCCACAGCACGCCCCACGCGGAGCTGGGAGCGAGTGTGCGACCATGACCGCGGCGCATGATCGCCTCGCACGCCCTGAGCGCTGCGTCACTAGTGAGCCAATCTCCCGAGGGCAGTTGCCGGGCGGCAAGAGTGCCGGAACGCATCAGCTGAGTGACATGCCCCTGGCTGACGTGCAGGAATGCCGCGGCTTCGATGGCGCTGAGTTCCCGGTGCTCACTAAACATGCTTTCACAGAGCTTATCTGGGATCCGCTATCGATCTGGGCAGCGCCCGAAAACACTGCTGACCGGGTATTCACAGATCGGTCACTTTCGAACCCTCTGACCGCACATGTTCCCTTCATGAACAAAACCACCAGCCCCGAGAACAGCGCCACCTGGCTGCGAGGCGACAAGCTGACCACCGCGCCGCTCGACTCGAACCTGCTCGACCGCGAGCTCTACGACGTCGACCCCGTCCGCAGGGGTGCCGCGTATCCGCGGCAGCGCAGCTATCACGGCTACTTCTGGATGGCGTCCACCGGAGAGCACGTCTGGCACGAATCGCTCCTCGAGCGGGACTGCCTCATGTGGCTCGACTGGGCAACCGACTTGGTCGCCATCTCCTCACAGCCGGTGAAGTTGACCACCGCCGATGGAGAGGTGCACTATCCCGACCTCCTCGGCCTCGACGCGAACGGAACCCAGACCGTCTACGACGTCAAGCCACTCGCTCGCATCAACGACAACGCACGCGCGCAGTTCGAGTGGACCCGTGACGTGTGCGAGGACATCGGATGGGACTATCGCGTGCTCACCGAGTTGCCCATCCAGTACAAGGTCAACCTGACCTGGCTTGCCCAGTTCCGTCACCACGGCCACCACCCGGGCGCTGCGGAGGAGACGTCTGTACTGGAATCGTTCCGGGAAGGCTGGACCATCCACGATGCGGTCCGCGCCATGCCGGCCCACTCGACCGCCCGCGCTCGCAGCAATGTCTTTCACCTCCTCTGGACCGGTGCGCTCACGTGCGACATGGACGCGCGGATGTCTGACCGTACCCTCCTCCGCCCCCGCCACACCGCCCGACAGGAGTTCCCCAATGCCCTCGCGTAAGCCCGCGGTCGTGCAGGTCGGCGACGAGCTCTACGACCTTGAAAGCGCGTCCACGAGCGGTGTCTCGCTGATTCACCGCGTCACCGGCGAGCGACGAACCTTCGCGCACCACGAGCTCGCCGGGCTCGTCCCGGACGGCGAGCAGCGCGCACCCCGGCTGCTCGACTCGCTCCCGACACACGTCATCGCCGCCGCTAACGCCATGGCCATCGACATCAACGAGGTTCTGACGGGCGTCGGTCGCAACGGCATCCGTCGGAAGCAGTACGACATGAGCGCGACCACGCAGGAGGCTCGCATCCGGGCGAAGTTGGAGGAAATGGAAGCAACCGGCCGCGGCATGGTCCGCGCGAACTTCTTCCTGAAGATGAGCAAGTATCAGCGAGAAGGGCTCATCGGACTGGTCGACGGAAGGGCGCTGCGCCAGTACCCCACCCGCGTCGACAAACTCGACGTGCGCGTCCTCGACATACTCATCGCTGTCATCGATGCCCAGCGGGACCGCTCCACCGGAACGGTCTCCCGCATCATCGAAGAGACCACGGCACGGGTCAAAGCCATGTACGGCACGCTCGAGGTCCCGAGAAAGTCCAGGTTCTATGCGCTTGTCGATGACCTCGGCGGACACAAGCACGCGACCAAGAGCGCGAAGACGAGGCGCTCGCTCGGTAACCGCCCCGACCGCCCGTTCGCCAAGAACGAGGCTCTCCTGCCGGGGGCGTACGTGCAGGTGGACACCAACAAGATGGATGTCGAGGTCCGCACTCCGGACGGCAAGCGTGCGCGGCCGCTGCTGACCATAATGACGGACGTCTACTCCCGCAGCATCATCGCTTTCACGATGCGGCTGGAGGGAACAAAGAGCGTCGACCACATGATGCTCTGGGCGCAGGCGATAACGCCGCGGCAGAACCGCCCGTCGCGCGCGGCGTGGCGTGACGCGCTGGCGCGGAAGCACCCCGGCATCTCGCTGCTCCCCGAAGATGAGTACGCCGCCCACGCGCGCACAGTTCCCTTCATCCACCCGCGAAACGTCACCTCCGACCGCGGGTCGGACTACATGGGCAGCGCGTTCCGCGACGCCGTGAAGCAACGCGGTGGCTCCGTCCTGCTGTCTGCGCCGTACACGCCGACAAGTAAGCCCCACGTCGAACGGCAATTCAAGACGGTGAACTCGATGTTCACCGAGCACCTCCCCGGATATGTCGGTCGCAGCCCCGAGCACAAGGGCAAAGTCGTGCCACTCGAAGAGCTCCTCACCATCGAGGTCCTGCGCGAGCTCTTCGACGATTGGGTACTGAGCGTCTGGCAGGACCGGAAGCACTCGAGCCTCCGCGACCCGGTTCGGCCGAGCATCACCATCTCGCCGAACGAGAAGGCATCTCGCGCGGCGCTCGCTGTGGAGCAGCTGCGAGTCGCCCTGACGCGCGAGGACTACATTCGCATGCTCGAATCGCACTGGCGCACTATCGGTTCGACCGGCGTGCGCTACGACAACCGCGAATACGACGCCGACGCCCTCCACGAACTCAAGGGCATGAAGTCATCCCACCCCCGCCACAACGGGAAGTGGGAAGTGAAGGTTGACCCCTACAACCCGACGTGCGTCTGGGTGGTCGGTCGCAAGGGCGGGCTCATCGAATGCCACGAGCGCGGCGCCGAACTGAAGCTCTACGCGCCCGACTTCGGTCTCGACGACGACCGCGTCGACTACCGCGCACTCACCGCACAGTCAGAGGCGGAACTGCTCGGCATGCCGACCCTCCCCACTCCCGCTCTTCCCGAGCACCCGGCAGATGTGGAAGAAGGGGACGACGACGATGACGACTTCCTGCCGGATTTCGACAGCTGAAAGAGATGACCATGCTGACCTTCACGAACCCCGAACATGACCAGGCCTCGCTTAACCGGCGCGAATCTCTCCTGCACCACCTTCAGTACCCTCTCGCCGCGCCCGACTCCGAGCTCCGAGACGACCGCAACCGATACGAGTTCGACCAGCAGCGCATGGACTACCTCTCCGGAGGAATCATCCTGGGGACCGACACAGTGATGCAGGGCAGGCTTCAGCTCACGCGCGCCTTCCAGGAGAACCGGGCTCGCAATTCGGGCCACTCCGGCGTCATCCTCTCCGGCGACTCCACGCTGGGGAAGACCACGACGGCCAAGCGGTTGATGCGCTGGGTGCTGCAGGAGTACGAGAAGCAGGTGCCTGGATGGCGCGCGCTACAGCACGTGCCGGTGATGTACGTGGAGGTCCCACCG
Source organism: Microbacterium paulum (assembly GCF_015707995.1). Classification (GTDB taxonomy): domain Bacteria; phylum Actinomycetota; class Actinomycetes; order Actinomycetales; family Microbacteriaceae; genus Microbacterium; species Microbacterium paulum. The sequence goes on from NZ_JAAGRY010000067.1 coordinate 11,158, forward strand.
AACAGCAGCGGTAAGGCGCTCCTGAAAGAGATGTGCGCGTTTTTCGGGCTGTCCGTCCTCACACGGGACTCGATGGCCGACCTGCGTGCGAAGGTGGTCGCGGCCATCCGACGAGCACGGACCCAGCTCATCGTCGTCGACGAGCTTCACAATCTTTCGGCGGGAAAGGCCGTCGGCCTGGGCGAAACCGTGGATGTGCTCAAAGGCCTCCATAATGACGTCGCCGCGACGTTCCTGTACTGCGGCATCGACGTCACCAACTCCAGCCTGATGAGCGGTCCGCGCGGACAACAGCTCAAGAGCCGGTTCACGGTGCTCGAACTCACCCGCTACAACTGGGGCAACCCCGAGCACCAGAAGGCGTGGAAGTCTCTCGTGCGCAGCTTCGAGAAGGAACTCCAACTGCGAGACCACCCCGCCGGGACCCTCAAAGGTGAGGAGCAGTACCTGTGGCAGCGCACCGGAGGGTCCATCGGGTCGCTGGGCCGGCTCCTCACAGGCGCCGCCATCGACGTCATCCAGAACGGGGTGGAGCCGGAGGTGCTCGACCGGCCCCGGCTGGACGCGTACCGACTCGACCGGACTGCCGAAGAGCACTACCAAAGGGTGAGAACGCGGCTCTCCGGTCGAGGAACGACTGCGATGGAGAAGGTGATGTCGCTGTGACCCCGGACGACCTCACCCGCGCGTTCCCGTTCACGGTTCGCCCTCGACACCGCGAAACCCTCGAGTCCTACTCCCGCCGCAGTCTCGCCGCGAACGCCGAGTCTGACGCGTTGCCTCGCGAGCTCCAGAAGCTCGCGCGGGACACCGGTGCCAAGGCCGACTGGTCTGGCATCCTCAGCGCGAAGGCAGGGCGGGACCTCGGACGGCTCATACCTATGGAGCCGCGGACCCCCCACACCGACTGCGCACCCTGCGCGAAACTCCTCGAAGTACGGTGGGCCTGCGTGCTGTGCAGCCACGGCGAGCGAGTACAGGAGTACCCCCACCTCGACGACTTCCTCTGCGAGCGGCACGAACGGTGGACCGGGCCCGGAACCACTACGGAGACGCAGACTCGCGTCAGCCCGGGAGGGGTCGCAGCGCATCGCCGATTCCGCAAGCTTCGAAGCCGAGGACGTATCGACATGCCGCTGCTGTGCGAGCTTCTGGACGCCCTCGTGCGCGACCTCCGCCTCGACACCCACGAAGTGTTCGCGGCCGCCGTCGCGACGGTGGCGTGGGTGACCCGCAAGGACACGATGCGCCGAGTCTTCGACCCTGCGCAGCCATACGCCGACACCTACAAGTGGATGAGCAGCGCCCTGGCGGAGTTGGTTGGGGCCGTGGTTCCGGCGACCCTCCGCGCCATCTGGCTTCGCCTATGGCCGGCGCACATCGCGCTTCAGACCGCGTTGCGCGGGTACAGCGACTATCGCCCGAGCCACGAGCACGACTTCGCCCTCCCGGAGAACATCGCCAGCTGGTACCCGCACACCGGTGAGCTCCAGGGCGCTCGGGCTTACCTTGAGTGCGCTGGCCTCGACGGACGGGCCACGACCGAGGCTAAGGATGGCGAGCCGACCGTCGCGAAACCGGTCGTCCAGTACGCGCACTGCCGCAAGGGTCACCGCTACCTCGAGGTTCTGACCTCGAAAGACTGCGGTCAGACCCCCTGTCCGACTTGCACACGTAGCCACGTGGTGCGCGGCGTCAACGACTTGGCTAGCGTCGCACCCGAAATCGCCGCGGACCTACACCCCACCCTCAACGGCGAACTGACAGCCGTAGACATCACGGCCGCGAGCAGTCGCCCCGTGTGGTGGGTATGCGACGTGTTCCATCCATACCGAGCAACGCCCGCGAACCGTACGTTGAACGGCACTGAATGCGCCGTCTGTTTAGGGCGGGTCATCCTTATCGGCGTCAACGACCTCCAGACCACACACCCCGATATCGCGGCGGACCTGCATCCAGGCAGCTGCAGTACCAAACGTGCCGACCAACTCACCGCGAATGACGCAAAGCCACGTGCTTGGGTGTGCGGGGAGGGGCACGAGTACAGGGCTACCGTCCGCCAGCGCGTCGAGGGGAAGTCCTGCCCAGAATGCGACAAGCGACGCAACCGCACATCTGGTCGCGGCTTCGCCTACCGGTTCCCGGAATTGGCGGCAACCTGGCGTCCTGAGCTCAATGAGGGTCGCGACCCGCGTGACTACACCGCCCGTTCCAAGCTGGACGTCATCTGGTGGTGCGAGAAAGGGCACCCGTTCAAGATGCGCATCGAAGCCCGCACCCGCGGGTGCGGCTGCCCGTACTGCGCACGTCGCCGCATCCTGCAGGGGTTCAACGACTTCCAGACGACCCATCCCGAATTGGTGGTCGACTGGCACCCCTACTTGAACTGGAGGCGGCCGAGCGAGGTCATGGCCGGGTCGGACGTCAAGTACATATGGCGATGCGCCCGCGGGCACCTTACGAACCAAAGCATCCCGCGCCGCATCCTGTCCGGCGGGTGCAAGGAGTGCCCGGCTTGGGAGCGGGCTGGCAACCACGAGGTGGTCGAGCTTGCTGCCTGAGCAGCGGCGAACGGGTGGCCCGACGGTCGCGTGCCCGAGGGGTGTGCAGAATGACGAGAGGGAGTGCAGTGATGCACTCCCTCTCGTTTGTCGTTGATGTGACATCGCCCTGGGTTGTGACGCAAGAGCATCGAGCCTGATGGTGAGCAGTCCAACCTGACGCTGGAAAGTCCAATCAGGCTCTGGAAACGACAGTGGAGGGGCTGACGGGAATCGAACCCGCGCTATCTGCTTGGGAAGCAGAAGTTCTGCCATTGAACTACAGCCCCGTGTCGCGGGTGCCGTGAGGCACCGGACGCGTCCAGCATACCCGCTCGCGGCCGCAGAGCCCCGCGCCCTGGCATCCTGCCGCGGAGGCGCCGGCGAAAGCAGCTCGCTCGTCGAGGTATCACCCCGCGCCCGAAATGCTCCTCGCTGGCAGACGCACCCCAGAGACCGGCCGACCGACCGCGTCGATGCGTCGCGTGAGGGAGTGTGCCATGTCCACGATCGTCCGCCTCAGCTTCGACTCCGCCGGCGCCGTCGTCGACACCGGAGAGGTGACCGCCGCGGCGGCGGTGCAGAACCCGCCCTCCGTCAACGGCACCGCGACGCCGGTCGCGCTGCCCGAGCCGGTCGCCGCCCCCGGATTCGCGGCCCCGCTCACCGACGGATGGCTGCCCGACGGAACGCTGACCCTCGACGGCATCGGCGCGGCGGCGGCGTTCGGCGAGTGCGCCCTCGACGTCGTCGTCACGGCGCTCACGGCGACGCGCCCCGGCACGGTCGTCTCGGGCCCCGGCATCCCGATCAGCCTCTCGTTCGACGCCGACCCGACGGGCCCCGTCCGCGCGACGGCGACGGTGCGCACGGCGACCGGCACAGCCACGCTCGTCGCCCTGCTGCCGCTCGTCGCCCCGGCCGAGGCGGTCGCGGTCGGCGTGTGGGTTGCGGGCACCGAAGCCGTGCTCGCCGTGGGCGGCACCGCCCTCGCCCGCCGCCGCATGACGGCCCCCGTCGCGAGCACCGCGGGCGCCGTGTCGATCGGCGCACGGGCGGATGCCACGGGCGACGCCGCGACCGAGGCGACCATCGTCGCCGTCACGATCACCGACCACCTCGACACCGCGGCCGAGGCCGAGCTCGCCCGCGCGGCGGCCGACGGACTCGGCGAGATCGACAGCCTCGTCGACAGCGGCGCCGAGGGCGCCACGGGCGCGGCCACCGGCGACGAGATGCGCACCGGCGGAGTGCGCTGGCGCACCTTCGAGACCGCGACCGCCTACTGGAGCGCATCGACCGGCGCGCACCTCGTGCACGCGCGCATCGGCGCGGTCTACACCGCCCGCGGCGGCGCCCTCGGTCGCCTCGGCCTGCCGACCTCGGCAGAATCGGGCGTCACCGACCTGCTCGACCGGTTCCGCGCCAAGCCCCGCGGCCGCAGCGGCCTCACCGGGTGGGACGTGCTGCGCCCCACCGGCACGCTCGCCGGTTCGGCAACGGTGCTGGACGCAACGGATGCCGCGCTGCACAGCGCCGTGCGCCCCCGCGTCTCCGACCTGCGGAGAGGTGCGGCGAGCTCGATCGCCGCCGCCGGGCCCGCCGCACCCGC
>NZ_JAAGRY010000068.1 GCF_015707995.1 Microbacterium paulum
CATCACCGTGAGCGAGAGCAGCAGCGAGGCGCCGATCGTCCACGCCGAGATGAACCGCCCCGAGGCGAGCGCCGACCGGGTCGCTGCGACCAGCCGGGTCATCGCGACGGCCCAGCGTGCGGCCCGTGCCGGCACCAGGCCCGCCCGTGAGGCGCTCGACGAGGCGGCCGAGCTGCTGCACCGTGACCTGCAGGGGCGGTGCGCGGTGTTCGCGCTCGAGCATCGCGAACCGTCGCCCGACGAGCGCGCGATCCTCGTCGCGCAGCTGCGCGACGCGCTCGACGAGGCGGGCGACGTGTTCGCGAGGGGGCGGCGCGTCGACCCGGTGAGTCTCGACGCGATCGTCGCGACCTGGGGCAGGGTCATCGACCTGTCGGTCAGCGTGACGCCGCGCGCTCAGGCCGCGTTCGACGCGGGCGATCCCGCCGCCCGCGACGCCTACGACATCGTGTCGGAAGGCGTGCTCAACGCCGTCAAGCACACCGGGCAGCGCCGCGCCGACGTCGCCGTCGACGTCGTGTCGACGGGGGCGGGCGCCGTCCTCGCGGTGCGCGTCCGCTCCTTCGGCTCGCTCCCCGCTGGCGCGCAGCTGCGCCCTGCATCGCGGGTCGCGAGCCTCGGCGCCGTCCTGTCGGCGACGCCCGATGGCGCCGTGCTCGAGGCGCGGCTGCCGCTGTCGGGCGCGTCGCCGGCGGCGGCTGTCGTGTCAGCCGAACACGGCGGCGGTACGCACGAACGCCCCCTCTAACGTCGGTGTCATGGCCGGGGACGCCCCCTGGGCCCGGCACGAACGAAGGAGACCCGCATGTCCCCCTCATCCGCTCTCACCCCCTCGGCGGCAGACTCGACGCGCTGCCTCGCGACGGCGCCCGCCGGATCGTTCGTCGGTGCCGAAGCAGACGGCGTGCGCGTGTGGCGCGGCATCCGATACGCCGAGCCGACCATCGGTGCGCAGCGCTGGCGCGCCCCGGTCGCCGCGGCGCCGGTCGACGGTGAGGTGGATGCCACGGCCTTCGGCCCCGCGTGCCCCCAGCAGGCGAACCCCGCCGTGCCGCTCGACCCGAACACCGCGATGAGCGAAGACTGCCTCTCGCTGAACGTGTTCTCGCCCGCCGACGACAACGCCGCGCGCCCCGTCATGGTGTGGATCCACGGCGGTGCGTACACCTTCGGGGCATCCAGCCAGCCCCTCTTCGACGCGACCTCGCTCGTGAACGCCGGCGACGTCGTCGTCGTGACGATCAGCTACCGGCTCGGCGCCTTCGGCTTCATCGACCTGCCGCGGCTCCTGCCCTGGGGCGGGTTCGACCGCAACCTCGCCCTGAAAGACGTGCTGCTGGCGCTGCGCTGGGTGCAGGACAACATCGCGTTCTTCAGGGGAGACCCGGGCCGGGTCACCGTGTTCGGCGAGTCGGCCGGCGGCGGCCTCGTGACGACGCTGCTCGCCACCCCCTCGGCCGAGGGGCTGTTCCACCGTGCCATCGCCGAGTCGTCGCCCGCATCGAGCGTCTACGGCGTCGCCCGTGCGACCGGCGTCGCGGAGCGGTTCGTGACCGAGCTCGGCATCGACCCGACCTCGCCGAACGCCGCCGACGAGCTGCGGGCCGTGAGCGCCGACGAGGTCGTGCGCGCCGGCACCGTCGTCTACGCCGCGGTGCCCGACAGCGACCCCCCGGGGTGCTCGCTTTCGCCCCCGTTATCGACGGAGACCTGCTGCCCGAGGCGCCCGTCACCGTGCTGCGCGAAGGCCGTGGGCTGCCCGTGCCGCTCCTGATCGGCACGAACAAAGACGAGGCATCCCTCTTCAAGTTCATGAAGTCGCCTCTCATCCCCATCACCGACGACCGCATCGCGCAGATGTTCGCCGACATGGCGACCGACAACCCCACCCTCGAGCTGCCGTCGGCCCAGCAGGTGCGCACCGCCTACCAGCACGCCCGCTCGCGCGCGGTCGGTCTCGGCATCGCCCGCGACATCGGCTTCCGCATGCCGACGGCGTGGATCGCCGAAGGCCACAGCGCCGTCGCCGACGTGTGGCTGTACCGCTTCGACCACGCGGCGCCGTTCCTGCGGCTGATCGGCCTGGGCGCGACGCACGCGACCGAACTGCCCTACCTGTGGGGCAACCTGTCGTCGGGGTCGAAAGACCCCACCTTCCGCCTGGGCGGGATGCGCGTGGCCGAAGAGATCTCGCACCGCATGCAGCAGCGCTGGACCGCCTTCGCGCACGGCCAGGCTCCGGATGCCGACGACGCGCCCGCGTGGCAGCCCTACGCCACGGCGACCCGAGACGCCGATGAGGCCGAGACGGCGTCTGCCCGTGTGACGCTCGTGATCGACCGGCGCGACACCGTCGTGCCCGACCTCGACGGCGCGCTGCGCGCCGCGTGGGGCGACCAGGTGCTCGCCTTCCACTGATCGCGACCGGGCGGGAAAGTATCTCGACATCGAGATACTTTCCCGCCGTGCGGTAGGGTGGACCCGACCCCGCGATGCTCGATAGAGGAAGTTCCGACGTGCCCGAGTCCACCATCATCTACACCCACACCGACGAGGCTCCGGCCCTGGCCACCGCCTCGTTCCTACCGATCGTGAAGGCCTTCGCCGGGCAGGCGGGCGTCGAGATCGACACGCGCGACATCTCGCTCGCCGGCCGCATCCTCGCCGCCTTCCCGCAGGGCCTCACCCCCGAGCAGCAGGTGGGCGACGCGCTCGCCGAGCTCGGCGGGCTCGCGACCCTGCCCGAGGCCAACATCATCAAGCTGCCGAACATCTCGGCGTCCATCCCCCAGCTGAAGGCCGCGATCGCCGAGCTGCAGAGCCAGGGCTACGACATCCCCGACTACCCCGACGATGCGGCGACCGTGGAGCAGAAAGACATCCGCGCGCGCTACGACCGCATCAAGGGCTCGGCGGTCAACCCCGTGCTGCGCGAGGGCAACAGCGACCGTCGCGCTCCTCTCGCGGTGAAGAACTACGCCAAGAAGCACCCGCACCGCAACAAGCCCTTCGCGGCCGGTTCGAAGACCCGCGTCGCGACGATGGGCCACGACGACTTCAAGAGCAACGAGAAGAGCTGGATCGCCGCCCACGACGACGTGCTCACGATCCGCCACACGGCCACCGACGGCACCGTCACGGTGCTCAAAGACGGCCTCAAGGTGCTGCCGCGCGAGGTCATCGACGCGACGTTCCTCTCGGCCAAGGCGCTCGACGCGTTCCTCGCCGACACGCTCGCCCAGGCCAAGGCCGAGAACGTGCTCTACTCGGTGCACCTGAAGGCCACGATGATGAAGGTCAGCGACCCGATCATCTTCGGCCACGTCGTGCGCGCGTTCTTCAAGGACGTCTTCGACACCTACGGCGAGCAGCTCGCCGCGGCGGGCCTCGACGGCAACAACGGTCTCGGCGCGATCCTCTCCGGGCTCGGCGAGGTCGAAGGCGGCGACGCCATCTCGGCGCGCATCGCGCAGGACCTCGAGGCGGGCCCGCGGCTCAGCTACGTCAACAGCGACAAGGGCATCACGAACCTGCACGTCCCCAGCGACGTGATCGTGGATGCCTCGATGCCGGCCCTCATCCGCAACGGCGGCAAGCTCTGGGGCAAGGATGGCGGCGAGGACGACACGATCGCCGTCATCCCCGACTCGTCGTACGCAGGCGTCTACCAGGCCGTCATCGACGACGTGATCGAGAACGGCCCCCTCGACCCGGCCACGATCGGCACCGTGCCGAACGTCGGCCTCATGGCGCAGGCCGCGGAGGAGTACGGCAGCCACGACAAGACGTTCGAGATCTCCGCGGACGGCGTCGTCGAGGTGATCGACTCGGACGGCGTCGTGCTCATCGAGCACCGCGTCGAGAAGGGCGACATCTGGCGCGCCACGCAGACCAAGCACATCGCGATCATGGACTGGGTGCGCCTCGCCGTCACCCGCGCCCGCGCGACGGGCGTTCCCGCGGTGTTCTGGCTCGACGTGAACCGCGCCCACGACGCGCAGCTGATCGGCAAGGTGCATCAGGCGCTCGCGACCCTCGAGACGCACGACGTCACGATCGTGATCCTGCCGCCCGACGAGGCGACCCGGTACACCCTCGCGCGTCTGCGCAAGGGCGAGGACACCATCTCGGTCACCGGCAACGTGCTGCGCGACTACCTCACCGACCTGTTCCCGATCCTCGAGGTCGGCACGTCGGCCAAGATGCTCTCGATCGTGCCCCTGCTCGCCGGCGGCGGCCTGTTCGAGACGGGCGCGGGCGGCTCTGCCCCCAAGCACGTGCAGCAGCTGCTCGAAGAGGACTACCTGCGCTGGGACTCGCTCGGCGAGTTCTTCGCCCTCGCGGCCTCGTTCGAGCACCTCGCCGAATACACCGGCAACCAGAAGGCGAAGGTGCTCGCCGACACGCTGGATGCCGCGACCGGCACGTTCCTCGAAGAGGACCGTTCGCCGGGGCGCGCGCTCGGCACGATCGACAACCGCGGCAGCCACTTCTACCTCGGCCTGTACTGGGCGCAGGAGCTCGCGCGCCAGACCGCCGACCCCGAGCTCGCCGCCGCGTTCGCCCCGATCGCGCAGCAGCTCTCAGACGCCGAGGCCGAGATCGTGGCCGAGCTGAACGGCGTGCAAGGCGAGGCCGTCGACCTCGGCGGCTACTACCACCCCGACGAGGCGAAGGTGGCGGCCGTCATGCGCCCGTCGGCGACGCTGAACGCGGTGATCGACGCGCTCTGATCGCACGAACGACGAAGCGGCGGATGCCTGGGCATCCGCCGCTTCGTCGTTTCGGTCCGGGCTCAGTTTGAGACTGAGTTCAGACGTGTTCTGGGCTCAGTTGTGGATCCAGACATCGCCGCCGTTGGGCAGCCAGTCGTAGATCTCTTTCGCGCGGTAGTTCGGCATGCCGACGCAGCCGTGGCTGCGCGGGTTGCCGAAGTCGTTGTGCCAGTAGACGCCGTGGAGCGCCTCGCCGCCGTAGTAGTACATGATCCACTGCACGTTCGGCACGTCGTAGTTCCAGTACGAGTCGGTGGCCGAGGTCGACGTCATGGTCTGCACGTCGTGGTGCGACTGAACCGTGAAGTGGCCGACGGTCGTGGGCGACTCGGCGATGCCGCTCGAGATCGGCCACGAGTCGATGACCGCGCCGTTCTCTTTCATGTACAGCGTCTGCTCCGAGAGGTTCACCTCGACCATGCGCGCCGAGGTGGTCATCGTCGCGGGCGTCACCTGCACGGGAAGCTGGTAGGCGGCGTTCCCCTGGCTGAGCTGCTTCGCATAGTCGCTCGCGACGGTGCTGACGTCGCCGAGCGTGCGTCCATCGGCGCCGGGGGTCGTCGTCTCGAGCACGGTGCCCTCGGCATCGGTCACGACCGCACCGTTGACCGGTGCGCGGTTGACGGCGGCGGCCAGGGCGTCGACGCTCGGCTGGATCTTCGCGGGGTCGGCGGTGACCGAGAAGGCGCCGTTCGCAGAGGTCGACACCGTCAGCCAGCTCGCGGCGGTCGCCGCGTCGATCGGGACGGTGCGCTCGTCGCCGACGTAGAACCCGGCGTTCGCGAGCATCGCGTTCGCGCTGTCGGCCGCTTTCTGCGCCGACGCGGTGTCGGCGGTGGGGTCGATGGAGCTCTCGCGCACCGTGACCGTCGTCGATGCCGCGCCCGACGCGAAGGCATCGTGCAGCTCGCCGCTCAGCGCATCGAGGTCGATGCCCGTCCCGGCCGTCGCCGGTGTCACGGCGAAGGCGGTGCCGTTGAAGGCGACGGTCGCCGCCGTCGGCTCGGTGTAGGCGGAGGGCAGCGCGGTGCGCAGGGCCGCGGTCGCTTTCTTCTCGTCGAGGGTGACCGCCGCGTCGATCGGCTCGCCGAACCACTGCGTCACGTTCCACATGGGGCGGTCGGCGAAGGCCGAATCGACCAAGGCCTGCGCGTCGACCGACGCGCCGAGGTCGGCGCCGGTGACGGCGGGGCCGCCCTCACCGAGCACGAGCGTGGTCTGTGCGAGGCGCTGGTTGATGGCGTCGGTGGCGGCGCCGGCGGTCTGCAGGCCTACCGGAACGCCCGCGACGGCGGTGCCGGGAGCGATCAGTACGAGCGACGCGGCGACGGCGCCGGCCGCGACGATCGCCACGGGTACGCCGATCCAGAGCCAGAGGCGGCGCTTCTTCTTCGCGGCGGGCTCCGCCGGGGCCCACTGCACGGGTGGCTGCGCAGACGCGTCGAGCACAGCGGTCGGAGTAGCGGTCGACGCCTCGGTCTGTGCGCTCGACGATGGGTCCGACGCGCCTTCGGCGTCGGGTTTCGTTGCCAGATCAGTCACAGCCAACCCCCCGGTTCAGCGCTCGTGCGGCGCGTCTCGTGCGCGGTGGTGCGCCGAAAAGGCACGACAACACGCCCCCTCATGGTACGCGATAGGTCCGTGCGTGGTCAGGGGCGGGGGAGCGGGCGGGGCGGCGGGCCCGCCTGCGGGGCGGATTTCGCACCGGTTTCGGGCTACGCGACCAATGTAACGGTTTTGTAAACGCGCCTACCGAATGGGGTTGCGCGCTTGCGAAATTTAAGTTCGTAAGGTGTGCTAACAAACATGGTCAACTCGGATGTGCAGCGCAGCACCGCGGAATCCGCCCCTGCCGGGGGTGGGGCAGGCGGTCGGTCGTTCGGCCCTGGCCGGTCTCTGCGCCACGCCGCCAAGGTGCTCCCCGAGCACGCTCGCGCGCACAACCGGTCCCTCGTGCTGCAGACCCTCTTCCACCAGGGTGCCATGAGTCGGGCCGACCTGTCGCGCGAAACGGGCCTCACCCGGGTCACGATCTCCGACCTCATCGCCGAACTCATCGAAGACGGCTACGTCGCCGAGCGCGGCACCCGCGAGGTGACCGGTCCCGGCAAGCCCGCCATCCTCGTCGATCTCGACCGCGAGGGTCACCGCATCATCGGCCTCGACCTCTCGCGCAGCGACCGGTTCCTCGGCGCCCTGCTCACCCTCGACGGCGAGATCGTCGCGCGCCACGAGGCATCCGTGCCCACCGACCCCGCCGACATCCTCGCCGCCGTCGTCCAGCTCACCCGCGAGCTCGTCGCCGACGCGCACGCCCCTGTGCTGGGTGTCGGCGTCGGCACCCCCGGCATCGTCGACGACCACGGCACGGTGCTCACCGCCCCGAACCTGCGCTGGACCGACATCGACCTCGAAGGCATCCTGCGCGCCGAAGTGTCGCTGCCGATCCTCGTCGCCAACGACGCGAACGCGGCCGTGCTCGCCGAGTACACCTTCGGCGGTGCGGGCGACGACGTCATGCTCGTACGCGTCGGCCGCGGTGTCGGCTCGGGCCTGCTCTCGGGCGGCCAGCCCATGCTCGGCAGCCGCTTCGCGGCCGGCGAGATCGGGCACGTCACCGTCGGCACCGACGGCGGCCCGGTGTGCGTGTGCGGCAAGGTCGGATGCCTCGAGGCCTGGCTGTCCGTGCCGTCGCTCGAGCGCGCCCTGGCCGAAGACGGCGCCGACCGCGTCGCCGTGCTGCGTGACGCGGGGGAGCGGCTGGGCATCGCCCTCGCCCCCATCGTCGGCGCCCTCGACCTGTCGGAGATCGTGCTCTCCGGCCCCTCACGACTTCTCGACGGACCCCTCGCGATCGCGACCGTCGAGACACTGCGCGCCCGCACGCTCGCCGAGTTCCACGACGGCGTGCAGGTGCGAATGACGGAGCAAGGCGAGGACATCGTCCTCCGCGGCGCGGCCGTCATGGTCCTGTCCGGACAACTCGGGGTGTCCTGACACCCGTCCAATCGCCCCGGATGGGTCGCCCGGCCCCGGGGAATCACCAAGAGAGAAAAAGGAAGACACCATGAACAAGAAGCTCGGAGCCCTCGCGCTCCTCGGCGCTTCGGCTGTCGTTCTCGCCGGCTGCGCGGGCGGTTCGTCGTCCGGCGGTTCGGCTACGCCGGAGGCCGCAGAGCTGCGCGTCTGGCTGGTCGGCACCGACACGCCGCAGGATGCCCGCGACTACCTGACGACGACCTTCGCCGAGCAGAACCCCGGCTCGAAGATCGTCATCGAGGAGCAGCAGTGGACGGGCCTGGTCGACAAGCTCACCACGAGCCTGTCGTCGAACGACAGCCCCGACATCGTCGAGATGGGCAACACCCAGGCGGCGGCGTTCACCTCGTCGGGCGCGCTGCTCGACATCTCCGACATCCAGGACAAGCTCGGCGGCGACGACCTGCTCCCCGGCTTCGTCGAGGCCGGTTCGTGGGACGGCAAGCTCTTCGCCGCGCCGTACTACTCGGGCGCGCGCGTCGTGTTCTACAACACCGCGCAGTACCAGACGGCCGGCGTCACGGCTCCGTCGACCCTCGCCGACTACGTCTCGAACGCCGGCAAGCTCTCGGCCGCCCTCCCGGGCGTCTCGGGCGTCTACTTCCCCGGCAAGGACTGGTACAACGCTCTCCCCTTCATCTGGGAGAACGGCGGCGAGATCGCGGTGCAGAAGGACGGCAAGTGGGACGCGCAGCTCTCGAGCGACGCATCCGTGGACGGCATCAAGCAGGTGCAGGAAGTCATGGCCTCCTCGCTCGCCCCGAAGGACGGCGACGAGACCGAGTCGTGGGTTCCCTTCCGCACCGAGAAGGCCGCGACCCTGTCGGCGCCCAGCTGGGCGTACTGGTCGATCGTCGCCGATGAGGACAAGGCCCCCACGGCCCTCGCCGACACCCTCGGCTACTTCGCCCTCCCGGGCAAGGACGGCGGCGCCGCGAAGGTCTTCGCCGGTGGCTCGAACATCGGTATCGCGGCGAAGTCGGCTCACCCCGAGCTGGCCAAGAGCGCGCTGGAGATCATGCTGAGCGACGACTACCAGGAGATCCTGGCCAAGGGCGGCCTCGTGCCGGCCAAGAAGTCGCTCGGCAAGGACGTCGCCGCCGCGACGCCCGAGCTCGCGAAGGTCATCGCCGACGCTGCGGCAGGCGCCAAGCTCACCCCCGCGTCGCCCAAGTGGGCCGACGTCGAGGCGAAGGGCCTGCTGCAGGACTTCTTCGTCAAGGTCGCGCAGGGCGGCGACGTGAAGTCGCTGGCCACCGAGCTCGACACCCAGATCGAGTCCATCCTCAACGGCTGAGACCCGTCGTCACCCGGTCGGCGCGGGTGAGAATCCGCGCCGACCGGTGTCGAACACTGGTTCCCCCGGGGCCCGAACCCCGGGGGAACCCCTTGAAACCCCCTCTACATACGGAAGGAGAAGAAGCGATGACCACCACGCTGATCTCCCCCGAGCAGGCGAGTTCCGCAGCGCCCGCGCCCACGAAGCGCAAAAAACGCCGCGACGGCACGTCCCTCGTGCTGCTGCTGCCCGCGCTGATCATGCTCGTCGTCTTCATCGGCTGGCCGCTGCTCCAGCTGATCATCATGTCGTTCCAGAAGTACGGCCGTGAGCAGATCTTCGGTGCTCCGCCGTCGTTCGTCGGCTTCGACAACTACGTCAAGGTGCTCACCGACCCCGAGTTCTGGGTCGTCCTCGGCCGCAGCGTCGCGCTCTGCGTCGTCTGCGTGTTCGCGACGATGGTCCTCGGTGTCGGCATCGCCCTCATGATGCGCGCCCTCGGCAAGGTCATGCGCACCGTCGTGTCGGTCGGACTGCTGCTCGCCTGGGCCATGCCCGCCCTCACCGCCACCATCGTGTGGGGCTGGATCTTCGACACCTCGTACGGCCTCGTCAACTACCTGCTCACGCAGATCACAGGCCAGAACTGGATCGGCCACAGCTGGCTGTCCGACCCCCTCAGCTTCTTCGGCGTCGCCGCCATGATCATCACGTGGGGCGCGATCCCGTTCGTCGCCTTCTCGACCTACGCCGGCCTCACCCAGGTGCCCGACGAGGTGCTCGAGGCGGCGTCGCTCGACGGCGCCGGCGCGTGGCAGCGCTTCCGCCTGATCGTGCTGCCCTACATCCGCTCGATCCTGCTCGTGCTGCTCATCCTGCAGGTCATCTGGGATCTGCGCGTGTTCGCCCAGATCTACGCGCTGCAGACGATCGGCGGCGTCCGCGCCGACACCAACACGATCGGCGTCTACATCTACAGCGTCTCGATGGCCACCGGTGACCTCGGCTCCGGCGGCGCGATCGCGGTGATCCTCGTGATCGTCCTGCTCGCGATCTCGGCCTACTACATCCGCAACATGCTCAGGGAGGACGAGTCATGAGCGCCCGCACCCGTCGCGTCAGTCGGCGCGTCCTGCTCAACGTCGCGGCCGTGATTGTGTTCGTCTGCTCGGTGTTCCCCGTGTACTGGATGGTCAACACGGCCCTCCTCCCCGGCTCGGCCGTCAAGAGCGACACCCCGCACTTCTGGCCCTCGGAGTTCACGTTCCGCAGCTTCCAGGCGGCGTGGAACGACGGCGGGTTCCTCCCCGCACTCGGCATCTCGGTCGCGGTCACCGTCATCACCGTCATCACGGCGCTGCTGTTCGGGTTCCTCGCGTCGGTCTCCGTCTCGCGCTACCGCTTCCGCTCGCGCAAGACCTTCATCGTGGCGATCCTCGTGATCCAGATGATCCCGGCCGAAGCGATGATCGTCTCGACCTTCCGCGTGCTCGACGGCTGGCACCTGGTGAACACGATCATCGGTCTGTCGGCGATCTACATCGCGATGGTGCTGCCGTTCACGATCTGGACCCTGCGCGGCTTCGTCAACGGCGTGCCCGCCGACCTCGAAGAGGCGGCCATGATCGACGGCTGCAGCCGCAACCAGGCATTCTGGCGCATCACCTTCCCGCTGCTGGCCCCCGGCCTCGTCTCGACCGGTATCTTCGCGTTCATCCAGGCGTGGAACGAGTTCGTCTTCGCCCTCGTCATCATGACGCGGCCCGAGTCGCAGACGCTGCCGATCTGGCTGCGCTCCTTCGTGCAGGCCACGAAGGCCACCGACTGGGCGGTCGTCATGGCGGGCTCCACCCTCATGGCGATCCCGGTGATCATCTTCTTCCTCATCGTGCAGAGCAAGATGACCAGCGGTCTCGTCTCGGGCGCGGTGAAGGGCTGATGCGGCTCGGATTCGACGTCGGAGGCACCAAGACCGATGCAGTGGTGGTCGGTGCGGGCGACGAGATCGTCGCCCGCGTGCGCCGGCCCACCGGATGGGGCGCACCCGAGGTGGTCCGCACCATCACCGAGCTGGTCGATGAGCTGGCCGCAAGCCTCGGCATCCAGCGCTCGCAGTTCACCTCGATCGGCATCGGCATGCCCGGTCAGGTCGCACCGGGGAGCGCCACGGTCGCCCACGCGGTGAACCTCGGCGTCGACGAGCTCGACCTCGGCGAGGCCATCGGCATGGCCCTCGGCGTACCGGTGCGGGCCGAGAACGACGTCAAAGCCGCCGCCGTCGGCGCATATGCGCTGCACGGCATGGGCCGCGCGCGGGCCGACACGATGGCTTACCTCAACCTCGGCACCGGCATCGCCGCGGGGTTCGTCAAGGGCGGCCGGCTGTGGCGCGGTGCGCGCGGCACCGCGGGAGAGGTCGGCCACATCTCGGTCGACCCGAACGGTCCGCTGTGCCGCTGCGGCCAGCGCGGCTGCATCGAGGCGTTCTGCGGCGGCGGTGCGATCGCCGAGCGCTGGAACCGCGCGGTGGCCCTCCCCGTGCTCGACGTGTTCGATGCGGCGGATGCCGGCGACCCGGCCGCCATCGCGCTGCGCGACGGACTGGCGTACGGCGTGGCATCCGCCATTCGCGTCATCGTGCTCTCGGGCGACGTCGAAACCGTCGTGCTGGGGGGAGGCGTGACCGCACTGGGCGACCGTATGCTGAGCCGTGTGGTTGACGAACTCGCAGCCGGCGCCGCCGCGTCGCCGTTCCTGAAGTCGCTCCGCCTCGCGGAGCGCGTCGAACTGCTGCCGCCGGGATCGCCCGCGGCGGCCCTGGGCGCCGCCCTCATCGGCGCCGCGGCGGAGGCGCCCGTTGCGCCCGAACCGCGGTCTTCAGACCGTCAGCGTTCCGACCGAAAGGCAGTGTTCCATGGCTGAGATCGTCATCGTCCCCTCCTCGGCAGCCGCCGGCGTCCTCGTCGCCGACGAGATCGTGAAGCTGATCAGCGCGCGCCCCGACGCCGTGCTGGGCCTCGCGACCGGCTCGACCCCCCTCCCCGTCTACGAGGCGCTGCGTCCGCGCGTGGCCGGCGTCGACCTCTCGCAGGTGCGCGGCTTCGCGCTCGACGAGTACGTGGGCATCGACCCGAACCACCCCGAGAGCTACCGCTCGGTCATCACGAAAGAGGTCGTCGAACCGCTCGGCCTGAACCCCGACCTCATCCAGACCCCGAACGGCAACCTCGAGACCATCTCGCACGCCGGTGAAGACTACGAGCGCGCCATCAAGGCCGCGGGCGGCATCGACCTGCAGATCCTCGGGATCGGCACGTCGGGCCACATCGGGTTCAACGAGCCCGGGTCGTCGTTCGCGTCGCGCACCCGTGTGAAGACGCTCGTGCAGCAGACCCGCGAAGACAACGCGCGCTTCTTCGACTCGATCGACGACGTGCCCATGCACTGCATCACGCAGGGCCTCGGCACGATCCTCGAGGCGGGGCACCTGTTCCTGCTCGCCTTCGGCGAGGGCAAGGCCGCGGCGGTCGCCGCCGCGGTCGAGGGCCCCGTCACCTCGTCACTGCCCGGTTCGGCCATCCAGCTGCACCCGCACGTGACGGTCGTCGTCGACGAGGCCGCTGCCTCGCAGCTCGCGCACGCCGACTACTACCGCTACGCGTTCGCCAACAAGCCCGCCTGGCAGGGTCTGTAAGCGCGCGCGCGTGCGTGTGGGCTGGTCGGTCACGCGGAGTTCGCGCGTTTCTGCGGGTTTCGTGCGCCGCCTGGCCCCGCGCCGGGCGCGGCGGGGCGCCCGGGCTGCGCTGCTGCGGAGATCTGCGTAATTACGGATGCCTCGCGCCCTGGCATCCGCGATCGTGCAGATTTCCGCGGTTGCGCGTGTCGTGGGCGGGGGAGTCGCGGTGCGCGGCGGGCATCCGGGCTGCACTGTGGCGGAGATCTGCTCAATTGCGGATGTCTGGCGCCCTGGCATCCGCGATAGTGCAGATGCCCGCGGTTATGCCTGCGGCGGGGTGGGACATCCGGGCTGGGGCGGAGATCTGCGCAACGGCGGATGCCGGGCGCGGTGGGGGTGGGGCACCCGTGCAGCACCGCGGCGGAGATCTGCGTAATTGCGGATGCCTGGCGCCCTGGCATCCGCGATAGTGCAGATGTCCGCGGTTGCGCGTGTCATGGGCGGGGGGAGGCGCGGCGGGGTGGGGCATCCGGGCTGCACTGTGGCGGAGATCTGCGTTATTGCGGATGCCTCGCGCCGGGGCATCCGCGATCGTGCAGATCTCCGCGGTTGCGCAGGTCCACAGACGCGCGACGCGCGCGCGGCGAGACCCGCGACTCAGGGGGCGAAGACCTTGCCGGGGTTCAGGATGCCCTGCGGGTCGAACACGCGCGCGATCTGCCGCTGCAGCTGCCACTGGTCCTCGCCGAGCTCGTCGACGAGCCAGCGGCGCTTCAGCACCCCGACCCCGTGTTCGCCGGTGAGGGTTCCGCCGAGGCGCAGCGCGGCGCGGAAGAGTTCGTCAGCCGCCTGCCAGATCACCTCGGGCACCTCGTCGCCCTCGAAGACGAAGTTCGGGTGCAGATTGCCGTCGCCCGCGTGGCACACGGTCGGGATGACGAGGTCGAACGCGCGCTCGATGCGGGCGATCTCGTCGAACATCGCGGGCAGCGCGCTGCGCGGCACCGACACGTCTTCGATGAGGGTTGTGCCGAGCGTCTCCATCGCGGGGTGCATCGAGCGGCGGATGCGCCAGAGCAGCTCGGCCTCGGCCTCGTCGCGGGCGAGTCGCACCGTGCCGCCGGCGGCGGTGAGGGTCGCGGCGATCGACTCGGCCTCGGCCGAGGCCGCCGGCCCGTCGGTCTGGATGGTCAGCTGCGCCGCGGTGCCGTCGGAGGCGGGCAGCTCGAGCAGGCGATGCACGGCGCGCAGGCACGAGGCATCCATCAGCTCCATGATCGCGGGCTGCACGCCCGACGCGGTGACGGCAGCGGCAGCGGTCGCCGCCGCGCGCACGTCGGGGAAGGATGCCGTGAGCGTGCGCGCCTGCCCGGGAACGAGCCGGCGCAGCTCGAGGGTCGCTCCCACGACCACGCCGAGGGTGCCCTCCGAGCCGATCACGAGCGAGGTCAGGTCGAGCCCCGTGACGCCCTTGACGCTGCGATGGCCGAGGTGCAGCAGTCGTCCGTCGGCGAGCACGAGGTCGACGCCGAGCACCGGGTCGCGGACGACGCCGTACTTCGCGCACAGCAGCCCACCGGCGCCGGTGGCGATGTTGCCGCCGACCGTCGAGATCTCGCGGCTCGCGGGGTCGGGCGCCCACCACAGGCCGTGGCCCGCGAGCGCGCGGTTGAGGTCGGCGTTGAGGATGCCCGGCTCGACGACGGCGAGCAGGTCGTCGGCGCGCACCTCGAGAATGCGGTCCATGCCGCGGACCGACAGCACGATCTCGCCCGCCCCGGCGTTCGCCCCGCCCGCCAGCCCCGTGCCGGCGCCGCGGACGACGACGGGCGTGCCGGTCGCGCTCGCGATGCGCATCGTCGTCTGCACATCGTCGATGGATGCCGCGTGCACGAGCGCGATCGGAGAGCCAGCCGCCGCGTGACCCGACTTATCGGCGCGCATCGCGTCGAGGTGCGCGGGGTCGATGTCGACCCGGTCTGCCAGAGCCTCACGGAGAAGGCCCACCACATCGCCGGTCATACCGGTCAGGGCAGGCGTCGCCGGCCCGCGACGAGCCCCGCGGTGACGGCGACGACGGCGAATGCGAGGCCCACCCACGGGCTGCCGCTCGTCCACCAGACGATCGTCGCGGCGGCGTAGACGAGCAGTTCGACGAGGGCGCGCACGAACGGATGCACCGCGAACACGGCCCGCGGCGAGACGAACAGCGCCCACAGCAGAATCGCGATCACCGGGGCTCCGATACCCACCACGATGTTCCACGGGAACGGCCACGCCGTGAAGCCCCACACGGCAAGCGTGCCGAAGGCGAACAGCTCGCACAGGAACACCAGGATGTCGACGGCGTCGAGCGCCGGCCGGGTGCCCGCCGGCGTCGCGGTCGCAGCCGGCTGTGCGGGCGCGGTGGGGCGGACGGGGGGCAGATCGGCCATGATCCCAGTCTACGCGCGGGCGTGGCCGCGGCCGGCGGTGGGGCGGG
>NZ_JAAGRY010000069.1 GCF_015707995.1 Microbacterium paulum
GACCGGCCGGGCCGCGCCCCCGCCCGTCAGGCGGTCGGCTCCTCCGCGCGGGCGGGCGCCGCGGCATCTCGCGCCATGCCCTGCGCCATGCCGCGGCCTGTCGCCTGCCCCTGGATCACCTGGCGCAGGTCGATGCCCGTCGCCGCCTCGATCGCATCGAACGACGCACGCATGCTCGAGGCCGACTCCGCGGCCATGTGACTCGACGCGCCCTCCCCGCCGAGCACCGTGATCGATCCGACCTTGTCGAATCCGCGGGCGAACTCGGTCATCATCGGCACGAGCGCCTCGAGCGCGCGCTGCGCGAGCAGCGCTTCCTGGTTGTGCGAGAGTGCCTGCGCCTCGGCCTCGATCGCCGCAGCCCGCGCCTCGCCGACCAGGCGCACCGACTCGGCTTCGGCCTGTGCCCGCAGGCGCGTGGCCTCGGCCTCTTGCGCCGCGATCTGGGCGCGCGCCTCGGCGGCCTTCACCTCGCCGTAGGCGGCGGCGTCGGCCGCACGCTGACGCTCGTAGAGCGAGGCATCCGCGACCTTCTTGATGTCGGCGTCGAGCTGGGCCTGCTTGTTCTCGGCGCCTTGCAGCAGCACCGCCTGCTCGCGCTCGGCGCGGGCGAGGGCTTCGGCCTGATCGGCCTCGGCGCGGGCGCGGCCGACCTCGGCGGCGGCTGCGGCGGAGTTCTTGTCGAACGCGGTCTGCTCGACGAGGTTCGCCTCGTCGGTCGCGAGCTGGCGGGCGCGCACCTCGCGCGCCGCGTTGATGCGGGCGACCTCGGCCTCGCGGCGCACGCGCTCGACCTCGGTCGCGCCGAGCGCGTCGATGTAGCCGTTCTTGTCGGTGACGCCCTGAATCTGGAACGAGTCGAGGATGAGTCCCTGCGCGAGCAGGTCGCTCTTGATGCCCTCGGCGATCTGGTCCGACAGCTTCTGCCGGTCTTTCATGAGCTGCTCGACGGTCAGCGTCGCGACGACGCCGCGCAGCGCACCCTCGAGCTGCTCGGTCGTGAACTGCTCGATCGCGCCGTCCTGACTGAGAAAGCGCTCGGCGGCGCGGCGCACGAACTCGGGGTCTGAGCCGATCTTCACGAGCGCGACGCCCGACACGTTGACGGTGACGCCGTTGGATGCCTGCGCCGTCGGCTCCATTTTGATCTGCCGCGCGCGCAGCGAGATCATCTCGGCGCGCTGCGTCAGCGGGTTCACGAGCGCGCCGCCGCCGGTGATCACCGAGATGCGCGACGACTCTCCCGAGGCGTTCTTCTGGCTCTTGCCGACGATCACGAGCGCCTGGTCGGCCTTGGCGACCTTGTACCAGGCCCGCACCATGATGAGCAGGAAGATCAGGAGGATGATGGCGGCGACCACGGCGATCGAGATGATCACGAGCGTCCCACCGGCGGCGAAGATGTCCACGGAGCGAACCCACTTCCTTGTCGATGTCTTTCGACCGTATCGGCTCGGTCGGACGGGCACCTCCGCCGAACGGGGGAAAAGCCTGTGGTGGTGTCGGTGCCGCCCCGTAGGGTGGATGCCATGACGACGCCGCCCTACCAGCCGCCGCAGTACCCCGCCGCTCCGCAGCCGATGAACCCCGCCGACGAGCGGCTCTGGGCGACGCTCGTGCACGTCGGGGGCATCTTCTTCTACTTCGTGCCCGCGCTCATCGGGTACCTGGTGCTGAAGGA
This sequence comes from Microbacterium paulum, assembly GCF_015707995.1. Taxonomy (GTDB): domain Bacteria; phylum Actinomycetota; class Actinomycetes; order Actinomycetales; family Microbacteriaceae; genus Microbacterium; species Microbacterium paulum. Next base: position 1,682 of record NZ_JAAGRY010000069.1, read on the forward strand.
TCGCGGCCCGTTCGTGCGCGCGCACACGGCGACCGCGCTGAACTTCCAGCTGACGCTCCTCATCGCCTACATCGTGAGCTCGATCCTCACGATCGTGCTGATCGGGTTCGTGCTGCTCGGCGTGATCTGGGTCGTGAACATCGTCTTCTCGGTCATCGCGGCCATCAAGGCGAACAAGGGCGAGTGGTACACCTACCCCGCCACGATCCGCTTCGTGAGCTGAGCGCATGACCGGCGTGAAGCGGGTGCCGCTCGGCGGGTCGGAGGCATCCGTCCCGAACGTCGTGCTGGGGCTCATGCGCATCGCCGACGCATCGGATGACGAGGTGCGGGCCCTCGTTCGCGCCGCGCGCGACGCCGGGATCGACTTCTTCGACCACGCCGACATCTACGGGCCGGGGCTGCACGCGTGCGAGCGTCGCTTCGCCGAGGCGCTGCGACTGACCCCCGCCGAGCGTGCCGGGATCACGATCCAGTCGAAGGCCGGCATCGTGAAAGACGGCCCGTACTACGACTTCTCATACGACCACCTCGTGCGCTCGGTCGAGGGGTCGCTCGAGGCGCTGCAGACCGACTACCTCGACATCCTGCTGCTGCACCGCCCCGACCCGCTCGTCGAACCCGACGAGGTCGCGCGCGCGTTCGATCACCTCGAGCAGTCCGGCAAGGTGCGCGCGTTCGGTGTCTCGAACCACACTCCGCGCCAGCTCGACCTGCTGCGCGCGTCGGTGCGCCAGCCGATCGTGGCGAACCAGCTGCAGCTGTCGATCGTGCACGCCCCGATCATCGCGCAGGGGGTCGCGGCCAACAGGTCGGGCCTGGCCCAGGCGATCACCGAAGACGGCGGCGGCATCGTCGACTACTGCCGCGTGAACGACATCACGATCCAGGCCTGGTCTCCCGTGCAGTCGGGGGCGGATGCCGGGGTGTTCCTCGGCTCCGAGACGTACCCCGAGCTGAACGCCGTGATCGACCGGCTCGCGGCGCAGTACGACGTGCCGCCGATCGCGATCGCGACGGCCTGGATCACCCGCCACCCCGCGGGTATGCAGGTCGTCCTCGGCACCACCACGCCCGAGCGCGTCACCGCTGCGGCGCAGGGCTCCGACCTCGCGCTGACCAGGCCCGAGTGGTACGAGCTGTTCCGCGCCGCGGGCCACCGCGTGCCCTGAGCCGGCCCGGCTAGAATCGAGTGATGCCGCGCGGTCCGTCCGCTGAGGCATCCCTCGTCTTCTGCGCATCGCGCACCCACGACCATTGGAGCCACCCGTGGCCGAGCAGTCTCGTCTCGACAAAGTCATCGCCCTCGCCCGCCACCGCGGGTTCGTGTTCCAGGCGGGTGAGATCTACGGCGGGTCGCGCTCGGCATGGGACTACGGCCCCCTCGGCACCGAGCTGAAAGAGAACATCCGCCGGCAGTGGTGGCAGACGTTCGTGCGCGGCCGCGCCGACATGGTGGGCCTCGACTCGTCGATCATCCTGCCCAAGCGCGTGTGGGAGGCATCCGGTCACGTCGCGACGTTCACCGACCCGCTCGTCGAGTGCCTGAGCTGCCACAAGCGCTTCCGCGAAGACACGCTGATCGAAGACTTCGAGGCGCGCAAGGGCCGCAAGGCCGAGAACGGCCTCGCCGACATCCCGTGCCCGAACTGCGGCACGAAGGGGCAGTACACCGAGCCGAAGGCGTTCTCGGGTCTCGTGAAGACCTACCTCGGTGTCGTCGACGACGAGAGCGGCCTGTACTTCCTGCGGCCCGAGACGGCGCAGGGCATCTTCGTGAACTTCGCGAACGTGCTCACCGCCTCGCGCAAGAAGCCGCCGTTCGGCATCGGCCAGGTCGGCAAGGCGTTCCGCAACGAGATCACGCCCGGCAATTTCATCTTCCGCACCCGCGAGTTCGAGCAGATGGAGATCGAGTTCTTCACCCCGCCCGCCGAGGCGGACGAGTGGTTCGAGCACTGGGTCGCCGCGTGCTGGAACTGGTTCATCGACCTCGGCATCGACCCCGAGAACATGCGCCAGTTCGACGTGCCGAAAGAAGACCGCGCGCACTACTCGGCCGGCACGATCGACGTCGAGTACCGCTTCGGCTTCCCGGGCAAGGAATGGGGCGAGCTCATGGGCGTCGCCAACCGCACCGACTACGACCTGAACTCGCACATCGAGGCGTCGGGTCAGAAGCTGCAGTACTTCGACCAGGCATCCGGTTCGACCTACGTGCCGTACGTGATCGAGCCTTCGTTCGGTCTGACGCGCGCGATGATGGCGTTCCTCGTCGACAGCTACCGCGAAGAAGAGGTGCCCAACGCCAAGGGCGGCAGCGATACCCGCACGGTGCTGAAGCTCGACCCGCGCCTCGCCCCCGTCAAGGTCGCGGTGCTGCCGCTGTCGCGCAACGAACGGCTCTCGCCGCTCGCTCGCCAGGTCGCCGATTCGCTGCGCGCGCAGGGCTGGAACGTCGACTTCGACGACGCCGGCGCGATCGGCCGCCGCTACCGCCGCCAAGACGAGATCGGCACCCCGTTCTGTGTCACGGTCGACTTCGACTCGCTCGACGACAACGCCGTGACCGTGCGCGACCGCGACACCATGGCGCAGGAGCGCATCTCGCTCGACGCCCTGGTCGGCTACCTCGGCGAGCGCCTGCTCGGCGCCTGAGTCGGGTTCTCGTACGGGGGTTGTCCCGCTTCGGTGGGGGTTGTCCCAGTTGGGGTGGGGGTTGTCCCGAAAGCGGCTGGATTGGGGCGCCCAGGCCGACCATTTGTGGGACATGGATGCGGGGGTGGCGCCTCGGCCGGAGGGGTCAGCCCTTGGCGGCGGCCTTTGCGGCGCGCTTGAACTCGCGCACCTTGGTCAGGCTCTCGGGCGAGGTGATGTCGGCGACCGAGCGGAACGAGCCGTCTTCGCCGTAGGGGGCGGATGCCTCGCGCCAGCCCGCTCCGGTGAAGCCGTACTGCTTACCGAGGAGCGCGAGGAAGATCTTCGCCTTCTGCTCGCCGAAGCCCGGCAGGGCCTTGAGTCGCTTCAGCACGGTCGCGCCGTCGGGGTCGCCCTCGGTCCATAGCGCCGCGGCGTCGCCGCCCCAGTCGTCGACGAGCGTCTGGCACAGCGACTGCACGCGCGCCGCCATCGAGCCCGGAAAGCGGTGCACCGCAGGCGTCTCTTTGAAGACGGATGCCAGGGCGTCGGGATCGTACGAGGCGAGTGCCGCGGCATCCATCGATCCGGTGCGCTGCTCGATCTTCAGCGGCCCGGTGAAGGCCGTCTCCATCGCGATCTGCTGGTCGAGAAGCATGCCGACCAGGAGCGCCAGCGGATTGTCGGTGAGCAGTTCGTCGGCGGCGGCGTCGTCGGTGATGTGCAGGGCCATGGCATCCATCGTCGCACCTCGGTTCGAACCGCGCTGTGTTCGGAAAGCAGGGGGAAACGCGTCTTCGGCGGGCTAGCGGGGCGCCGCGCGCCGGTTCACCCTGCTTTCGGAACGCGAAGCGGCCGCGCGCGAAGGGGAGAACGCCCCTCATCTCCATAATCAGTGCGCACGTTTCGCACGTCGTCGCCGATGGGCCCTGTGCGGGTCGGGTCAGTCCGCCCGATCGGTGGCCGTCTGCCACGTCGGGAACGGGTCGACGAACCGCGCCCAGACGGTCGGACCCGCGGCCAGCTCGGCATCGGTCAGTGCGGCGTCGTCGAGCGCGGCGGCGAGCCGGTCTTCGGCGAGGTGCAGGCCGATGAGGGTCAGATCCTGCCCGACCGAGAGCAACTCGTCGTCATCTGCCAGGCGCGTGTCGTCGCTGAGGGGAGTCAGGGTGAACATCTGACCGGTGTGCTCCCACCGCGCGGTGATCTGCGGGCGGGTCGCGAGACGGTAGAACCCGGCGGAGCGCACGACGACGCCGAACTCGCCCTGCCCGATCCGGTCGAGCACCGCCATGAGTCGCCCGGGATGCAGGGGGCGCACCTGTTCATAGCGGAAGGCGCTGACGCGGGCGTCGGTCATATGTGCAGCGAAGTCGTCGTTGAGCACGCTGCGCAGGTCGTTCGCCGCCGCAGACGGGTCTACGTCATCAACAAGCTCAACCCGAGATTCAAGGGGCGGCAGGGGTGAATCGTCCATCCAGCGACCAGCCCGGAACCCCGCTCTGATCGGGAGCGGTGACGGCCTCGACCGGAGCGCGGCCCGCGCGATGCGAGGATGGACGCATGGCCGACTCGACCGACACCGGGCACGGCGCCGACGCGCTGCTGCGAGCCCGGCGCACCCGCGTCACCGTCGTCGGCGGGGGTGTGGCGGGGCTCGTCGCGGCCCTCGAGTGGGCGAAGATCGGCGCGCACGTCACGGTGTGCGAAGCCGGCGGGCGGCTCGGCGGCGCCCTCGAGACCGCCGACCTCGATGGCATTCCGATCGACCTCGTCGCCGACGCGTTCTCGCTCTCGGCACCGGCGCTCGACGGGCTCATCGACGACCTGCGCCTGCGCGACCGGGTCGAAGAGGCCACGCCGCTGCCAGTCGTGCTCGCGGGAGCGCCCGGGCGAGCGAGCGGGATCGTGCCGCTGCCCGAGCAGACCGTGCTCGGCATCCCCGCGAACCCCTGGGCCGACGACGTGCGCCGCGTGATCGGGTGGAGCGGTGCGTGGCGCGCCTACCTCGACCGCCTGCGCCCGCCGCTGACCATCGGGCACGAGCGCAGCCTCGGGCGCCTCGTGCGCCAGCGCATGGGCGACCGGGTCGCAGACCGCCTCGTCGCGCCCGTCACGCGGGGCCTCTACGGGGTCGGCCCCGACGAGGTCGACGTCGAAGCGGCAGCCCCCGGGCTCAGCACCGCGCTCACCCGCACCGGGTCTCTCGCCGGCGCGGTGTTCGACCTGCTTCCGCCGGAGGGTCACGCGTCCGCGCGCCGCGCGACCCTGCGTGGAGGGTTCGGTGCCCTCGCCACCGCGCTCGCCGAGCGGCTGCTCGACCTCGGCGCCGACCTGCGCGTCGGGCACCCCGTCACCTCGATCGCGCCCGGCCCCGACGGCACCTGGACGGTGCGGGCCGCGCCGGTGGATGGTGCGATGGATGCCGAGGCCACCGCCGCGCCCGACGGTGAGCCCTTCCCTGATCCCGCTGCCCGGCCCGCCGCCGACTCCGGCGCCGCCGACCTGACCCTCGATGCGGACGTCGTCATCGTCGCGACGGGCGCGGCAGCCGCCACCGCGCTCCTCAGCGGGCTCGGCGTCGAGGTCTCGGCGCACCCCGCTCCCGTGCGCGACGTCGTCGACCTCGTCGTCGGAGCGAGCGCCCTCGCCGCCGGGGCGCGGGCGGTCTACCCCGTCGCCGCCGGAGGTGAAACCGCAGCGCGCGCACCACTTGCCACGAACCCGCCCGCCGCGCTCTCCGTCACCTTCCCGAGCGCGGAGTGGCCCTGGCTCGGCGCCGCCGCGGGGCCCGAGCGCCAGGTCATGCGGGTGACGCTCGCCGCCGACGCGACCCATTCCGATGCCGCGACGATCGACGCCGCGGTCGCCGCAGCGAGCGCCCTGCTCGGCACGCCACTCGGCTCGCCGCGCGCGGCGGCGCGGCGAACGATCGTGCTCGAACCACCGGCATCCGTCATCGGTCACGACGACCGGGTCGCCGCGCTGCGCGGTGCGGTGGCGGCGCGCCCCGGCCTCGCGATCGTCGGGGCGTGGGTGTCGGGGGGAGGCGTCGCGCAGGTCGTCGCCGACGCCGTGGCCGAGACCGACCGGGTGCGCAGCGCGGTGCTCTGGGGCCCACCGGCAGACCCCGACGACGCCGACCCGACCGCGGCCCGCTAGCAGGGGCCGCACCCGGGCGCAACCGCGGATGCCGAAATCGGCATACGGGACTAACCTGGGACGACATCACCATCGCTTTCGACTGTGAGGGGCACCATGAGAGGCAAGATCGGGATCGTCGTGGGGCTCGCGGCGGGGTACGTCCTCGGCGCACGCGCCGGCCAGGAGCGCTACGAGCAGATCAAGACGGGCTTTCTGAAGGTGTGGAACACCGAGCCCGTGCAGAAGCAGGTCACCAAGGCGAAGGAGCTCGGCACGTCGGCCGCGTTCGCCCTGCCGAGCGCGCTGTGGGACGGCGCCGTGAAGGTGACCAAGGCCGCCTCGAAGTCGGGAACTCCCGGCCAGAAGCTCGACTCGGCGCTCAAGGCCGGTCAGGATTCGTCGGACGAGATCGCCCGCGGCGCCGAGAAGACCGCCGCCGAGGTCAAGAAGACCGCCGACAAGGCCGCCGCCGACGCGAAGCGCACCGCGGCTGCCAAGAGCTCGACGTCGCGGACCACCGCCGCCAAGAAGGCCGCGGACGCCTGAGATGACCACGCCTCGCGGATTCCGCGATCGCTCCGACGACAGCCTGTTCACGCTGATCGGAGAGGTCCCCGAGCTCGTACGCAACCTCGTCGTCGCCGAGATCGACTCGGCGAAGAAGTGGGTCAAGTCCGTCGGCAAGCAGGCGGGTCTCGGTGGCGCGTGGTTCGTCGTCGCGCTGTTCTTCCTGTTCTGGCTGATCCCGGCACTCGGCGCGTTCACCATCATCGGTCTGTCGTCGTGGATGCCTGCATGGCTGGCATCCCTCATCGTCGTCGCCTTGTTCCTGGTGATCATCGTCGTGGCGGCGCTGCTCGGACTGCAGCGGTTCAAAAAGCTCTCGAAGCGCGAGAACCCGGCGAAGTCGATCACCGTAGACGCCCGCATCGTGAAGGACGTGGTAGATGAGTATTGAGTCCCCCGTGCCCCGTACGGCTGTGCCGCTCGGGATCACCGACCCGGTCGAGAGCGCCCGCGCCGAGCTGAAGGCGGCGCTGTCGGCGATCGAAGAGAAGACCAACCTGCCCAAGCAGGTCGCGCGCAAGACCGACGAGGTCGTGTCGAGCGCCCGCGGGTTCGCGCGGCGCAATCCGACCGGAGCCGCGGCCGCGGTGGTCGGGGTCGCCGCAGCAGTCGGTGTGATCGTCTGGGGGATCGTCCGGCTGTACACCCGGTAACCACCGGAGACACCCCGCGATCGGTACGACCGGCCGGGGGTATGCTCGTGTACCAGGCAGTGGCGATGACGCGCAGGCTGCCGGCCCCGCCGACCGGAGTCGTGCAGTCCCGATCTGCACCGCAGGCGGCACCCGGGCCCGACCGAGTCGGACGCGCGAATCCCGTGCGCCCGACGCCGCACCACGAGAGTCGAGCATGAACGCAGATCTGCAGGCCGCGACGGCCGCGAAGCCCCTCAAGGGCTGGCGTGTGCTCGTGCCGCGGGGCGGTCCGTGGGGCGACTCGGTGGCCGCCACCCTGCGCGCGCAGGGCGCTGTTCCCGTCATCGCGCCCCTCATCAACTTCGCCCCCTCGACCGATCAAGACACGCTCGAGGCCGCCCTCGCCGACCTCACCGCGGGCGCCTTCGACTGGGTGACCCTCACGAGTGCCACGACCGTCGACGTGCTCTACGCATATCGCGCGCAGATCCCCGCCACGACCCGCGTCGCGGCCGTCGGCGAGACGACCGCCGCCGCCCTCGCCGCGGTCGGCTATCGCGTCGACCTCGTGCCCGACGACGACAACTCGGCCGCCGGTATGGCCGCGCAGCTGATCGACCTCGAGCCCGAGCCGCGGCGCATCTTGACGCTGCGGAGCGAGATCGCCAAGCCCGTGCTCACGCGCCGCCTCACCGACGCGGGGCACGATGTGCGCAGCGTCGTCGCCTATCGCACCGTCGGGGTGCCGGTCACCGATCGCATCGCGCACGACGTCGAAACCGGGCGCATCAACGCGATCCTCGTCACGAGCGGGTCGGTCGCCGAACAGGTGCGCCTGCAGTTCCCCGAGATCCCGGCATCCACCATCATCGCCGCCATCGGGCCGCGCACTGCCAAAGATGCCCGCAAGGCGGGCCTCGGCGTCAACGCCATCGCCCGTGAGCAGACCGTCGACGGACTCATCGCCGCGGTGCAGAAGTTTCCGCTGCCGCACGCGACCGACGAGTTCGCCGTCTGACCCAGGAGGTCTGATTCGCGCGGTCTGATTCGCGACGCGTGATTCGCGCGGTCTGACCCCCGGTGCCCGCCCGCGGATCGTTGCGGGTCTGTGAGCATTCCGGAATATGGACGCTGGCAGACTGAAACGCATGGTGACGCTGCTGCTCGATGCGACCCGCCTCGAGGTCGTGCTCTCGTCGTTCGAGCGGACGCTCGCGCGGCGCAGTGAGCCGGTGCGGGTCGAGCGCTCGCACATCAGCAAGGTGCAGCTCACCGACGACGCCTGGACGTGGCTGCGCGGCGTGCCGAACCCCGGTACGCGCGTGCGCGGCACGGTCGCGATGGGCACGTGGCGTTCGGCGGGAGCGGCCGACTTCGTGGTGGTGCGCCGGAGGCACGCGGCCGTCGTGATCGACCTCGACGGAGACCCCGAGTTCGAGCGCCTCGTGCTGACGACACGGCACGGGCTCGCGCTCGTGCAGGCGCTGCACCTCGAGACCGACGACGCGGCGACCGAGGTCACCGAGATCGTCGCCGCGGCCGGCGATGCACCGCTCGCCTCGGCGGGTGCCACGAAGCCCGCGCGCGCCCCGAGGCCGCGCCGCGCCCCCAAACCCGCGACGGCGTGACCGGGGTCAGCTGACGTCGCGCCGCCAGCTGACGAGCCATCCGAGCACCAAGAAGACGACCGCGTAGCCGAGCATGAGCAGCCCGCCGACCCACCATTCCAGACCGCTGTCGGTCACGCCGCCCAGGTTCGTGTAGATGCTGGCGCCGACGAGGGTGTCGGATGCCGCGCCGGGCAGATACCTCGTCACGTCGGAGAGTCCGTCGACGAACGCTGCCACGGTGCGCAGGATCGGCTCGATGAACTGCGTGAATGCGAGCACGCCGACGACCGCCGCGACCTGGTTGCGTACGAGCGTGCCGACGCCGATCCCGATCAGCACCCACAGGATGAACGCGATCGCCATACGCCCGATGAGGGCCCAGGTGTCGGACGAGCCGAGCTGCGTGTCGATGTCGAACGCGGCCAGCAGGGCCGCACCGACGCCGACCGCCGCGACGATCGCGAGCGCCGCGTACAGCGCCCCCATCACGACGCCCGCGGCGACCTTTCCCGCGAGCGCGAAGCCCCGCCGCGGGGTCGCGAGGAACGTCGGGGTGAGTGTCTTGTGGCGGAACTCGCCCGTCACGAGCAGCGTGCCGATCAGCAGCGGGAAGACGTATCCGACCGCCGTGGCGATGCTGTAGATCACCGGGGGCAGAATCTCGGGCGCGAGAGCCGGGCCGTTCGCCGCTTCGGGCGGGAGCGCGCCCGAAGCCAGGGCGCCGAAGGTTCCGGCGAGCCCGCCGGCGGTGACGGCGACGTAGACGAACAGCACGAGCCCGAGAATCCACCACATCGAGGTGGTGAACTGCTTGGTCAGCTCGGAGCGCGTCGAGTTCGCGAGCGAGGAGCGGCCCTGGGTCATCGCAGCTCACCTCCCTCGGCGGTCGTGTCGGGTTCGACGGCGGGTTCGGGGTCGGGTTCTGGCTCTGAAGCGGGCTCGGGCGTCGCCTCGGGCTGCGGATCGGGTTCGGATGCCGCGGCCGGCGCCTCGGCATCCACCGCAGCGCCCTCGGCAGACGGCGCCCCCGCGACCGACGCGTGCACGCGCGTGCCGTTGACGAGGTCGAGGAAGACCTCTTCGAGCGCGGGGCCCTTGCGTTGCAGGTTCGAAAGGGCGATGCCGGCGGCGGCGGCGATCGCGCCGAGCTGGGCCGGGTCGGCGGCGCGCACGGTGAAACCGGTGCGCAGCGGGTCGTAGACGATGCCGGCCGCGTCGAGCGCGTGCGCGAGGGCGGCCCGGTCGGGCGAGTCGATGACCGTGGCGTAGTCGCTCTCTTGAGTGAGCCCGGCCATGTCGCCCTCGTAGACGAGGCGCCCGCGCGAGATGATCAGCAGCGACGACACCGTCTGCTGCACCTCGGCGAGCATGTGCGACGAGACGAGCACCGTGCGCCCCTCGCGCGCCAGTTCGCGGAGGAACCCGCGCAGCCATTTGATGCCCTCGGGGTCGAGGCCGTTCGCGGGCTCGTCGAGCACGAGCACACCCGGGTCGCCGAGCAGGGTGTAGGCGAGCCCCAACCGCTGGCGCATGCCGAGCGAGAACCCGCCGACCTTGCGCCCCGCGACGTCGGCGAGCCCGACGAGCCCGAGCACCTCGTCGACGCGCGACGTGGGCAGTCCCGCCGCCTGCGCATACACCTTCAGGTGATTGGCCGCCGTGCGGCCGGGGTGGAAGCTGGATGCCTCGAGCGCCGCCCCCACCGTCTGCAACGGGCTGGTGAGCTCGGCGTAGCGCTTGCCGCCGATCGTGGCGGTGCCCGAGGTCGCCGAGACGAGTCCGAGCAGAATGCGCAGGCTCGTCGTCTTGCCGGCGCCGTTCGGGCCGAGAAACCCCGTGACCGTGCCGGGCTCGACGCGGGCGGTGAGCCCGTCGACGGCGGCGATCTGGCCGAAGCGCTTCGTCACGTCGGTGAACTCGAGGACATGTCCTTCGGGCATCGGCGGCCTCTCATCGGCGGTGGCGGTCTCTCCATCCTGGCCGATGACCCGCTCGGCGGAGGGATGCCGCGCCCACGGGCATCGTCTCGACACCGGCCGCGCTGGCCGCCGCCGAGTAACGTGGGTCGCGTGAGCAGCCCCGACGTCACCGCGCCCGAGCCCACCGTCCTCGCACGCGCCGACCGGGGGGTGGGGCACCTCACCCTCAACCGGCCCCGCGCGATCAACGCGCTCGATCTCGACATGATCGTGCAGCTGAGTGCGGCGCTGGATGCCTGGCAGCACGACCCCGACATCGACGTCGTGCTGCTCGACGGCGCGGGCGACCGGGGGCTGTGCGCCGGCGGCGACGTGCGAGGGCTGCGCGAGCAGATCATCGAGGGGCGTGGGGACGACGTCGGCGTCTTCTTCCGCGCCGAGTACGCGTTGAACGCCCGCATCGCCGAGTACCCGAAACCCATCGTCGCGATCGCCGACGGGGTCACGATGGGCGGCGGCATCGGCCTCGCCGGCCACGCCGCGGTGCGCATCGTGACCGAGCGCTCGCGCCTGGCCATGCCCGAGACGCGGATCGGCTTCACCCCCGACGTCGGCGGATCGTGGCTGCTCGCGCGGGCGCCCGGCCGCACCGGCGAGTACCTCGCCCTGACGGGCGGAACGATGGATGCCTCCGACGCGATCTACGCCGGCTTCGCCGACGCGTTCGTGCCGAGCGACCGGCTCACCGACCTCTGCGATGCGCTGCTCACCCGCGCCGACCCGGCGACGCCCGCCGAGCTCGTGCTGCTCTTCGACGAGACGCCCGAGCCCTCGCGCCTCGCCGCGGCGCGCCCCTGGATCGACGACGCGTTCGCGGCCGGGACCGTCGCCGAGATCATCGAGCGGCTGCGCGCGCGGCCCGAGCCCGAGGCATCCGCCACCGCCGACGAGCTCGACGCGCTCTCGCCGACGGCGCTCACCGTGACCCTCGCCGCCGTCCGCGCAGCGCGGGAGCTGCCGAGCCTCCGCGCCGCGCTCGCGCAGGAGTACGGACTCGTGCTGTGGTTCGCCGCGACCCAGGCCGACCTCGTCGAAGGCATCCGCGCGCAGCTCGTCGACAAAGACCGCGACCCGCACTGGAACCCGACCACGCTCGAGGCCGTGGCGCCGGGCCTCGCCGCCGCGGCGCTCGCGTCGGTGCCCGCCGAGCCGCTGTGGGGTGCGGAGTGACCGCACGATGAGCGGCGCCCGCCGCGCGAGGCGCTGGTCGGTCGGCACCGCCGTCGACCAGTTCTTCTTCGTGTTCGCGGGGGTCGCGGCGATCTGGCTCGCGTACCTCAGCTTCACCGAGACGTTCACGCTCGGGTGGTGGGGGATCGCTGCCGGCATCGTCTTCTGGGTGCTGCTGGCCTACCTCGTGCTGCCGCGGCTGCACCGCATCCTCACCACGATCTACGTGCCCGACTACTTCATCGGGCGGGCGCGCACGAGCGACGGCCTGCTCGGCGACCCGATCAACCTCGCGTTCATGGGCGACGAAGCGCAGCTGCACGCCGCGCTGCGGGCGGCGGGCTGGGTGCAGGCCGACCCGGTGAACCTCGGTACCTCGTGGCGCATCGTCACCTCGACCCTGCGCCGGCGCAGCTACGACGAAGCTCCGGTCAGCCCGCTGTTCCTCTTCGGCCGGCAGCAGGACTTCGCGTACCAGCAAGAGGTCGACGCGAGCCCCGAGAAGCGTCATCACGTGCGCTTCTGGCGCTGCCCCGAGGGGTGGCTGCTGCCCGGCGGGCGGCGCGTCGACTGGCTCGCCGCGGGCACGTTCGACACGGCGGTGGGCCTTTCGCTGTTCACGCTGCAGGTCACCCACCGCATCGACGCCGACACCGACATCGAACGCGACCACATCGTCGCCACGGTGCGGGCGGGCGACCCGCGTGTCGACGTCGAGGTGCTGCGCGACTTCTCGACCGGGTATCACTCGCGCAACGGCGGCGGCGACAGCATCCGCACCGACGGCGACCTGCCGATCGTCGATGTGCGGCAGGTGGTCGCGTGAGCGCGCCGGGGCCGGCGCAGCGCCCCGCCTATGAGCCGATCGACCGGCTGCTGCGGCCGACGCCGTACGACCCCGACATGCGGCGCCCGGCGACGACGGTCGCCGGGGCGTGTCTGGTGCTGCTCGGTGCCGTCGTCAGCGTGCTGTCGATGGTCGACATCGCCACGAACTGGCATACCTACCTGAAATCGATCGTGCTCGAGATCGGCGGGGCGGTGCCGACGCCCGACGTGGTCAACGCCTCGCTCGCGGTGATCCTCGGCGTCATCGGCGTGACGGCGGTCGTCGAACTGGTGTGCGGGCTGCTGATCCTGCGCGGCAGCAACGCCGCACGCGTGCTCGTGATGATCGTCTCGGCGATCTCGATCTCGGCCGCGTTCGTCAGCTGGTGGGCGCGCGATCAAGAGATCACGCTGCAGACGACGCTCCTCTCGCTAGCCGTCGACATTCTGGTGCTGCTCGCCCTGTCGAGTCGCAGCGCCGCCGCCTACGCCCGCCGCCGCGAGAAGCACTGAGGATCGCCCATGTTCGACAGTCCGCTCTCGGCTTCGGCCTACGAGGTGCTGCAGGTCGTGCCCGACATCTCGGACGACGAACTGCGCAAGGCCTATCGCCTGCGTCTGCGCCAGACCCACCCCGACACCGGCGGCGACGCCGTGCTGTTCGTGCAGGTGCAACGCGCGTGGGAGCTCGTCGGCACGGCCGACGCGCGCGCCGCGTACGACCGCGGGCACGGCTTCGCCGACGTGCGGTACGCCCCCGAGTGGTATGCGGGCGGCACGGATGCCGCGGACTCGGGCGGTGGCGCGGGCGGCGACTCGGGCGCGGGCGGGTG
>NZ_JAAGRY010000070.1 GCF_015707995.1 Microbacterium paulum
CGGGCGCGCTCGTCGGGCACGGCGCCGGGGTCTCGGCCCGTGCTGGCACGCTGTCGCGCCGCGGCGAGCGAGGTGGCCTCGGCGGTGAACGTCTTCATCTGCCGTGAACGGTCGCCCGGCAGCGTGCGCGCCCACGCGGTCGCGCGACGGCGCCCCGATCCGGTCGCGAGCAGGTCGACCTCGGCGGGCGTGAACCATCCCGCCTGCGCGTACTCGCCGAGCCGCTGCCGCGTGAGACGCGCCTCCTCGCGCCGCAGCGCGATGAATCCCAGCACGAACGCGATGAACAGCGGCACCTGCAGCGTGATGTACAGGTGGAAGAAGTCGGCGAACAGGGCCGACCCGTTCCACAGCGCGTGGAGCGCGGCGGCGCAGAGCATGCCCACGAGCCCCGCCCCGGCGGCGGCGCGCACCGTCGCCCCCGCGCGCGCGGCGCGGCCGATCACGTAGCCGGTGACCGCGGTGAACATCACGTGCGCGAAGGGCGAGAGGATGCCCCGGAGGACGAACGTGAAGGCGGTCTCCGAGAGGCCGCCCTCGATGAGGCTCGTCGCGAAGTAGAGGATGTTCTCGGTGAACGCGAACCCCGCCCCGACGAGCGCGCCGTAGACGACGCCGTCGACAGGCCCGTCGAACGCACGGCGCCCGAACACGAAGACGAGGAAGACGCCGAGACCCTTGGCGAACTCCTCGACGAGCGGCGCCTGCACCACCGACGAGAACGCGTCGCGGGCGGCGTCGTCGGGCGGGGCCGGCGCCAGGGCATCCAGGGCGATATCGACGCCGAGGGCGATCGCGACGGCCGCGATGGCACCCCAGACGAGGGCGAACACGACGAGCGAGGCGGGTTCGGGCTCCCACCGGTCGGCGGCGCGCACCGCCAGCAGCACGACCGTGAGCGGGATCAGCGCGAGCACCATTCCTACCGCCGACGCGACGACGCCGAGGTAGGTGAGGAGATACGCGACGAGGCCGATCAGCAGCACGACGAGCACCGCCATCTCCCAGATCGGAGCCGACATCCCCCGCCGTTCGCTGCGGCCTCCGCGCGGGGCGGTGGCGCCGATCGCCGCCGGCGAGACCGGCGCCGGAGGGATCGGATCGGTCACGACGGGGCTCGATGCGTACGCGCCGTTCCCCGGTCGCCTCCGTTCGTCCATGCGGCTCAGCCTAAGGCGCGGCCACCGCGGGCCGCCAGACGCCACCGGCCTCGCCCGCGCGGCGGCTAGCCTGGGGGGATGCGTTTCGCCCACATCCGCCCGCCCGGCTCGACGGATGCCGAGCTCGCCGTCGTGCAGGAGGGCACGGCCGCACTCGTCGGCGACCTCTTCCCCGGCGCACCGCGACGGCTGCAGGCGCTCATCGACGGCGGCGACGAGCTGCTCGCGCGCGTGCGCTCCGCCGCGGCGGGCGTCACCGGCATCCCGCTCGACCAGGTGACCTACGGACCGGCCGTCGACGCGCCGCCGGTGGTGCTCGCGATCGGCCTGAACTACGCCGCACACTCGAGCGAGCTGGGCCTCAAGGCCGACTCTGCGCCGACCGTGTTCGTGCTGTGGCCGAACTCGCTCTCCGCGCACGAGGAGACGACCGTCTGGCCGCGCACGCTCAGCGAGTCGATCGACTACGAGGCCGAGCTGGGCGTCGTGATCGGCCGCGCCGCGAAGGACGTCGCGCCGGCCGACGCGCTCGCGCACGTGTGGGGATACACCGTCGTCAACGACATCACGGCGCGGGACATCCAGTTCTCCGAGGCGCAGTGGTCGCGGTGCAAGTCGTTCGACGGGTTCACCCCGAACGGCCCGTTCGTCGTCACCGCCGACGAGATCGGCGACCCCGGCGACCTGCACATCTGGGCCGTCGTCGACGGGCAGACGGTGCAGGATGCCTCGACGAGCCAGATGATCCGCTCCGTCCCGGCGCTCGTGGCGAGCCTCTCCCGCTCGGCGACGCTGCTGCCGGGAACGCTCATCTCGACCGGCAGCCCCGGCGGCGCGGGCTACTCGCGCGACCCGCAGATCTTCCTCCGCGACCGCTCCACCGTGACGGTCGGCGTCGACGGCATCGGCGAACTCACGACGCACTGCCGGGTGCTCGGCTGAGACGCCGAAGGCGCCGACCCCTCGTCGATGTCGGGGATGTCGGCGCCTTCAGGTCACCGTGCGGATCCGTGCGGATCAGCGGTTCGACTGCTCCAGGACCTCCTGGCAGGAGAGGTCGACGCCCCACACCTGCACGACGGCGGTCGGGTCGTTGAGGCAGGTCGTCGCGGCGTTCAGTGACGGCACGATCACCGCGAAGATGACGATGAGACCGACGACCACCGAGATCGCGCCGATGATGATCGCGGCGATCGCGAAGCCGTTGCCCCGGCCGGCCTTCTTCGACTGCACGAGCGCGACGATGCCGAGGATGAGACCGAGCAGACCGAAGAAGAACGAGACGATGAACGCCACGATGCCGAGGGTCTTGCCGGGCACCGTGCCGCCACCGGCCCCGCCGTTGTACGCGGGCGCGGCGTTGTAGGCGGGCGCCGCGTTCTGACCGTAGGCGGGCGCCGCCGGCGGCTGGGTCGTCGGGGCGTACTCGCCGTATGCGGGCGGTGCCGGCTGCGCGGGCGGGGTCGGCTGCGCGCCGCCCTGGTTCGCGGGCGGCGTGGCGTCGGGGGTGTTGGGGTCGGTCATGTCGGCCTCCTGGGTTGCGGAAAATCGCGCCGGTGTCCCGGCCCTCCGACGCTATCGCTCCGTCGCCGCCCGTGCCAGCGCCCGCGCCGTCAGCTCTCGACGAGGTTCTCGACCGGCTGGATGACCGGGATGGCCTGCGTGATCGCCTCGAGGCCCGACAGTCGCGCCGGCGAGAGCTGCTTGTCGACCTCTTCGCGGGTCATGAGCCCCGCCTCGACGACGAGGTCGCCGACGTTGCGGTGGGTGAGCAGCGCGGTCTTGGCGAGGGCTGCGGATGCCGCATAGCCGATGAAGGGGGTCAGCGCCGTCACGACGCCGACCGACGAGCCCACCATCGCGCCGAGGCGATCGCGGTTGGCGGTGATCCCGTCGACGCAGTTGATCCGGAGCGTGCGCATCGCGCGGCGCATCCAGGTGATCGACTGGAAGATCGAGTGCGCGATGATCGGCTCGAACGCGTTCAGCTGCAGCTGGCCGGCTTCCGAGGCCATCGTCACGGTCAGGTCGGCCCCGGCGACCGAGAAGGCCACCTGGTTGACGACCTCGGGGATCACCGGATTCACCTTGCCGGGCATGATCGACGAGCCCGCCTGCTGCGCGGGCAGGTTGATCTCGCCGAGACCCGCCTGCGGGCCCGACGAGAGCAGGCGCAGGTCGTTGCAGATCTTCGACAGCTTCATCGCGTTGCGCTTGAGGGTCGACGAGAACGACATGAACGACCCGGTGTCGCTCGTCGCCTCGACGAGGTCGTCGGCGGTCACGAGGTCGAGCCCGGTGATCTCGCGCAGGTGCGCGAGCACGGCGGGCGCGTATCCGGGGTGCGTCGTGATGCCGGTGCCGATCGCGGTGGCGCCCATGTTGATCTCGAACATGAGGTTCGCGTTCTCGGTGAGACGCTGGTGGTCGTAGCCGAGCGTCGTGGCGAAGCCGTGGAACTCCTGCCCGAGGGTCATCGGCACGGCGTCTTGCAGTTGCGTGCGACCGATCTTGAGGATGTCGTGGAACTCGACGGCCTTGCCCATGAACGACTGGCGCAGCAGGTCGAGCTCTTCGAGCAGGGTGACGAGGTCGAGGCTGAGCCCGATCTTGACGGCCGTCGGGTACACGTCGTTGGTCGACTGCGACCGGTTGGTGTGGTCGATCGGCGAGAGGAACGCGTAGTCGCCCTTCTGCCGGCCCGCCATCTCGAGGGCGATGTTGGTGATGACCTCGTTGGCGTTCATGTTGGTCGAGGTGCCGGCGCCGCCCTGCACCACCCCGACGACGAACTGGTCGTGGAACTCGCCGTCGATCACGCGCTGCGAGGCGCGGTCGATGAGGTCGGCGAGCGCCGGGTCGAGCACGCCGATCTGCCGGTTGGCGCGCGCCGAGGCCTGCTTGACCATGGCGAGGGCCTTCACGAGGTCTCGGTAGACCGAGATCGGCCGCATCGAGATGGGGAAGTTCTCCAGCGCCCGGGCGGTGTGGATGCCCCAGTAGGCATCGGCGGGGATCTCGAGCGATCCCAGCGAATCGGTTTCGGTGCGCGTCGTTGCGTCCAGTGCCATGAGTGCAGTCCTTGTGGGTTCTTCGACTCGGAAAGGTGTTTTCGAGCCTAGTCCGCCGCAGCGCCCGCGAGACCGTACGCGGCGTACAACCTCACCCTTCCGCTCGACGCGAGGGCGACGCCGCGCGCGGCGCTCAGCGCTTGCGCGAGAACGCGTCGAGGCGCTCGGCGGGGGTGAGTGCGGCCATCTGCTCGACCCACTTCGGCGTGAAGAACTCCGCCGTCTCCGCCTCGCCGACCGGCACCACGGCGTGCGTGATGGTGTCGTCGTAGACGTGCACGAGGTGGAAGGACTGCCCGGCATCCATGCCGTTGACCTCTGCCGGCGGGCGCTGCAGGTTCATCGTGTAGCAGGTCGCGGATGCCACGCTCACGGGCACGCCCGCGAACGTGCCGGCCGTCGCGTAGTGCAGGTGCCCCGCGAGGATCGCCCGCACGTCGGTGTCGGCGATCGCCGTGGCGAGGGCGTCTTGATGGCGCAGCTCGAGGATGTCGAAGAACGGGATGTGACTGGGCAGAGGCGGGTGGTGCAGTGCCAGGATCGTGCCGAGCGGCGCCGGTTCGGCGAGGGTTTCGCGCAGCCACGCGAGCTGCGCGTCGTCGAGGTCGCCGTGGTGCCAGCCGGGCACGGTGGAATCGAGCGCGATGAGACGCAGTCCGCCGAGGTCGTGCACGGCGGTGACCGGCTCGTGCGTGGGGGCGGCGTCGAACAGCCCCTCCCGCAGGGCCGGGCGCTCGTCGTGGTTTCCGGCAACCCAGACGATCGGGGCGCCCAGGCGCGCGGCGAACGGTTCGACCTCGGCGCGCAGAGCCGCGTAGGCCTCGGGCTCGCCGAGGTCGGTGAGGTCGCCGGTGAACACGATCGCGTCGGGGCGCACCCCCGTGCGCTCGACGGCGGCGAGCGTCGCGACGAGGTTGGCCGCCGTGTCGTAGCGCCCGCCCAGCAGCCGATTGCCGGCCAGCAGATGCGTGTCGCTGAGGTGCACGATCACGCGCCGCGCGGGCGCGTATCGGCCGAACTGCACGGGCTGCGAGGGCATGGCGACAGCCTAAGCCGAACCGCCGACCCTCACCGCGGCGTCGCGCTCACTTCATGACGATGAGGGCGAGGCCTGCCAGCACGGCGACGGCGCACAGCGCGAACGAGCCGTAGGCGCCGACGAGCGCCAGCCGCTTCTGCCCGTCGGTGAGCGGGCTTTTGCGGGCCGCCTTCTCGGCGGCCTTCGCCGCCCGGCGCACGTCCTTCTCACTGATCACGGTGATCGCGTCGGTGAACTCCGCCGGTGCGACGACGGGGGCGCGCCCCGCCCGCACGAGCAGGCGCAGGCCCACCGCGTAGAACCCGACCACCAGCAGCGCCCCGACGAGCGCGGCGGCGAACACCTGCACGAAGGCGAACCAATCGATCTCGATGCTCATCGCTGCGGCCCCTTCTTCGCGGAGGTGTTCCCGGCCTTCGCGCGGGCTTTCGCCTCGGCATCCGCCTTCTTGCGTTCTGCCTTCTCGCGCGCCTTCGCCTCGGCCTTCAGCCGCGCCTCTTCGCGCTCGATCGCGCGCTGACGACGGGTCGGCGGGGCCTTGCGCGGAACCTTGACCGCGAGACCCGAATCGGCGACCTCGCTCATCGCGTTCGACGAGTCGACGGCGTTCCGGCGCGAGCGCATGAAGAGGGAGACGATGATGACGAGCGCGAGGATCGCGTCGATGAGGATGCCCCAATTGCCGAACCAGACCACCAGCAGCGCGGCGAACGCGCCCACGGCGGCGGACGCCGGAAGAGTCAGCACCCATCCCACGGCGATGCGCCCGACGGTGCCCCATCGCACGGTCGAGCCGCGCCGGCCGAGGCCCGACCCGATGACCGAGCCCGACGCGACCTGCGTCGTCGAGAGGGCGAAGCCGAGCGCGCTCGAGGCGAGGATCGTCGCGGCGGTCGAGGTCTCGGCCGAGAACCCCTGCGCCGGCTTCACATCGGTGAGGCCCTTGCCGAGCGTGCGGATGATGCGCCACCCGCCCATGTAGGTGCCGAGGGCGATCGCGCAGGCGCACGCGATGATGACCCACAGGTGCGGATCGGCCTGATCGGCGCTCTGCCACCCGGCCATGATGAGGGCGAGGGTGATGACGCCCATCGTCTTCTGCGCGTCGTTGGTGCCATGCGCGAGCGCGACGAGCGACGACGTGAAGATCTGACCCCAGCGGAAACCGTCGCGACCGTCGGGCTTGTTGTCGTAGCGACGCGTGATCGCGTAGGCGAGGCGCGTCGCGAGGAACGCGATCACCCCGGCGGTGAAAGGGGCGATGAGGGCGGGCAGCACGACCTTGCTCAGCACCATGCCGAAATCGATCGCCGAGGCACTCGCGCCGACCAGCGTCGCACCGATGAGACCGCCGAACAGCGCGTGCGACGAGCTCGAGGGAAGGCCCAGCAGCCACGTCAGCATGTTCCAGGTGATCGCGCCGATGAGGCCCGCGAAGATGATCGGCAAGAAGGTGAGCGGCGTGATCTGGTCTTCGCGGATGATGCCGTGCGAAATGGTCTTCGACACCTCGGTCGACAGGAATGCCCCGACGAGGTTGAGACCCGCGGCGAGCATGACGGCGACCTTGGGCTTGAGCGCACCGGTCGCGATCGGCGTCGCCATGGCGTTGGCCGTGTCGTGGAAGCCGTTGGTGAAGTCGAAGAACAGCGCCAGCGCGATCACCAGCACGACGATGAGGGCAGCGGTTTCCACAGTTCGCTTTCGTCGGACGATAAGAGGAAGGGAGCCGACGGGATCGGCGGTGCGAACGAAGAGTTCACCGTGGGTTCATGCTCCGGCAACCGGAGCACAGAAATCCTCGCACATCGAGCGGCTCGCGCGAGACCCCCGGGCCGGGGCAAACGGCCGCCGTGCGCCGGTGTCGACTAGCGTGGGAGGGTGAGCAGCGCCCCTCTCGGCGGCGGCCAGGCACCCCGTGCCGCCGTCCACCCGACCACCCGCACGCATCACGGCGACGACGTCGTCGACGAGTACGAATGGCTGCGCGCCAAAGACGACCCCGCGGTGATCGCCCATCTCGAGGCCGAGAACGCGCACACCGACGCGCGCACCGCCCACCTCGCGCCGCTCCGTCAGCGGATCTTCGACGAGATCAAGGGGCGCACGCTCGAGACCGACCTCTCGGTGCCGACCCGTCAGGGCGACTGGTGGTACTACGGGCGCACCGTCGAGGGAAAGCAATACGGCATCCATTGCCGCGCTCCCCTCGCCGCGCCCGATGACTGGACTCCCCCGCGCCTCGAGCCCGGCGCGCCGGTGCCGGGCGAGCAGGTGCTGCTCGACGGCAACGAGGCCGCCGCGGGGCACGAGTTCTTCTCGCTCGGCAGCTTCGACGTGTCGACCGACGGCACCCGCCTGCTCTACGGCGTCGACGTCGAGGGAGACGAGCGCTACACCCTGCGCGTGCGCGACCTCGCCACGGGCGAAGACCTCGGCGACGTCGTCGAGAACACCTCTGCCGGAGCCTGCTTCTCGCCCGACGGGCGCTTCGTCGTCTACACGACGATGGACGACGCCTGGCGCCCCGACACCGTGTGGCTGCACGAAGTCGGAACGGATGCCACGGCCGACGTGCGCCTCTTCCACGAGCCCGACGAGCGGTATTGGGTGGGTGCGGGCTTCACCCGCAGCGAGCGGTACCTCGTGATCGACGTGGGGTCATCCATCACGACCGAGGAATACCTCGTGCCGGCATCCGACCTGCGCCAGGAGCCGCGGTCGATCTGGCCGCGCCGCGAGGGCATCGAATACTCGGCGACCCACGCGGTCGTCGACGGCGACGACGTGCTGTACATCGTGCACAACGACGGCGCGCTCGATTTCGAGCTCGTGCGGGTCTCGGCCGATGATCCGTCCGGCCCGCGCACCGTCGTCGCCGCGCACCAGCCGGGACGGCGCCTGCTGGATGTCTCGGCCTTCCGCGACTGGGCGGTCGTGTCGTATCGGCGCGAGGGCCTCGCGCGCCTCGGCATCCTGTCGTACGACACCGGCGCGATCCGCGAGCTCGACTTCGACGAAGAGCTCTATGCCGCCGGCGCGGGTGGGAACCCCGAGTGGGCGCCCCCGGTCGTGCGGCTCGGCTACGGCTCGTTCCTCACGCCGGGCACGGTGTACGACTACGTCGTCGAGACCGGCGAGTTCCTGCTGCGCAAGCGTCAGCCGGTGCTGGGCGGGTACTCCCCCGACGACTATGCGCAGCGGCGCGAGTGGGTGACGGCCGACGATGGCACGCGCGTGCCCGTCTCGCTCGTCTGGAAGCGCTCGTTCGGCGAGCCGGGAGGAGGTGCTGTGCGGCCCGTGCACCTCTACGGCTACGGGTCGTACGAGCACTCGATCGAACCCGGGTTCTCGGTGGCGCGGCTGTCGATGCTCGACCGCGGCGTCGTCTTCGCGATCGCCCACGTGCGCGGCGGCGGAGAGCTCGGCCGGCAGTGGTACGAAGACGGCAAGCTGCAGCACAAGCGCAACACCTTCACCGATTTCGTGGCGGTCGCGCGGCACCTCGTGGCATCCGGCGTCACCTCTCCCGACCGCCTCGTCGCCGAGGGCGGATCGGCCGGTGGGCTGCTCATGGGTGCCGTCGCGAACCTCGCGCCCGAACTGTTCGCCGGCATCCTCGCCGACGTACCGTTCGTGGATGCCTTGACGACGATCCTCGACCCGTCGCTGCCGCTCACGGTCATCGAGTGGGACGAGTGGGGCGACCCGCTGCACGATGCCGAGGTGTACGCGTACATGAAGACGTACACGCCGTACGAGAACGTGCGCGCGGGGGTGGACTACCCGCGGATCCTCGCGACGACCTCGCTCAACGACACCCGGGTGTACTACGTCGAGCCGGCCAAGTGGGTCGCGCGTCTGCGCGAGGTCGGCGCCGACGCGTTGCTGAAGTGCGAGATGGTCGCCGGCCACGGCGGCGTCTCGGGCCGCTACAACTCGTGGCACCAGCGCGCGTTCGAGCTCGCCTGGCTGCTCGACGTTCTCGGCCTCGCCGACGCGTAGGGGCCCGGGGGCGCGGGCTCGTCCCACTTTGTGCAGGGGTTGTCCCACTTTGTGCAGGGGTTGTCCCAGATTCGGCTGGATTCAGCGCCGGAAAGCAACCACAAATGGGACATGGATGCCGGGGCGCACGCAGCTCTGCCAGAGTCAGGGGCTGGGGGGTCGGCGCCGCCGGGTTTGGGCGTCGCAGCCGGGTCTCAGCGACCCGGCGTCCAGCCAGCGCGAATGAGGGCATCACGCGCGATCGCAACGGCAGCCGCGCCGGCGCCGAGGAGGTGGTGCGAGAGGACGCGTTGGTGGTCCCAACCGAGGCGACGGATCGCCGCCCATCGATCGGCGTCGCGCGCGAACTGCGCGGCATCCTCGGCGTGAACTCGTCCGTCGTACTCGACGGCCACACGATAACGTGGAAAGGCCAGGTCGAGTTCGGCGACGAAGGTGCCGCGCTCGTCGAAGAGGTTCCATGCGACCTCCGGTTCGGGCAGTTCCGCGTCACGCAGCAGCAGACGGAGTCGGGTCTCTCGCGGTGAACGCACGCCGTAACGGACATCGCTCAGAGCGCGCATCAAGATACCGCCGCGCACGTCGCCCATCGTGACGACCTCATTCCGCAACGCTTCGGCCGTCACGAGTGGGGCAGCTCCGCTGATGAGAAAGTCGGCGGCGGCGACGATGTCGCCGTAGTTCCAGAGGCGCCCGATCTGCCGCCACGCCCGCACCGGCGACTCGACGGGAAGGCCGTCCAGGGTCTCGAACGCCGGCGCGCGCGTCTGCAGGCGGTGCCCGCTGACGCCCCGGGTGCGAGGTTCGCGCGCCGGCCGGTAGGCGGAGACGTGGAGGCCAGGTCGGTACGGCCATTCCGGCATCGGGGCACCGTACGCGAAAAGCGCCGTTTCGTGGCTGAAGAACTGCCCGTCCGAGAGCCGCGGCAGGAGCGCCAACGCTCGTTCGTAAAGGGAGCGATCGGCGATCGGACCGCGCAGCCGGACACCGTGGAACGGTGCCGAGAACGAGGCGCCGCGAAGCTGACCGCGAGGGATGCCGGCGGCGCGCGCCTGGGCGACGGTGAACGATCTCGGCAAGCGATGGGATGGACTCTCGTGGGGAGGCATCCCTCATGGTCACCGTCACCGCAACAGCGGTCGCGGTCTGAACGCCGATCCGTGGACAGATCTGCGGCACCGCGCGTTGGGGAGGAGACGGCAACGACGCCCGCACGGGGCGGGGTATGTCCCAGAAGTGGTCGTATTCACCTGGGAAAAGCGACCACTTCTGGGACAACCCTCACCCTGAGTGGGACAACGTCCGCACCGAGTGGGACGGCGGCGGCGGCGTGCCGCGCGCGCGGGTCAACCGAAGAGGGCGGCGGCCTCTTCGTAGCGGTAGATGGGGACGGTGTTGAGCTCGCCGAGGGCGTCGGCGAACGGCACGCGCACGATGTCGGTGCCCTTCAGCGAGACCATCTGGCCCCAGGCCTCCTCCGCCACGACGTCGGCGGCGTGGAGGCCGAGACGCGTCGCGAGCACCCGGTCGAAGGCCGACGGCGAGCCGCCGCGCTGGATGTGACCGAGCACGGTCGCACGTGTCTCGATGCCGGTGAGGCGCTCGATCTCCGGCGCGAGCACCTCGCTGATGCCGCCCAGGCGCGGGCGATTGAAGGCATCGAGCCCCTTGTCGCTGTAGGCCTCGTCCATGCCCTTCAGGGTGAACCCCTCCGAGACGACGACGAGCGGCGCGCGGCCGCGGTCGTGGGCCTTCTGCACCTGCGCGGTGATCTCGTCGATCGACATCGGCACCTCGGGGATGCAGATCACGTGCGCGCCCGCGGCGATGCCCGAGTGCAGCGCGATCCACCCGACGTGGCGACCCATGACCTCGGCGACCATACAGCGCTGGTGCGAGTCGCCGGTCGTGCGCAGGCGGTCCATCGCCTCGGTGGCGATGTTCACGGCCGTGTCGAACCCGAACGAGTAGTCGGTGGCGCGCAGGTCGTTGTCGATCGTCTTTGGCACGCCCATGACGTTGATGCCGTCGTTGTAGAGGCGGTTCGCCGCCGCAAGCGTGCCCTCGCCGCCGATCGCGATGATGCCGTCGATGTGGTGGCCGTACAGCGTCGCCTTGATGTTCTCGGCGCCGCCGCGCGGGCCCTCGTAGGGGTTCGTCCGCGAGGTGCCGAGGATCGTGCCGCCGACCTTCGAGAGGCCCTTGACCTCGTGGCGGGTCAGCGGAAAGAAGTCGCCGTCGACGACGCCGCGCCACCCGTCGCGGATGCCCACGAACTCGATGTTGTAGTTGGTCGTGCCCTTGAGCACGACACCGCGGATGACGGCGTTCAGGCCGGGGCAGTCGCCGCCGCTGGTGAGGATGCCGATCTTCATGTGGGGATCCTTCGGTTGGAATATCGCTGGGTGTGTCACTGGGGTGTGCCAGCCGGGAATGTCACTGGCGTCGCTGCCACTGTCGACACTATCGCCGACGACCGGGCGGATGCCACCGAGCCCGCCGTCCTAAATGGTCGGCGGGCTCGGTGTGCGCCCCGCGCGGGCGAGGCGGGGTGAATACCTCAGTCGGCCCCGAGCGCCTGCCGCAGCAGGTGTATGAGCGCCGAGAGCTGCACCGAGTCGCTCGAGGACGGGTCGACCTGCTCGCCGTCGAGGGCGCGTGCGGCCAGCGACTGCTTCGAGTCGATCAGCTCGGCGATCTTGGTGTCGATCGTGTGCGCGGCGATGATGCGCCACGCGGTGACCGGCTCGTCCTGACCGATGCGGTGCACGCGGTCGATCGCCTGCGTCTGCTCGGCGGCCGTCCACGACAGTTCGGCGAGCACGACGTTCGAGGCGGCCTGCATGTTCACCCCGACGCCGGCGGCGGTCAGCGAACAGACCGCGATCGCGACGTCCGGATCGGAGTTGAACGCATCGATCGCCTGCTGGCGCGCGGCGGCGGTCTGGTCGCCGCGGATCGAGACGGTGCGAAGCCCCGCCTGCGCGAAATGCGCCTCCGCGGCATCCATCACGTCGATGTGCTTCGCGAAGAACACGACCTTGCCGACCGAGCGCTGCAGCTGCGCGGCGTAGTCGGCCGCGAGCAGGGCCTTCGCCTGACCGATCTTCCGCACCATGGTGAACACGTTGTCGGCGCCGGCACCGGCGGCCTTGGCCTCTTCGAGCTCGCCGTGCGCGACGAGGCGCACGATGTCGTCATCGGCCTCGCCGCGGATGACCCGGTCACCGCGCGCCTCGATGATGCGGCGGTACTTGGCCGCGAGCCGCTCGCCGAGCTCGCGCTCGGCCTCACGGATCGAGCGGCCGTACTCGTCGTCGAGCTCGACGGGCAGATCGGCGATCAGCTTGTCGGGGAGGTCGGCGGCGACGTCCTTCTTCTTGCGGCGCACGATGCCCATCGAGATGACGGCGTCGCGCGCTTCGGGATAGAAGGCCTTGTCGGCGGGGGTGAAGCCCGTGGCATCCAGCTTCGCCATCAGCTCCGGACCGGGCTTCTCGCCGTTCGTCCAGCCGAGGAAGCGCCAGATCGCGTCGAAGTCTTCGACGTCGTTGATCAGCGGCGTGCCGGTGAGGGCGAGCATGAGCGGGTCGCGCACCTGCTCGCGGA
This sequence comes from Microbacterium paulum, assembly GCF_015707995.1. Taxonomy (GTDB): domain Bacteria; phylum Actinomycetota; class Actinomycetes; order Actinomycetales; family Microbacteriaceae; genus Microbacterium; species Microbacterium paulum. The sequence continues at coordinate 12,885 of NZ_JAAGRY010000070.1, forward strand.
TGCGCGCGCCGAGCGCGAGCACGTTCTGCGAGCGCTGCGAGCCGAGGTTCTTGATGAAGTGCGCCTCGTCGACGACCATGCCCTTCAGCCCCAACGAGCCGAGCCACGACAGGTGCCGGTCGAGCACTTCGTAGTTGACGATGAACACGTCGGCGAACGCATCGACCTGGTCGCCGTCGCCGTGGATAACCGTCGCGCGGCGCTGCGGCGTCCACCGCTCGACCTCGCGCGCCCAGTTCATCTTGACGACGTTGGGCACGACCGCGAGCAGCGGGTAGGCACCGGCGACGGATGCCGCGAGCACCGACTCGGCCGTCTTGCCGAGCCCCGGCTCGTCGGCGAGCAGGAACGAGCGGTGGCCCGCGCGCACCGACTCGAGGAACCGCGACTGGTGCGGCATGATCTCGAGGCCCTTGGGCGACAGCCGGTCGAACTCCGGGACGGGCGGCAGCTCCATCGAGGCGCTCGCGCCCCCGGCGCCGGTCTCGAACGCCTTGTACAGCGGGCCCATGAGTTCCCAGCCGTCGAGGCGACGACGGGCGGTGGATGCCGGGGCGCGCAGCGCCACGTCGGGCGCGAGGAACGGGTTCGCCTCGCGGCGTGCCTCGATCTGCGGCGGGGTGACCTGCCGCGACGAGACGGCGGCGGGCACGACCGGGGCCTGCACGGGCGCGACGTCGGTGATGATCAGCTCGTCTTCGGGGAGCTCCGCCCCCGATTCGAGCAGCCAGTCGCGGCGCATGCGCTTGGCGACCGGCGATGTGGCCGCATCGACCTCGAGCAACTGGATGAGCGAGGTGTCGCGGGCCGCGGTCTTGGCGAGGATCGTCGCGACGCCGTCGAGGCGCTTGAGCAGCTCGGCGCGCGCGGCGGTGGGCGTCACCTCGTCGGCTTTGACGCGGGCGCGCTCCTCGCGCACGAGGAAGGCGATCACCTGGAACTTGACCCGGTTGGTGGGGCCCAGCTTGCCGCGCTGGGCTTTGGCCTCGACCTCGCGCACCTTGCGCGCGAGGATCGGGATCAGGGGCGCGTCGTCGTCGCGACGTGCAGAAGAACCCCTGCTGGATGCGCCCCGCCGTCGGGCGGGCGCGGTGGATGCCGTAGGCGGCATGCTCCTCCTGAGCTGAACGTGCCGGCGGAGACCGGCGAGGTGCCGACCGCGGATGAACGGCCGGGCGCTGCCCGCGAGGTGAGTCGCGGAGGCGAACACGAGGACGAATCCCCCGGCTGCGGGCACTCGCTTCTGCGAGCTGCGGCGACGGGAGACGCGATGTCCCCGGCATCCATCTTAGCGCCCCGCGTGCGCCGCGCCAGGTGCCTGCGCTCGCGAGTCATCTACTCTCCGCCGAATCACCACCGGATCGGCGTCGATCGGATGGTGATTCGGCGGGCGCGTGGTGACTCGCGCAGGCGCGGCGGTCAGCGCGCGGAGCGCAGGCGCAGGCTGTTGAGCACGACGAACACGCTCGAGAACGCCATCGCGGCACCGGCGATCATCGGGTTGAGCAGGCCGAAGGCCGCGAGCGGCAGCGCCGCGACGTTGTACGCGAACGCCCAGAACAGGTTGCCGCGGATGATGCGCATTGTGCGGCGGCTGAGCGAGAGTGCGGTGACGACCGGCTGCAGGCCGTGACCCGAGAGGGCGATGTCGCTCGCGTGCATCGCGGCGTCGGTGCCCCCGCCCATCGCGAGTCCCAGGTCGGCGGTCGCGAGGGCGGCCGCGTCGTTGACGCCGTCGCCGACCATCGCGACGCGGTGGCCGGATGCCTGCAGGCGAGCGACCTCTGCGACCTTCTGCTCGGGCAGCACCCCCGCGACGACCCGGTCGATGCCGGCCGCGGCGGCGGCTGCGCGGGCCGCACCCTCGTTGTCGCCCGTGAGCAGGACGACCTCGCGGCCCACCGCGCGCAGCCGCGCGACCGTGGCCGCGCTGTCGGGGCGCACCGCGTCGCCGACGGTCATGACCG
>NZ_JAAGRY010000071.1 GCF_015707995.1 Microbacterium paulum
CCGGGCGCGGAGGTGGTCGGGGCGCTCGTGGCGGGCGCGGTCGCGCCGGAGGTCGGCGATGCCGTGTCGAGCGGCGTCGGCAGCACCGTCAGCCGCGGCTGCGAGCTGGCGGCGCAGCCCGTCGTCAGGAGGGCCGCGAGCGCGATGACGACGAGTGTCGGGGCGTGGCGGTTCGTCATTCCAGCAGGCTAACCCGCCGGGCGGGGCTCACGCGCGCGGGTGGGCGAGGCGGTATGCGGCGGTGAGTTTCTCGGTGGAGACGTGGGTGTAGATCTGGGTGGTGCCGAGGCTCGCGTGGCCGAGGAGCTCCTGCACGGTGCGGAGGTCGGCGCCGCCGTCGAGCAGGTGCGTCGCAGCGGAGTGGCGGAGCGCGTGCGGACCGACGGTGTCGGCGCCCACCGCGGGGGCGAGCGCGCGGGAGACCAGGTCGTAGGCGGCGCGCGTGCCGAGCCGGCCGCCGCGTGCCCCCACGAAGAGCGCCGGGGTACCCGCGCCCCGCGCCACCAGCGCGGGGCGAGCGCGGGCGAGGTAGTTCTCGAGAGCGAGGGCGGCGGGCGCGCCGAAGGGCACGATGCGCTCCTTCGAGCCTTTACCTGTCACGCGGATCGTGCGCCGCGTGCGATCGAGGTCGTCGACATCGGCGCTGCACAGCTCGGCGACGCGCAGGGCTGCGGCGTAGAGCAGCTCGAGCACGGCCGCGTCGCGGAGGGCGATCACGTCACCGTCCGCGGCGCGTTCGGTGGCGGCGGAGAGCACGCCGTCGAGCGTCGTGGCGGTGGCGACTTTGGGAAGGGTGCGGCCGCGTTTGGGAGCGACCAGGCGCAGGCTCGGGTCGGCGCCGATGAGGCCCTCGTCGTGCGCCCAGGCGAAGAACCCGCGCACCGAGGCCGTGCGCCGAGCGATCGTGGTGCGCGCGTCGCCGCGCTCGGTCGCCCGCCACAGCCAGTCGCGGAGCATCTCGAGGTCGACGTCCGTCAGCTCGGCATCGCCCGTGGCGGCGGCGAGATCGCGCAGGTCGGCCGCGTAGGCGCGCACCGTGGCCGGCGACAGTCGCCGCACGGCGGAGAGCTGCGTCGCATACGCCTCGGCCGCCTCGGTCACTCGCACTCCCCCAGCATGCCCCGGTCGAGGTCAGCCGGCGGTCGCGTCACCAGAGTGTCGCGGGCTGCGCCCGTTCGTGCGGGTGCGTCGACGACGAGCTGTGTGCGCCGAGGTGCGCGCCTGCCCGTCCCCCCGAGCCGGGTCGTGCGTCCGACGCACCCGCCTCGTCGCGCGCTGCGGCCTCGATGCGACCCTGCACCCAGCCCGTCGCGCGCCGCACGACGCGACCTTCGAGTTCGAGCAGTCCGAGCAGCGCAGCCGCCTGATCGACGGTGAAGCCCGCCCGACGGGCGATGTCGTCGGTCGTGCGGGCGCTGCGCCCGCTCACCGCGTCGAGCACCCGGGTGCGCTCCCCGGTGTAGGGGCCGGCCTCGGCATCCGCCGCGCCGCCCGGCTCGCCGAGCAGTTCCCGCACATCGGCGGGCCCCGTGATGCAGATCGCGACACCGTCGCGCAGCAACCGGTGGCATCCCATCGATGTCGCGCTCGTGATCGGGCCCGGCACGACACCGAGGGGACGGCCGAGCTCTTGCGCGTGATGCGCCGTGTTGAGCGAGCCGCTGCGCCACCCCGCCTCGACCACGACCGTCGCATCGCTCAGGGCTGCGATGAGGCGATTGCGCAGTAAGAACCGGTGCTTCGTCGGCGAGGCGCCGCAGGCCACTTCGGCCACGACCGCGCCGCTGTGCGCGATCCGCTCGATGAGGCCGCGGTTGCCTGCCGGGTAGGCGCGGTCGACGCCGCCCGCCATCACGGCGACGGTCGTGCCCCCGACCGACAGCGCCGCGCTGTGCGCGGCGGCATCGATCCCATAGGCCGCACCCGAGCAGACCGCCACCCCGGCCGCCGCGCACTCGGCGGACAGTTCGGCGGCGATGTGCTCACCGTAGGAGGAGGCCGCGCGTGCGCCCACGAGCGCGACGGCGCGAGGCGGCGCGCTGAGTGCCGCCGGGTCGCCGCGCACCCAGAGGCACAGCGGAGCGTGCGGGCCCAGATCGTCGACGCGCACCGGCCAGGCGGTGTCTTCGGGCGTGATCAGCTGCACCCCGGCGCGGCGGGCGATCGCGAGAGCTGACTCCGCGCCGTCGAGCCGCGGCATCCATCGCCCGCAGCCCTGGGCGAGGTCGTGGCCGGTCAGCCCGGCGCGCTCGGCGGCCTCGGACCCCGCCACCGTCAGTCCGCCGGGCGACTGCACCATGACCGTCTCGAGCGCAGCGACCGGTCCGAGAGCGAGCACAAGAGCACCCGCGACGCGGTCGCCCGGCTCGACCAGCACTGACCACACCGCGCGGGCGAACGCCGCGATCAGGTCGTGATCGTCGGCCGCCTCGACGAGCGCACCGAGCTCGCGCCGCGCGGTCCTCGCCGACAGATCGAGCGCACTCATGCGCGTGCTCCCCGCTTCAGATAGAGCGCACGCCCGATGTCGGCCACGTCGAGCCGGTCGCGGCCCGCTAAGTCGGCGTTCGACCACGCGACCCGCAACACCCGGTCATAGCCGCGCAAGGTCAGCACGCCGCGCTGCAGGGCATCGTCGAGCGGGCGCCGGATCGCGGGGTCGGGCGCGAGGGGCCCGTCGCGGAGCCATGCCCCGGCGACTTCGGCGTTGGTGCGCCAGGGAGTCTCGGCGAGCCGGTGGGCGGCTCTGTCACGGGCGGCGACCACCCGTTCGCGTGCTTCGGCCGTCGTGACGCGGGTGCCGTCGCCCGCGCGCAGCCGCGCGACGGCGACCCGCTGCAGCGAGAGTTCGATGTCGATGCGGTCGAGGAGCGGCCCCGAGAGCTTGCCGAGGTAGCGGCGGATCGCGAGCGACGGGCACCGGCACTCGGCGCGGGGCACGCCGTAGTTGCCGCACGGGCACGGGTTGGTCGCGAGCACGAGCTGGAATCGTGCCGGGAAGACGGCGCGGAACCCCGCACGGTGGATCTCGATGCTGCCGGATTCGAGGGGTTGACGCAGGGCATCGAGTGCGTGCGCGCCGTACTCGCCCGCCTCGTCGAGAAACAGCACCCCACCGCTCGCGCGGGCGATCGCCCCGGGCCGCACGGTGCGGCTTCCGCCTCCGATGAGCGCCGCGACGCTCGCGCTGTGGTGCGGCGCTTCGAACGGCGCCACGCGGCTGAGACGCGTGACCGGCAGCCCCGCGAGCGAGCGCAGCGACGCCGCCTGCACCGCCGTGTCGTCGTCGAGGTCGGGAAGGATGCCGGGGAGCCGCCGCGCGAGCATCGTCTTGCCCGCACCGGGCGGCCCGCTCATGAGCAGATGGTGCCCGCCGGCCGCCGCGACGATCAACGCGTCGACCGCGTCGCGCTGACCGATGACGTCTTCGAGGTCGGGCGTCGCCTCATCGCCCGCCTCGCCGCTCGCCGTGAGCGGCACGGGGTCGACCTCGACGTGCTCGACATCGAGCCCGTGCCGGCGCACGACGTCGCGAAGCGAGGCGGCGCCGAACACCTCGACGCCCGGCACGAGCCGCGCCTCGGCGGCGTTCGCGTGCGGCACGATGACGCGCCGCACCCCCGCGCGGGCCGCGGCGGCGACGGCGGGCAGCACACCGGGCACGGGCCGCAGGCGACCGTCGAGACCCAGTTCGCCCACATGCGCGGTCTGCAGCAGCGACGCGGCATCCATCGGCGCTTCGGTCGCAAGAGCGGCGACCGCGATCGCGAGATCGAGGCCCGAGCCGTGCTTGGGCAGGCTCGCGGGCGAGAGGTTGACGGTGAGCTTTCGACGCGACAGCGGCAGGTCGCTGTTCGCGCACGCATTGTGCACCCGCTGATGCGCCTCGCCCACGGCCTTGTCGGCGAGGCCGATGATCACGAACGCGGGCGTCTGGTTCGACAGGTCGGCTTCGACCTCGACGAGATCTCCGTGCAGGCCCGTGAGCACGACGCCCCACGTGCGCCCGACGGTCATCGCAGGTCCTCGAGGTGCTCGAGCACGGCCGTCGCGGGGTCGTCTCCCGTGATCCCGACGACGTCGACGCGCAGTCGGCGGTGCCGTGAGGCATCCGGGTGGGCCGCGGCCCACGCGTACGACAGCCGCCAGAGCCGGTCGCGTTTGCGCTGGTCGACGGCGTCGAACGGATGCCCGTAGGCAGCGCTCCGGCGCGTCTTCACCTCGACCACGACGAGGTCCACCCCGCGGGCGGCGACGATGTCGAGCTCACCCGCCGCGCAGCGCCAGTTGCGGTCGAGCACCGTGTAGCCGAGGTTCTGCAGGTGCGCCGCAGCGCGCTGTTCGCCCGCCCGCCCTCGGTCGTCTTTGTCTGCCATGCAGGCATCGTGCCGCGCCGCGCGAGGGCGGAACGGGCCCGATCACCGGATCGGTGGACAGTCCGACCGATTCACCCGTTGGGGAGGAGGCGACGGAGCGCCCCCGACCGAGACGTCAGTTGTCGAGCGAGAGCTCTTCGGGCAACTGGAAGTCGCGCCGCTGCAGCTCTTCGACGTTGACGTCTTTGAACGTCAGCACCCGCACGGACTTCACGAAGCGGTCGGCGCGGTAGATGTCCCACACCCAGACGTCGGTCATCGAGATCTCGAAGTAGAAGTCGTGCTCGGTGTCGCGGCGCACGACGTTGACGTCGTTGGCCAGATAGAACCGTCGCTCGGTCTCGATCACATATTGGAACTGCGAGACGACGTCGCGGTACTCCTTGTAGAGGGCGAGCTCCAGCTCGCGGTCGTAATCCTCGAAGACTTCGTCATCCATGGTGAATCCAGTCTAGGTGCCCGTCAGAACAGCGTCGGCGCGTCGGCGATGGCCCACGACGCCCGGTGATGCGCACTCAGCCCGTGCGAGCGGATCGCGGCCCGGTGCTCGGCGCTCGCGTAGCCCTTGTTGCGCACCCACTGGTAGACCGGCTCGTCGTCGTGCAGGCCCACCATCAGGTCGTCGCGGGCGACTTTGGCGAGCACGGATGCCGCGGCCGCCGATGCGCAGTCGCGGTCGGCCTTCACGACGGGTCGCACGTGCAGGCCCGCGCCGCCCGCGGGCGTGATGTAGTCGTGGTTGCCGTCGAGGAGCACGACCGCCTCTTCGGGCACCACGCCGGCACCGCGAAGCTCCGCGATCGCGCGCAGCGCCGCGAGCCCGAGCGCGCGGATGATGCCGACCTCGTCGATCTCGGCCGCGCTCGACCAGCCGACGGCCGACGTCGTGACCCACGCCGCGGCCCGCTCCGCCACCGCCGGGCGGTGGCGCTCGGCGACGAGCTTCGAGTCGCGCAGGCCCTCGGGAACGCGCCGGCGTGCGCGCGCGGCATCCACTGCCACGGCGCCCACGGCGACCGGCCCCGCGAGGGCACCCCGCCCCACCTCATCGCAGGCGATCAGGAGCGTGTGCTCGCGCAGTAGCCGGCGCTCGAGTGTGAGCGTCGGGGCGATGACACTCATCCGTCGCCGGCCGGCACGCCCTCGAAGACGGCGTGATGCGTGTCGATCGGCCCGAACCGCGAGAGCGGCCAGGTGATGAGGAAGGCGCGGCCCACGACGTTGGCGAGCGGCACGAATCCGTGCGAGGGCTGGTCCATGTTGTAGCGCGAGTCGCGGGAGTGATCGCGGTTGTCGCCGAGCACCCAGAGCGAACCCTGCGGCACCGTGACGTCGTACGGCACGACCTGCGGCGCGCTCTGACCCTCGGCGAGATCGAGGTAGGGCGTCTCGTCGATCGGGGTGCCGTTGACCTCGACCTGACCGAGCTGGTTGCAGCACACGACATGGTCTCCGGCGACGCCGATGATCCGCTTGATGAGATGGTCTTCGCTGTCGGGCGCAGAGATGCCCACGAGCGACATCAGCCAGTCGAACGACTCGACGAGCGGACCGCGGTCGGGTGTGGTGGTCACCGGCAGCCATCCACCCGGATCGCGGAAGACGACCACATCGCCACGGTCATAACCCGAGAACCGGGGCGTGAGCTCGTCGACGAGGATGCGGTCCTTGATCATCAGGGTCTGCTCCATCGACCCCGACGGGATGTAGAACGAGCGGACCAGGAAGGTCTTGATGACGAACGAGACGAGCACGGCGACCACGAGGATCACGACGATGTCGCGCACCAGCGCCCAGAATCCGCGCCGACGCCGGCCCGAGCGGGACCGCCGCGGGATGAGCTCGTCTGCGCCGGCGGTCATGGCGTTCTCCGAGGTCATTCGCGTCTTTCTCGACAAGGCGCACCGCTCCTCGGTCCGCGCACCCTCAAGGGTCGCACATCCCGCGCCCTGCGTCGCGCCGCGCCACGGTCCGGATGGGGATACGCGTGCGGGCTCCGACGATCGGATTCCCGTCGCGGCATGCGACGAGCCCCGGACGGCATGATGCCGAACCGGGGCTCGTGGAGAGTCGGGCGAGGCCCGAGCGCGTCAGTTGTCGCGCTTCTCCTTGATCTTGGCCTTCTTGCCGCGCAGCTCGCGCAGGTAGTAGAGCTTCGCGCGACGCACGTCACCGCGGGTGACGACCTCGATGTGGTCGATCACCGGCGAGTGCACCGGGAAGGTGCGCTCGACGCCCACCTGGAAGCTGATCTTGCGAACGGTGAAGGTCTCGCGCACACCGTCGCCGGAGCGGCCGATGACGACACCCTGGAACACCTGCACGCGCGAACGGCTGCCTTCGGTGATGTTGACGTGCACCTTGACGGTGTCACCGGGCGAGAAGGCGGGGATGTCGGAGCGGAGCGAGGCCGCGTCGACGGAGTCGAGGATCTGCATGATCGTCACTTCCTGCGACCGCCACAGGTCGACCGCGAGAGTTGAAGGAAAAAGGTGGTGTGTGCCCGGGGCGGCTGACTATATCGCCGTTCTCCCCGTTGCTCCCCTGTGGCAGAGCCTGGTCAGGGCACAAACAGCTATTCTGCCACGGATGCCGCGGTGCACCAAAACCGCGCCAGGCTCCGGCACGGCCGCGGGAGCGGGTTCAGGATGCCGATGAGGCGCCGTTCTCGCGGACGACGATGACCTCGGCATCCGGCACCGTCTCGGGCCGCGCCGCGGGCGCCGGAACGTAGCCCACTCCCGCGGGGGTGCGCAGGAGCGATCCGGCCGGCCGCGCTTCGCGCCACAGCTGCTGGAACGCCGCCACCAGAGCGACGAAACCGACGACCACGGTGAGGGCGAACAGCGACCACCACCACGGGTTCGAGAAGACGCCGAGCGCGACGATCAGCACGTTCCAGCCGCCGATGAGGGCGAGGTCGGTCCACGACACGGCCTGCTCTGCGCGCGCGGTGGGGCGGGCGCGGACGAGCAGGGTGAGGATCAGCTGCCCGATCAGCACGATCGGCGCCGACAGCAGCACCCAGAGGAGCGAGAGCGGATTGGCGCCGAAGACGATCCAGCCCACGAAGAGCCACAGCGGCAGCACGAATGCCGCCGGTATCAGCCATCTGTAGAACCCACGCCGCAGTGCCATGCCCTCGATGGTACGCCGACCCACCACAATGGAAGCTGAGGAAAGGATCACGATGATCGAGCTGCGTACCCCTGCCGAGATCGATGCGATGCGCCCCGCGGGCCGCTTCGTGGCGGAGGTGCTGGCGACGCTCCGCGACGACACGCACGTCGGGACGAACCTGCTCGCCATCGACAAGCGCGCGCACGAGATGATCCGGGCCGCCGGCGCCGAGTCGTGCTACATCGACTATCACCCGTCGTTCGGGGCGAGCCCGTTCGGCAAGGTCATCTGCACCTCGATCAACGACGCCGTGCTGCACGGCCTGCCCCACGACTACGCGCTGCGCGACGGCGACCTCGTCTCGCTCGACTTCGCGGTGTCGGTCGACGGTTGGGTCGCCGATTCCGCCGTGTCGTTCGTCGTGGGCACCCCGCGCGACGAGGACCTCGCCCTCATCGACACCACCGAGCGCGCGCTCGATGCCGCGATCGGCGCTGCCGTCGCGGGCGGGCGTATCGGCGACATCTCGCACGCGATCGCCGAGGTCGCCCACGCCGACGGCTACTCGATCAACACCGATTTCGGCGGTCACGGCGTCGGCCGCGTGATGCACGGCGACCCGCACGTGCCCAACGACGGCAAGCCGAACCGGGGCTATCCGCTGCGCCCGGGCCTCGTCGTGGCGCTCGAGCCGTGGTTCCTGCAGACGACCGACGAGCTCGTCACCGACCCCGACGGCTGGACGCTCCGCAGCGTCGACGGATCGCGCGGCGCCCACGCCGAGCACACCGTCGCGATCACCGCCGACGGCCCGATCATCCTCACCGACCGCTCGTTCCTCGGCGTCGACTGACCCGGGCGCGCCGGATCAGTCCTCGCCGCGCTCAGTCGGCGAGCAGGTCGGGGCGGCGTTCGCGGGTGCGCTGCACCTGCTGGTCGTGCCGCCACTGCGCGACCTTGCCGTGGTGGCCGCTGAGCAGCACGTCCGGCACGTCGTAGCCGCGCCACGAGGCGGGCTTCGTGTACGACGGGTACTCGAGCAGGCCGTCTTCGTGCGACTCTTCGACGAGGCTCTCGGGGTTTCCCACGACGCCCGGCACGAGCCGGCCGATCGCCTCGATCATCGCCATGGCGGCGACCTCGCCGCCGTTGAGCACATAGTCGCCGAGGCTGATCAGGCGCACGCGCCCCCGCGTCGAGGCGTAGGCGAACACCCGCTCGTCGATGCCTTCGTAACGGCCGCAGCCGAACACGAGGTGCTGCTCGGTGGCGAGCTCGCGCGCGGTCGCCTGCGTGAACCGCTCCCCCGCCGGCGAGGGAAAGATGAACAGCGGCGCGTCGTCGGTGGCCGCATCCTGCGGCTCGGTCGCCGGTCCGGCGATCGCGTCGATGACCTCGCCCCAGGGCTCGGGCTTCATGACCATGCCCGCACCGCCACCGTAGGGCGTGTCGTCGACGGTGCGATGGCGGTCGTGGGTGGCGTCGCGCAGGTCGTGCACGCGGACGTCGAGGATGCCTGCGCCGCGCGCCTTGCCGAGCAGCGACACCTCGAGCACGTCGAAGAACGCCGGAAAGATCGTGACGACGTCGATGCGCACGTCAGGCCTCGGGGTCGGCTGTCGCCTCGGTGTCGACGTCTGCGTCGATGTCGGCCGCGGCATCCGGCGTCTCGTCCGATTCGCTGTCGGGGGCGCTGGTCTCGTCATCGGGCAGCTGCTCGAACAGACCGGCGGGCGGAGTGACGACGACGCGGCCTGCCGCGACGTCGACCTCGGGCACGATCGCCGCGACGAAGGGCACCAGCACCTCGTCGTCAGCCCCGCTGAGGCGCACGGCGAGCAGGTCGTGGGCGGGCAGGTGGTCGACGCGGATGATGCGTCCGACGCTCACGCCATCGCGCACGACGTCGAGACCGACGAGCTGGTGGTCGAACCACGCGTCGTCTTCGGCGGGGGCGCTCTCGTCCTGATCGATCCACAGGATCGCCCGCACGAGCGACTCGGCGCCGTCACGGTCGTCGACGTCGTCGAAGAAGACGACGGGGTGCGAGTTCATCCACCGGAACTCGCGGACCGTCACGGTCTTGCCGTGCCAGGGCGAGGCCGCCGGCACCTGCAGCGTGAAGACGGCCCCGGGCGTGAAACGTCCGTCGGGGTCGTCGGTGTAGAGCTCGACCTTGAGGGCGCCCTTCAGGCCGTGGGCCTTGACGAGACGCCCGACGCGCAGCTGCGTGCGCGCGGGTTCTGCGGCAGCCATCTCAGTCGTCCGCGACGTCGACGCGCACGCGGGTGCCGTCGGCGAGGGCGGAGACGAGGGTGCGCAACGCTTTTGCGGTGCGACCGCCGCGCCCGATCACCCGGCCCCTGTCATCGGGGTGCACGCGCACCTCGAGCACCTCGCCGCGCGGCGAGGTGGAGGAACGGATGACGACATCGTCCGGGTGATCGACGATCCCCTTGACGATGTGCTCGAGCGCGGCGGACAGCAACGCGACTACTCTGCGTCGGCCGCGGCGTCGTCGGCCGGAGCGTCGGCCTCGTCGGCGTCGGCGACGGGCGCCTCGACCTTCTTCTCGGCCTTGGGCTTGATGACCGACTTCTTGGCCGCGTCGACCTGGAACTCTTCCTTCTCGCCGGCGACCTTCACCGTCGAGACGGCGTCCTTGTCGCCCTTGAAGGTGCCCCAGTCGCCGGTGAGCTTCAGCAGCGCGGCGACCTGCTCGGTCGGCTGGGCGCCGACCGACAGCCAGTACTGCGCACGCTCGGAGTCGACCTTGATGACCGAGGGCTCCTCGGTGGGGTGGTACTGGCCGATCTCCTCGATGACGCGACCGTCGCGCTTGGTGCGCGAGTCGGCGACGACGATGCGGTAGTAGGGTGCGCGGATCTTGCCGAGGCGCTTGAGACGGATCTTGACAGCCACAATTCTCCTGATTGGTGTGGAAAGTGATGAACGTCGCCTGGAGCGTGGGGTGCACACCCGGCGGAAGCTCTGCGGTGGACCCACCCCGCTGGATAGAGGGTCGAGCGGGTGGTCCAACGGTCTATTTTGCCAGATCATGACGGATGCCGCGAACCGAGCGCTGTTCGAGCGGTGCGTCGTGTCAGACTGACGCCATGACGGTGCCCTTCGCGACATCTGCCCGCTCCTCCGTGGGGCTCGAGTGGGAACTCATGCTGGCCGACCGCGAGACGGGCGATCTTGTCGGCAGAGCGCCCGATTTCCTTCCTGAACTCGAAGAGCGCACAGAACACGAGCGCTTCACGGTCACCGGCGAGCTGCTCACCAACACGATCGAGGTCACGAGCGGCATCGGCGACACGGTCGCGGCCGCCGTCGACGACATCGGCGACGCGATCGCGCAGGTGCGCGCACTGACCTCGCCCCGCGACATCGAGCTGCTGTGCGCGGGCAGCCACCCGTTCGCGCAGTGGTACGACCAGCAGGTGACCGACAAGTCCCGCTACCACACGCTCATCGAGCGCACGCAGTGGTGGGGCCGGAACATGATGATCTGGGGCATCCACGTGCACGTGGGCGTCGAAGACGTCAACAAGGTGCTGCCGATCATCGGTGCTCTGGCGACCTTTCTGCCGCACCTGCAGGCCCTGTCGGCGTCGAGCCCGTTCTGGGCGGGCGACCGCACCGGCTACGCCTCGAACCGCGCACTGGTGTTCCAGCAGCTGCCGACGGCGGGGCTCCCGTGGCCTCTCGCAGACTGGGCGCAGTACGAGGGCTACCTCGACGACATGGTGCGCACGGGCGTGATGGAAGATGCGACCGAGGTGCGCTGGGACATCCGCCCCGCCCCGCGCTGGGGCACGATCGAGGTGCGCGCGTGCGACGGCATGTCGACGCTGCCCGAGCTCGCCGCCGTCGCCGCGCTCGTGCAGGTGCTCGTGGAGCATTTCTCGCGCGAACTCGACGAAGGCCGCCCCCTCGAGCACCTGCAGCCCTGGTTCGTGCGCGAGAACAAGTGGCGCGCCGCCCGGTACGGGCTCGAGGCCCGCGTGATCGTCGACCATGCGGGCACGCAGCGCCCTGTGCTCGACCACCTCGCCGAGACCGTGGAGCGCCTGCGCCCGATCGCCGAAGAGCTGCACTGCGCGCGCGAGTTCGCCGGCATCGAGCGGATCGCGGCGCAGGGCGCGAGCTACGCGCGGCAGTTGGCGGTGGCGGATGCCTCGGGCGGCGATCTGCGGGCGGTCGTGCAACACCTCATCCGCGAGTTCCGCAACGGCCCGTCGCTACGCGAGCACCTCGCCGACCCGTCGGTGTGACGGGCGTCAGCGCGAGCCCGTGCGATAGGGAACTCACGGCGCAGTCCTAGGAACGCGCGCGTAGGGTGCCGCTCATGGCACGTCTGCGCGCAGCCTCCGTCCGCCCTGTCCCGCGCGTGCGGGCGATCGTCGTCGCCGCGTGTTCGGCGGTCGGTCTCGCCCTCCTCGTCTCGGGCTGCGCCCCGGCGGCGACACCGGTGTTCTCGGCGCCGAGCCCGACCCCCAACCCCACCTCGCACTCGACCCATCGCCTCCGCGTGGTGACGATCGGCGACTCGCTCATGTCGGGCTACGGGCTCGATCTCGGCGAGGCGTGGCCCACCCTGCTCGCCGACAAGGCGCACGTCTCGCTGACGAGCCTCGCGTGCGGAGGGATGGGCTTCGTCGTGTCGGGCGACTGCGGCACGCCCTACTCGGGGCTCGTGCCGGCGCTCGCGGCCCTGCAGCCCGACGTCGTCATCGTGCAGTCGTCGAGCAACGACTTCGGCGAAGACCCCGATGATGTGCGGGCGCAGACCCTGACCACGGTGCAAGAGATGCGCGACGCGGCGCCCAATGCCCACATCATCGGCCTCAGCACGATCTGGAACGACGACACCGACACGCCCGACGAGGTCGCCACGACCTCCGACGATCTCAGCACGGCGATCGCGATGGTCGGCGGCACGTTCATCGACGTGGGCCAGCCCCTCGCCGGCCATTCCGCCTGGATGCAGGACGACGACGTGCACCCGACTCCGAGAGGCCAGGAGGCCATCGAAGAGGCGGTGCGCGCGAAGCTGCGCGACGCGGGAGTGCTGAGCTAGCTGCCGCTCAGCTCTTGCCGAAGAGCTTCTGGATCTGCGCGAGGTCGGCTTCGCTCGGCTGCGCCCCGGCACCCGCGCCGGCGCCGAGCCCGAAGCCCGATCCGGTCGGGGCCGCGGGCGTCGCGGCGATGCCGGCGTTCTCGGCGGCGCGCTTGGCGGGGTTACCCGACCGCGAGCCGGCGGCTTTCTTCTGCTTGCCACCGCGCTTGGCCGACGCTCCCGGCTTGCCGCCGAGCGAGCCCATCCCGGGGATAGAGGGCACACCGCCGCGCGCGACGGTCTTCATCATCTTCGCCGCCTGGTCGAACCGCTGCACGAGCTGGTTCACGTCGGTGACGGTCATGCCGGATCCGCGCGCGATGCGCAGGCGCCGCGATCCGTTGAGGATCTTGGGGTTGCGGCGCTCCCCCGGGGTCATCGAGCGGATGATCGCCTCGGTGCGGTCGATCTCGCGGTCGTCGAACTGGTCGAGCTGCTGCTTCATCTGGCCCATGCCCGGGAGCATCCCGAGCATCTTCTTCATCGAGCCCATCTTCTTCATCTGCTGAAGCTGGTCGAGGAAGTCCTCGAGGTTGAACTGCTCGGTCGCGAGCTTCTCGGCGACCTTGCGCGCCTCCTCCTCGTCGAAGGACTGCTGCGCCTGCTCGATGAGGGTCAGGATGTCGCCGAGGTCGAGGATGCGGCTCGCCATGCGGTCGGGGTGGAACGCCTCGAGGTCGTCGAGGCCTTCGCCGGTCGACGCGAAGATGATCGGGCGCCCGGTGACCGAGGCCACCGAGAGCGCGGCACCACCGCGCGCGTCGCCGTCGAGCTTCGAGAGCACGACACCGGTGAAGTCGACGCCCTCTTGGAACGCCTTGGCGGTGTTGACCGCGTCTTGACCGATCATGGCGTCGATGACGAAGAGCACCTCGTCGGGGTCGACGGCCTTGCGGATGTTCGCGGCCTGCTTCATCAGCTCGGCATCCACACCCAACCGGCCGGCGGTGTCGATGATCACGACGTCGTGCTGCTGGCGGCGCGCGGTCTCGACGCCATCGCGGGCGACCCTGACCGGGTCTCCCGTGCCGTTTCCGGGCTCGGGCGCGTAGATCGCGGCGCCCGCCTGCTGGGCGACGACCTGCAGCTGGTTCACGGCGTTCGGGCGCTGCAGGTCGGCGGCGACGAGGAGCGGCGTGTGTCCGTCTTTCTCGAGCTGCTTGGCGAGCTTTCCGGCGAAGGTCGTCTTTCCCGACCCCTGGAGGCCCGCGAGCATGATGACGGTCGGCGCGGTCTTGGCGAACTGCAGGCGGCGCTGCTGGCCGCCGAGGATCGCGACGAGCTCTTCGTTGACGATCTGCACGACCTGCTGCGCCGGGTTGAGCGCCTTGTTCACCTCGTCGCCGAGGGCGCGCTCGCGCACCTTCGCGGTGAAGTCCTTGACGACCACGAGCGCGACGTCGGCGTCGAGCAGGGCGCGGCGGATCTCGCGCACGGTGCCGTCGACATCGGCGGGCGTCAGCTTGCCCTTCGTGCGGAGGTTGCGGAAGGTCTCTGTCAGCCGATCGCTGAGGGTGCCGAAAGTCGCCATGATGGCTCGATTCTACCGTCGCGACGGTGCGCGCTCCGCCGTCAGCGCGTGGCGGCCCGCGGCAGGGTCGGCGTCGCGGCGGCGAGCGGGACGCCGAGGAACTCACCGAGCGGCGCACGCCCGGCGCC
>NZ_JAAGRY010000072.1 GCF_015707995.1 Microbacterium paulum
GAGCGCCACCGCGCCGTCGTCGCGGCGTTCTCCGCCGCGGCGGCGCCCGGGCGTCTCGAAGCGCTCGTCCGCGCCCTCGATCCCGACGTCGTCCTCCGCTCCGACGGCGGCGGCGTCGTCTCGACGGCGCGGCGCAGCGTGCGCGGTGCCGACCGGGTCGCGCGGTTCCTCCTCGGCATCGCCGCGAAGCATCCGACCGCGACGTATGAGCCCGTCATGCACGGGGACGGCGACGGCATCCTCGTGCGTGTCGCGGGCGGCGTCGACTCGGTCATCTCGTTCGCGACCGACGGCGAGCGGGTCACGGACATCTGGCTCGTCCGCAATCCCGAGAAGCTCCGTCTCTGGTGACGGCCCGAGCGCAGGCGATCCGCCCGGCGCAGGCCGGATCGGCAGGCATCCGCCGTCCTCCAGCAGATCGCCTGCGCTCAGCCCCGGTAGAATCGCCGAAACCCGCTCCTCGCCGCAGCCGCGGCACGCACGCAAGGATCTGCCATGACCCGCATCTCCGATTCAGGACTCTCCGTCGCCGTCGTCGGCGCCACCGGCCAGGTCGGCACGGTCATGCGTGAGATCCTCGCGGAGCGCGCGTTCCCGATCCGCGAGCTGCGCCTGTTCGCCACCGCCCGCTCGGCCGGCACGGCGGTCGAGTACGGCGGCCAGACGGTCATCATCGAGGACGTCGCGACCGCCGACCCGGCCGGCATCGACATCGCCCTGTTCTCGGCCGGTGCGACCGGATCGCGCGCGCACGCCCCGCGCTTCGCCGAGGCCGGCGCCGTCGTCATCGACAACTCGAGCGCCTGGCGGATGGACCCCGAGGTGCCCCTCGTCGTCAGCGAGGTC
This sequence comes from Microbacterium paulum, assembly GCF_015707995.1. GTDB lineage: Bacteria > Actinomycetota > Actinomycetes > Actinomycetales > Microbacteriaceae > Microbacterium > Microbacterium paulum. The sequence goes on from NZ_JAAGRY010000072.1 coordinate 847, forward strand.
AACCCGCACGCGGCGCTCAACCCGCCCAAGGGCATCATCGCGAACCCCAACTGCACCACGATGGCCGCGATGCCCGTGCTGAAGCCCCTGCACGAGGCCGCGGGCCTCGAGCGCCTCATCGTCAGCACCTACCAGGCCGTGTCGGGCTCCGGCCTCGCGGGAGCCGAGGAGCTCCTCGGCCAGGTCGAGGGCGTGCTCGCGCAGGGCCACACGCTCGACCTCGTCCACGACGGGTCGTCGGTCGACTTCCCCCAGCCGGAGAAGTACATCGCCCCGATCGCGTTCGACGTCATCCCCTTCGCCGGCAACCTCGTCGACGACGGCGACAACGAAACCGACGAAGAGAAGAAGCTCCGCAACGAGTCGCGCAAGATCCTCGAGCTGCCGGACCTGCTGGTCGCGGGCACGTGCGTGCGCGTACCCGTCTTCACCGGCCACTCGCTCTCGATCCACGCCGAGTTCCGGGGCGACATCACCCCCGAGCGGGCGCGCGAGATCCTGGCATCCGCCCCCGGCGTCGTGCTCGAAGAAGTGCCCACGCCGCTGCAGGCAGCCGGCAACGACCCGAGCTTCGTGGGCCGCATCCGCGCCGACCAGTCGGCTCCCGAGGGCAAGGGTCTCGTGCTCTTCATCAGCAACGACAACCTCCGCAAGGGGGCGGCGCTGAACGCCGTGCAGATCGCCGAGCTCGTCGCCGCGCGCCTGGGCGCCACCGCCTGATCGCACGCCCGCAGTTCACGCGCGGGTAAGAACCGGCATCCTTGACTGCCGGGGATGCCTCGACCGGACGGCGCGTCCGAGAACGCGGCCTAGACTGGGACATCGTGAGTGAACCCGTCGACGTCGTCCTGATCGGCGGTGGCATCATGAGTGCCACCCTCGGAACCCTGCTTCACCGGCTGCAGCCGGAGTGGAAGATCGTCGTGCTCGAGCGACTCAGCGAGGTCGCCGAGGAATCCTCGAACGCGTGGAACAACGCCGGCACCGGGCACGCCGCCCTCTGCGAGCTGAACTACATGCCTCCCGCCGCGGACGGCTCGGTCGATCCCGCCAAGGCGATCTCGATCAACGAGCAGTTCCAGCAGAGCCGTGAGCTGTGGTCGACGCTCGTGGGCGAAGGCGTGCTCGAGGCGCCATCGACGTTCATCAACGCGACGCCGCACATGACGTTCGTGACGGGCGAGAAAGACGTCGCCTACCTCAAGCGGCGCTACGAGGCGCTGAAGACCCAGCCGCTGTTCGCCGGCATCGAATACTCCGAAGACTCGCGCGTCATCAACCAGTGGGCGCCGCTGCTCATGCAGCGCCGCCGCAAGGGCGAGCCGTTCGCGGCGACGCGCGTGCCCGCCGGCACCGACGTCGACTTCGGCGCGCTCACCCGCCAGCTCCTCGGCAACCTCGAGAGCGACGGCGTCGAGGTGCGCACGAACATCGAGGCGCGAAAGCTGCGGAAGCAGAAGGACGGCACCTGGCGCGTCTCGTTCCGCCACGCGCTGGGCCGCACACCCGGCACGATCGACGCGCGCTTCGTCTTCGTCGGCGCGGGCGGCTGGGCGATCAAGCTGCTGCAGTCGTCGGGCATCGACGAGATCAAGGGCTACGGCGTGTTCCCGATCGGCGGACAATGGCTGATGACCTCGAACCCGACCCTCGTCGCGCAGCACAAGGCGAAGGTGTACTCGCAGGCCGCCGTCGGCGCCCCGCCGATGTCGGTGCCGCACCTCGACACTCGTGTCGTCGACGGTGAGACCTCGCTGCTGTTCGGGCCGTTCGCGACCTTCACGCCGAAGTTCCTCAAGCGCGGCCACTGGTGGGACCTCATCACCCAGGTGCGCTTCTCGAACCTGTTCAGCATGCTCAAGGTGGCATTCACCAACCTCGACCTCGTCAAGTACCTGGTCACCGAGCTCGCGAAGACCCACAAGGGCAAGGTGCAGAGCCTGCGCGCCTTCATGCCGACCGCGAAAGACGAGGACTGGACGCTTCTGAACGCCGGCCAGCGCGCCCAGGTGATGGTCGGCGGCGAGCTGAAGTTCGGCACCGAGGTCATCAGCGCCGCCGACGGCTCGATCGCGGGCCTTCTGGGTGCCTCGCCCGGCGCCTCGACGGCGCCGTCGATCATGCTGGGACTGCTGAAGCGCTGCTTCCCCGACCGCATCGCCGAGTGGGAGCCCGAGCTGCGCCGCCTCATCCCGAGTTACGGCCAGCAGCTGAACCCGCAGCCGGCGCTGGCCGACGAGGTGCTGACGGCCACGGCATCCGCCCTCTCGATCAACCGCTGAGCGGGCCCGCATGGCGAAGCTCTACTTCCGCTATGGGGCGATGAACTCCGGAAAGTCGACAGCCCTCCTGCAGGCCGCGTTCAACTACGAGGAGCGCGGTCAGCACGTGCTGCTGGCCAAGCCCGAGATCGACACGAAGGGTGCGGGTCAGATCTCGAGCCGTCTCGGCGTGGAACGGCAGGTCGACTTCCTCATCGGCCCCGGCGACGACGTGCGCGCCCTCGTCGCCGAGCACGGCTCGCGCTACATCGGCGCGGTCGCGTGCCTGCTGATCGACGAGGCCCAGTTCCTCTCGCCCGAGCAGGTCGACGATCTGCTGCGGCTCGTCGTCGAAGACGGCATTCCGGTGCTCGCCTACGGCATCCGCACCGATTTCCGCACGCGCGCCTTCCCCGGGTCGGCGCGGCTGATGGAGGTCGCGCACAGCCTCGAAGAGCTGAAGACCATCTGCCGCTGCGGCCGCAAGGCGCTTTTCAACGCGCGGCTCGTGGGCGGGCGGTTCGTCTTCGACGGCGACCAGGTCGCCATCGACGACCTCGACCACGACCAGGTGACCTACGAGTCGCTCTGCGCGCAGGACTATCTGCTCGCCTCGGGCGGCCGCCTCAGTTGACCGCGACCCGGCGGCGGGGGAGCGGCACGAGCATCGACGTCGTACGACGGTACTGCGCGTAGTCCGGGTACTTCGACGCCGAGATCGACTCGGTGAACACGGTCGAGCCGATGAAGAGCAGGGTCAGCAGCACCGCGCCGATGATGCTCGGGTTGATCACCCCGCCCCAGAAGCCGAGGCCGTCAGAGACGGCGGCGCTCGCGCCGAGCGCGTAGAACGCCCACCACTGCCCCTGCTCGAAGAAGAAGTTCGGATGCCTGCTGGTCGCGAACAGGCCCGTGGTGAGGAAGCCCTCCGCCTCGCCGCGGGCCTTGCGCTGGTGGAAATCCCACTGCTGCTGGTCGGCGACGGTCTCGCCCACCAGGAACGCGACGAAAAGCACCGCGAACACCGCGTCCCACACGCCGAACGGCGACGGGTGCTCCCACGCGACCAGCGCAGGCAGGGTGATGAGCACGAGCAGTGTCATCTGGTACAGCACGATGAACAGCAGGTTGAAGACCTGGAAGAGGGCGGGGCTCATCCGCCCGCGCAGGATCGCCCACCGGTAGTCTTCGGTGCCGGTGTAGCCGCCCTTTCGGGCGAAGTTGAACGTCAGTCGTGCACCCCAGGCGGTCACGAGGAGGGCCATCACGACCAGCCGCGTGGCATCCGCGCCGTCGGTGAGCCCGGCGATCGCGAAGATCCAGACGTAGATCACCGGCACGATCGACCAGAGCCGGTCGACCCAGGACGTGTCCTCGGTGACCAGTGAGGCGATCCAGCAGAAGACGGCCGCGACAGCGGCGACGATGATCACGACGAGGAGGGGGTGCATGAGCACAGCGTAGAAGATCCTATCGTTTCAACCGACGCTTGGCGGCCTGACCACAGTGCGCTAACGTGGTCAGGCCAGCTCTCCGGCCCGTTCCGCGACAGATCCGGGCTCCTCCGCTCGAAAGGCGCCGATGACCGATTCCACTCCCGCCCGCGCGTGGCGTGTCGTGCTCGACCGGATCGAAGGCGATCTGCTCGAGGGCACGCTCGGCCCCGGCGACCGGCTGCCGCCCGAGCGCGAGTTGGCCACGACGCTCGGCGTCGGGCGATCGAGCGTGCGCGAGGCGCTGCGCGTGCTCGAAGTGATGGGTCTCATCCGCACCGCCACCGGTTCGGGGCCCACCGCCGGCGCGATCGTCACCGCCACGCCGCACGGCGGTCTCGCCCAGCTGCTGCGCCTGCAGGTCGCCGCGCAGGGCTTCCCGATCCCCGACGTCTACGAGACGCGGCTGCTGCTGGAGGAGTGGGCCGTCGCCCACCTCGCCGGGGTCGACAGCCCCGACCTCGCCGATGCGCACACGGCGCTCGAGGCGATGGATGCCGACGGACTCTCCGTCGACGACTTCCTCGCGCTCGACGCGCAGTTCCACGTGCGGTTGACCGAGGCATCCGGCAATCTCGTCGTCTCGGCCACCATGGCGGGCCTGCGCGAAACGATCGAGAGCTACATCCGCGGGGGAGCGGCGCGCATCCCCGACTGGGCGGCCACCGGCGAGCGACTGCGCCACGAGCACGCCGAGATCCTGCGCGCGATCGAGGCGGGCGACGCCGAGACCGCGCAGCGCGTCGTCCGCGCGCACATCACCGGCTACTACGCCGACGCGGGCCTGCCCGACCCCACCGACGCCTGACCGCCCCGCCCGACACGACACCGAGAGAAGACGCCACGATGGTTCAGCGCCAATTGCCGAAGATCCCCGAGCTGCTCGAGCTCATGCAATTCAAGAAGCCCGAGCTGGATGCCACGAAGCGCCGCCTCGAGTCCGCGCTGACGATCTCCGACCTCCGCCGCATCGCGAAGCGCCGGACGCCAAAGGCGGCGTTCGACTACACCGACGGCGCCGCCGAGGGCGAGATCTCGATCAAGCGCGCCCGGCAGGCGTTCGAAGACATCGAGTTCCACCCCGACATCCTGCGCCCCGCCGCGTCGGTCGACACCTCGGTCGAGATCCTCGGCGGCCCGTCGGCGCTGCCCTTCGGGATCGCGCCCACCGGGTTCACCCGGCTGATGCAGACCGAGGGCGAGATCGCCGGTGCGGGCGCCGCAGGTGCCGCAGGCATCCCGTTCACCCTGTCGACCCTCGGCACGACGTCGATCGAGAACGTGCGGGCCGCGAACCCGCACGGGCGCAACTGGTTCCAGCTCTACGTGATGCGCGACCGCGAGATCTCCTACGGACTCGTGAAGCGCGCGGCGGCCGCCGGGTTCGACACGCTCATGTTCACGGTCGACACGCCCGTCGCCGGCGCCCGGCTGCGCGACAAGCGCAACGGCTTCTCGATCCCGCCGCAGCTGACCCTCGGCACGATCGTCAACGCGATCCCGCGGCCCTGGTGGTGGATCGACTTCCTCACCACCCCCAAACTCGAGTTCGCGTCGCTGACGACGACCGGCGGCACGGTCGGCGAACTGCTCGACGCCGCGATGGACCCGACGATCAGTTACGAGGACCTCGAGGTCATCCGCTCGATGTGGCCCGGCAAGATCGTCATCAAGGGCGTGCAGAACCTCGCCGACTCGAAGCGCCTGATCGACCTCGGCGTCGACGGCATCGTGCTCTCGAACCATGGCGGCCGTCAGCTCGATCGCGCGCCGATCCCGTTCCGGCTGCTGCCCGAGGTGGTGCGCGAGGTCGGCAAGGATGCCACGATCATGGTCGACACGGGCATCATGAACGGCGCCGACATCGTCGCCGCGATGGCGCTCGGGGCGAAGTTCACCCTCATCGGGCGGGCCTACCTGTACGGGCTGATGGCGGGCGGACGCCGGGGCGTCGACCGCACGATCGCGATCCTCCGCAGCGAGATCGAGCGGACGATGAAGCTCCTCGGTGTCTCGACGATCGCCGAGCTCGAGCCGCGACACGTCACGCAGCTGCAGCGGCTGACACCGGTGCCCGGGGTTGGTGCTGCGGCATCCGCCTCGCCGGTCCGGCGGCCGACGGCGACGCGCGTCAAGGCCTGACGCAGGACGCGCTTCAGGCGCGGGCGGGCAGCGTCGGGATGAGCTGTTCGAGGAAGGCGGCGGTGTCGGGCCAGCCCTCGACGGCCTGGCAGGCGACGCCCATCGCGAGCACGGGGTAGTCGTTGCCCGCCTCGTCGAGACGGTCGCCGACGAAGAGCATGTCGTCCAGGTCGATGCCGGTCTGCTCGGCGAGTTGGCGCATGCCGAAGGCCTTGTCGATGCCGCGCTCGGTGATGTCGACCGACGTCGACCCACCCGAGCGCACCTCGAGGTCGGGAATGCGTGCGGCGACCGCGTCGCGCAGTGCGTTCTTCTTCTCGCCGGTCGGGTCCCACGCCATCTTCGCGTCGACGGGGGCGGTCTGACCGAGCGCCGAGAACGTGATCTGCGAGCCGCGGTCTTCGAGGATGTCGCCCCAGGTCTCTGACGCCCAGAGGCCGAGCCGGCGCGCCTCTTCTTCGACGGCGGTGAGCGCCCGGGTCTTCTGGTCGTCGGTCAGCGTCCGCGCGTAGACGGTCTCGATGCCCGCCGGGGTCAGCCGGTAGTACTGCGTGCCGCAGGTCGGCATGAGGTGCAGGCGAGAGAGCACATCGTCGGATGCCTCAGGGAGCCGCTCGACGACCTGCGCCGTGAACTGGCCGAGCTGCCCGCCCGAGATGATCGCCACCTCGACGCGCTCGGCGAGGGCGACCAGCAGGTCGCCGATGCGCGGGTCGATCGCGCTCTTGGAGGGAGCGAGGGTGTCGTCGAGGTCGAACGCGACCAGGCGGGGGGTGGTCATCGGGGCTCCGTTTCACGCCGGACGGATCGGCATCGTGCGACGAAGGGCCCCGCCGGTTTTCCTCCGGTGGAGCCCTTCTGCTGTCGGGGTGACAGGATTTGAACCTGCGGCCTCGTCGTCCCGAACGACGCGCGCTACCAAGCTGCGCCACACCCCGTGGCAACCCTCCGAGTCTACAGGGTTCTGGCGCTCATGCCGAATCGACGGGTGATGTCGCGCGGATCTCGAGCACCGACACCTCGGGCCGGCACGCGAACCGCACGGGAGCGTAGATCGAGTGGCCGAGCCCGGCCGAGACGTTGAGCGGCACCGAGCGCCCGTCGTGGGTCCAGGTGCTCAGGCCGCGGGCCTGATCGCGCGGGATGTCGCAGTTGGCGACGAGTGCCGAGCGCGAGAACGGGATGCGCACCTGGCCGCCGTGCGTGTGCCCGCCGAAGATGATGTCGGCGCCGAGGTCGGTGAACGCGTCGAGCACGCGGCGGTACGGCGCGTGGGTGACGCCGACGGTCAGCGCGGTGGGGGCGGGGCTGCGCTGCCCCCACGGGTGGCGGCGGATGTCGTCGAGCTCGCCCGGCAGCACGCCGAGGTCGTCCCAATCGCGGTGCGCGTCGCTCACGCCGAAGGCATCCAGGTGCAGGCCTGCGACGTCGATGACGGATGCCGCGTTGTTCAGGTCGACCCAGCCGAGGTCATCGCGGAAATAGGCATCCATCGCCGCGGTGTCGAGGTCGACGCCCCGGTGCGGCCGCTGCGACGGGCCCTGGAAGTAGCGCAGCGGATTGCGCGGCGACGGTCCCGTGACATCGTTCGATCCGTGCACGAACGCACCGGGCACGCCCCCGAGCGGTGCGAACGCGGTGCGGATGCCTCGCAAGCCGTCTTCGTGCCCGAGGTTGTCGCCCGTGTTGATGACGAGGTCGGGCTGCACGCGTTCGGCGACCTCGGCGATCCAGGCCTGCTTGCGGTGCTGCCAGGGCGCCATGTGCGCATCGGAGAGGTGCAGCACGGTGAGGGAGGGCGAACCGGGCGGTAGCAGGGCGAGCTCGTGGCGGCGCACCGTGAAGAGGTACCGCTCGATGCAGGTGCCCCAGACCGCGGCCGAGAGCCCCACCGCGGCGAGCGCTCCCGCCGCACCGAACGCGCGCTGCGCGCCGGTCACCGCCCGCACTTCTTGGCCTGGTACTGCACCGAGATCGCCGCGTTGCGGTTCACGACGGTGCCCGCCGCCGGATCTGTTCCGGTGACCGTGCCTTCGTCGTTGGCCGTCTCGGTGGCGGTGCACGCCGTCGTCACCTGACCGAAGCCGGCATCGCGCAGGGCCTTCACGGCGTCAGCGGGCTTGCCGCTGACAGCGGGCACGGTGACGCCCTCGCCGTTGCTCGGCCGGATCGTGACGACCGTGCCGCCCGCGACGCGCCCGGCACCCGGATCCTGCTGGATCACGGTGCCGGCGCCCTCGAGTCCGTCGACGGCGTCGCCGACCGAGACCGAGAAGCCCGCGGCCCGCAGCGTCTGCGTCGCCTGATCGACGTTCATGCCGATGACCGACGGCAGGTCGGTGAGCACGCGCTTGGTGAGGTTCGAGTCGGGCCTCGGGAAGTCGTCACCGCCGAACTTCGCGTTCGCCGCACCCTGCATCGCGGGCCAGATCGAGTTTCGGATGCGCGCGAGCGAGTAGCCGCTCTCGTAATAGTTGTTCAGCTCGGCGTGGCCCTCGACGTTGCCGACCCACACGACTGTCGCGACCTTCGACGACGCGCCGTCCATCCAGGTGTGCTCGTACTCGTGGATACCGGTCTTGCCGAACACCGGCACACCGTCGCCGATCTGCGCGCCCGAACCCGTACCGGTCATGACGCCCTGCAGGGTGTACGCCGCGGTCGCGGCGACCTGCGCGGTCAGCGCTGCCGAACACGTCGTCTGCGGCGTGATGTCTTCGCCGTCGGAGTTCAGGGCCTTGTCGATCGCCTTCGGGCCGCAGAGCGTGCCGTTCGCGGCGATCGAGGCGTACGCTTCGGCCATGTCGAGGGGCGCCACGTTCTTCGACCCGAGCACGTCGTACGGGTTGTTCGTGGCATCCAGCGCCGTGCCGTCACCGACGGTCACGCCCATCTTGCCGGCGACCTGGTTGGTCGAGCAGACCGAGATCTTCTCGGCCATCGCGATGAAGCCCGAGTTCAGCGAGTCGCGGGTGAAGTTGTACACCGTGCCGTTGTAGCCGCTGTTGGCCTCGAAGTTTCCGATGCCGTCGCCGTTGTTCGAGAGCTTGACGTCTTGCGTCACGCCGTCGCAGACGAGCACCTTCTTCGTGCCGATGCGGCCGTTGATCGTCTCGTTGACCGAGTGGCCCTGCTCGAGCCAGTTGACCAGGCTGAACACCTTGTAGGTCGATCCGGCCGGGTGCCCGATACCGCCGCCGTTCTTCTCGCGCACGTTGTAGTTGACCGAGGTGGTGCCCGCCACATCGCCCGCGGCGCTGTAGGGCCGGTTCTGCACCATCGAGAGGATGCGGCCGGTGCCGGCCTCGACCTGCACGGCAGAGGCGCCGAGGTCCATGTAGTCGACGTTGGCGGGGACCACCGAGATCGCGCTCAGGCCGGTCTGCTGCAGATCGGGGTCGAGCGTCGTGTAGATCTTCATACCGCCGCGGCGGAGGTTCGCGGCGCGGGCGTCTTCGTCTTCGCCGAACGCGGGGTCGGTGAGCAGCACCGAGCGCACGTACTCGCAGAAGAACTCCGCACCGGCCGCCGTCTGGCAGCCCTGCGTCTGCTCGGAAACCTGCGGCGTGATCGGCGAGTTGTAGGCCTCGTCGTACTCGGCCTGCGAGATCTTGCCGAGATCGAGCATGCGCTCGAGCACGTAGTTGCGGCGGTCCAGCGTCAGCTTGTAGCCGTCGGCGGCGCTGTTCACGGCGTTGCCGGCGTCGTCTTGCGTCGTGCCTTCGGGCTCATCGATGCGGTACGTGTTCGGTGCCTGCACCATGCCCGCGATCGTCGCGGCCTGCGCGATCGTCAGGTTGGCCGCCGTCGTCGAGAAGTAGTGCTCGGCCGCGGCGCCGATGCCGTAGACCGTGCCGCCGAAGTTCGTGATGTTGAGGTACCCGAGAAGGATCTCGTCTTTCGAGTAGGCCTTTTCAAGCTGGATGGCGTAGCGCATCTCCTGCAACTTGCGCTGGTAGCCCTCTGAACCGCTGTTGACCGTGGTCGCGGTGAAGCAGGCTTCGACCTCTTCGGTGCCGTTCGCCTTCGACTCGCAGTTCTGCTGCAGCACGTTCTTCACGTACTGCTGGGTGATCGACGATCCGCCTCGGCTCGACCCGCTCGACGCGTTGCCGAGCAGGGCGCTGATCGTGCCGCCCAGGTCGACGCCGCCGTGGGTGTAGAAGTTCTTGTCCTCACTCGAGGTGATCGCGTCGAACATGACGGGGTTCACCTGATCGAACGTCACCGGCACGCGGTTCTGGTCGTAGAACTGCGCCATCAGCGTGTCGTTGCCGGCGCTGTCCTTGCGGTAGAACTCGGTCGGCAGCATGAGCGGGTCGATCTCGAGGAAGCTCGGCATGTTCTCGAACGTGTCGAGCGCGCTCGAGGCGGCATAGCCCGACACCGCGATCGCGGGGGTCACCGTCGCGGTCACGAGAATACCGGCGACGGCGCTCAGACCGACGAGGCCGGCGAGTCCGCCGAGCACACCGCTGGTCGTCCGATTGAGATGAGGCATAGGCTTGATCGTAGGGGAAAACCCTGGGCGAACCCTCGAAGCGCGGGGGTGCGCGGGACGCCCTGCTCGCCCGCTCTCGCCCGTCTCTTCTCGCCCGCTCTCGCCCGTCTCTTCTCGCCCGCGATCCCGCCACAGGAGCCTTCTATGACCACGTGGGAATACCTCACCACACCGCTGCTCATCCACAACACCGCCGCGATCCTCAACAACTGGGGTAAGCAGGGTTGGGAGCTGGTGCAGGTCGTCACCGGCCCCGAGGGCGGTCTCGTCGCCTACTTCAAGCGCCCGGTCGGTTCAGGCTCTGCCAACGCCGGCCTCGGCGCGGCCGCCGTCGCCGCCCAGCAGTTCGAGGGCGAGGGCCAGGCATGAGCGCCTCGATCAGCGCCCGCCTCGCCGAGCTCGGCATCGAACTGCCCTCCGTCGTGCCGCCCGTCGCCGCCTACATCCCCGCGACCGTGCACGGCGACCTCGTCTACACCTCGGGCCAACTCCCGATGATCGCCGGCGCCCTGCCTGCCACGGGCAAAGTGGGGGGCGCGGTGGATGCCTCCGACGCCGCCTCCTACGCGCGCCAGAGCGCGCTCAACGCGATCGCCGCCGCGGCGGCCGTCGTGGGCGGGGTCGACCGCTTGACGCGCGTCGTGAAGGTCACCGGATTCGTGGCATCCACCCCCGATTTCACCGGGCAGCCGGGCGTCGTCAACGGAGCCAGCGAGGTTCTCGGCGAGATCTTCGGTGAGGCCGGTCGGCACGCCCGGTCGGCCGTCGGCGTGCCCGTGCTGCCCCTCGACTCGCCCGTCGAGGTCGAGGTCGTCTTCGCCTGGGAGTGAAGCGCCGGGCGTCTCGGACCCCGATCTCGCGCGGTTCACGCGTCACTTGACCTGCGCCGCGATGACGCTCATCACGGCGGTGTCGGCGAGGGTCGTCGTGTCGCCGACCTCGCGCCCCTCGGCGACGTCGCGTAGCAGGCGGCGCATGATCTTTCCGGAGCGCGTCTTGGGCAGTTCGCCGACGATGTAGATGTCGCGCGGTCGCGCGATCGGGCCGATCTGCTCGCCGACCCATTTGCGCAGCCCGTCGGCGAGGCCCTCGGGGGAGTGCTCGTTGAGGTAGCTCTGCTTGACGATGACGAAGGCGACGACCGCCTGACCGGAAGTTGTCAAAGTATGCGTCAGCGATCGGTTCGTTGGGGTTGAGCGGAGCGGGGCGACGTTGTCATTCTCGTCGTCGGCCAATGAGGCGTTTGAGTGAGGGTCCGTCGTCGAGAATGACGAAGGTCAGCATCTATCGAGGGATCAGGGATGATCGCGAGGACGACGAGTGCGGTGTCCAGCGTCAGCAAGAGGACCGCCGCGCCCTCGCGGCGAGTACGGCTTCGAGGTCGTCGGGGCGAAGATCGACACCGACATCGGATCCTCGACATCCCGGCGCGGGCGAGGATCCGCCAGCCTACGGAGAGATGTTCGCGCGGGCGCGGGCGGGAAGTCCCCGCACATCATCGCTTATCCGAACGTTCGCATCACACGACGAGTGCTTGAGCTCGAAGACTCGACCAGGTTGAACCCTCACGCGCGTGAGGACCTGGCACTGACCCGTTGTGGCTTGCGGTGCTCCAACCCCGCCCAAGCGAGCGAACCCGGCCTCGTCGCGGCATCGCCCGGCGTGGGACCAAGACATGAGGATCTGCGCGGCGACGAGAGTGCCGATGCCCGGTCCGGTGAGGAGACTGCGACAAGTCTCGCGGAGCTCGGCCTCCGTCCGTGTCACCTCATCAGACGCGCGCACGGCGTCGCGTCCGGAGCGATGAGCCGATCAGTGCGCCCGCTCCGAGCACGACCAGTGCTGCTCCGACCCAGAGCGCCGGGCTCAACTCGCCTCCGGTCGCGGCGAGTTCATTGCGCTGCACGGTCACCGCGGCAACGACGGTGAGGCCGATGTCGTCGAAGCTGAGGATGAGGTGGTGCTCCCCGTTCGTGACGCCGGTGAGGTCGAAGCCGCCGGTGATGGCGGCGCGGTCCCACTGAACAGTGCCGAGCGATACCGGGGTCGATCGCATGTTGCCGATGATCGACGACCGCGAACCCTGCATCTTCGTCAGGAATGAGGACATCAGGTCGAACGCTTCACTGCGCTTGTCTGTCAAGCCGGCCAGTCGCAACATATCCATCTGCTGAGTGTTCGTGACGGCGTCGCGTTCTACGCGCAGCGTTGCGACGAGGTCGGCAGCGGCCGTTCTCGCCTCGGTGGAGTCCGACGTCGCCGAAAGGAGAATGTGCGACTCGACGGCCGGGTGTGCGGCCGCGATCGCTGTGGCCAGCGACTCATCAGTCGGCCCGGCGACGTATGCGTTCAGGGCCGTGATGGCCGCGTTGAGCGTGACGACGCGGGCGTTGCGTTTCTGCACATCTGTGACCTGAGAGGAAAGCTGCTCGTCGAGCAGCCGGACGCGCTGATCCTGGACAGCGCGCAGAGCCCCTTCGAGGTCGAATGCGGTGAGCGAGATTTCGTTCACGGTCACGCCCGGCAGCCTGGAGGCCACCGGCGACAGCAGCTGGAATGCGGCGGCCGACTCGCTCGTAGACGGCCGCTCCGCGAGGCCGAGCGCCTGTCCCGAGCCGTTGAGGAGAGGGAATGTGACATTCGGTGTGCCCGCCGCGGCCGCAAGCAGGTCGGCAAGCTCGGGCCCCGAGATGCCGCTGAGTGCTCCGGTGAGGTCGACATCGTCCGGGCGCTGGAAGACCGCGATGTAGGCCTGCTGTACCGGGTCCGTGGTGGGCGTGGGGGTGGGTGTCGGGGTGGCGGTGGGCGTAGGCGTGGGGGTGGGGGTCGGGGATCTTCGGCAATTGGCGCTGAACCATCGTGGCGTCTTCTCTCGGTGTCGTGTCGGGCGGGGCGGTCAGGCGTCGGTGGGGTCGGGCAGGCCCG
>NZ_JAAGRY010000073.1 GCF_015707995.1 Microbacterium paulum
ACGGCGGCCGCCGCGGGCGGCGCGTCGCTGACCGTCGCCTGCACGAGGGCGACGACGTCGTCGGGGGTCGTCGCCGCGCGGAGCCCCGCCGTGAAGTCCTCGCGCATGAACGCGCGGGCGAGGCGCGACAGCACGGCGAGGTGCTCCTCCGCCGCCGTGTCGGGCGCGGCGATGAGGAAGACGAGATCGGCGGGGCCGTCGCCGGCGCCGAAGTCGACGCCCGGCTTCAGGCGCGCGAACGCGAGGGTCGCCTCGCGCACGGCCGGGCTCTTCGCGTGCGGAATCGCGATGCCGCCGGGAAGACCGGTCTCGTCGGTCTGCTCGCGCTTCCAGGCATCCGCCGCGAGCGCCGCCGCGTCGCTTGCGCGACCGGTCTGCGCCACACGCGCGGCGAGCGCGTCGATGACGGCCCTCTTGTCGGTGCCGAGCGGCTCGTCAAGGCTGACGAGCGCCGGCGTGATGATCTCGGACACGGTGACCTCCAGTGGTCGGTGTTTTATCGGGATGGGGTGTGCGGGTCTATCTCGGCGGCAGCGCCCGCACCGGCACGTCGCCGGGCAGGAGGTCTGCCGGGGTGGGGGCCTGCGTGCCCGGAAGGGCCGCGGCGGCGGAGCCGTAGCGGATGCCGCTGCGCAGGCACTCCTCGGGGCTCGCGCCGGTCGATTCGGCGAGCAGGAACCCCGCGAGGGAGCTGTCGCCGGCGCCGACGGTGCTGCGCACCCGGGTGGGGGGCGGCGTGCCGAACCAGGCGCCGTCCGCCGTGACGAGCACGGCGCCGTCGCCGCCGAGCGTGACGAAGGCGGCGCCGACGCGGGCGGGCACGAGGCCTCGGGCGACCACGGCGACCGCTTCGGGCAGCGGCACGCCGTCGTCGAGGGCGACGGAGGCGAGGTCGGCGAGCTCTTCGTCGTTGGGCTTGATGAGATCGGGGGCGCCCCGCTCGACGACGGCGCGGAGGGCGGCACCCGAGGTGTCGACGGCGATCCGGGGCGCATCCGGCACAGCGCGCACCGCGGCGATGACGTCGACGTAGAAGTCGTCGGGCAGCCCCGGGGGCAGCGATCCGGCCAGCACGAGCCAGCGCGCCCCCGCCGCGGCGGCGACCACGGCGTCGATGAGGGCCGCACCGTCGGCAGCGGAACGGCGGACGCCCGACAGGTTGATCTTGGTGGTGACGCCGTCGGCGTCTGCGAGCGTCAGGTTGGCGCGCGCGGCGCCCTGGACGGCGACGGGCGTGAACGGCACGTCGGCCGCCTGCAGCACGGCACCGAACGGGTCGTGCGCATCGAGGGGCAGCACCGCGATGCTCTCGGCGCCCGAGCCGCGCAGCACCCGGGTGACGTTGATGCCTTTGCCCCCGGCGTCTTCGCGCACCGAGCCGGCCGCCTGCACTTCGCCGACACGCAGCGGAGCGTCGAGGGCCACGGTGCGATCCAGCGAGGGATTCGTTGTGAGAGTGACGATCATGCGACCCACACCTCCGCTTCGGCGACGGCGAGCGCATCGGCGAGCGCCCCGTGCGGAGCCTCATCGGTCACGACGACGTCGATGTCACTGAGGCGCCCGAACGACACCAGCAGTTCGGAATCGTATTTGGCGGCGTCGGCGACGACGAAGGTGCGCCGCGTCGCGGCGAGGATCGCTCGTTTCACGGCCGCCTCATCGGGGTCGGGGGTGCTGAGGCCGAAGTCGGCCGACAGGCCGTTCGTGCCGATGAAGGCGATGTCGGTCCGCAGGCGCGAGATCGCGTCGACCGTCTGCGCCCCGACGGCGGCGGCGGTCAGCCCGCGCACGCGCCCGCCGATGGCGGTGAGGCTCAGCCCCGGCGCGCCGGCGAGCAGGTGCGCGACGGTCATCGAGTGGGTCACCACCTCGAGAGGCAGACGAGTGGCCGGCCGCTGCGTGAGCAGCTGCGCGATCGCGGCAGTGGTCGTACCCGCATCGAGGTACACCGACCCGTCGAAGTCGGGCGGCACGGCGTGCAGCGCTCGGCGCGCGATGGCGAGCTTGGCCTCTCCTCCGCGCAGCGTGCGCTCGGCGAGAGAGGGCTCGACGGTGCTGGCGCGGGTGCGCGCGACCGCTCCGCCGTGCACGCGGCGCAACGATCCTTCGCTTTCGAGTTGATCGAGATCCCGACGCACGGTCTCGGTGGTCACGCTGAATCGCTTGGCGAGATCGACGACCGCGACACGACCTTCGGCCGAGACGAGGTGTTCGATCAGCTGCTGCCGCTCCGTTGCGTACACGAGTTCCTCCTTGAGACAGCCACAGATTACAACACATACACAGATATTCACAAGCATTCACAGAAAGATTTGCAGGAAGCATCCTCGACACCGATCTGCGGGGGTTCTTGTAGAGCATCGACAAGACACTCGAGGTCAGCATCTGTGGAACTTGGTTCCACTGCGCAGAGGTTTTTCCGTCCTCTCCCCCGACGGACGTCTTGCTGTTAGCGTCAACTCGCTCTCCCGACGCACCTGGGCTCGACCCACCGGTCGTGGCGCCAGGGAGGATCCCCGATCCGCAGCCATCCGCCCTGCCCGCACCCGGGCAGACGGCGCCCGGTAGTCGAGAGACGCGCCCATCCACGCCCGCAATGATGCGGGCGCGAGACAACGGAGTCCTCAATGACGAGTCACACCATCCATACCCACCGCTGGGGCATGCGCATCACGGTCGCCGTGCTCGCCGTGCTGCTGCTGACGATGACGACGCTGTATCTGCTCACCGCCGCGAAGCTCGATGCGGGCGCCGGGCAGCTCGACACGGGCGCCGGTCAGGCCGCGGGAGGCTCGCAAGAGCTGGCCGCCGGAGCGCAGACCCTCGCCGACGGCGCCGACGACCTCGAGGCGGGCGCCCAGAAGCTGGATGCCGGGGCCGCCGCAGCCTCGACGGGAGCGGCCAGCCTGTCGTCGGGCGCGACGAGCGCCGCGGTGGGTGCGCAGTCGCTCGCCACCGGAGCGGTCAGTCTCGCCGACGGCGCGAGCTCCGCCTCGGATGGCGCGTCGAGCGTCAGCGATGGCGCAGCCTCGGCCGCTGCCGGGGCACAGCGGCTCGCGGGGGGCGCGCAGACCGCCGCCGCGGGCGCGGCCAAGGTCGCCGCGGGCGCAAAAGACGCCTCGGCCGGTGCGAAAACCCTTGCCGAGAAGACGGCGAGCCTCGCCAAGGGCGTCGTCGGCGCCGACACCTACGCGAACACCCTCGCCGGTAAGGGCGGCACTCTCGCAACGAGTGCACGGAACATCGCCAACGGATTCTCGCCGTATCTCGCCTCCGCCGACCTGCAGCGCCTCGTAGACGGTGGTGTGTCGATCGGCGACAACGCGACGTCCGCGCCGACCAATGCGCAGGCCCTCACCCAGCTCGTCGGCCTGCTCACCGATGCAAACCCCGACAACGACCCCGACCCCGCCGTCGTGAACAGACTCGCCGCGGGCGTACAAGCCCAGATCGAGGCGCTCGCGCCGATCGCGGCCAAGGGGCCTGCCCTGGCCGGCGGAATGCTCTCGGCCGCCGACTACACGAACCAGGTCGCCACCGGTGCCGAGCAGCTCGCCGCGGGCCTCGGACAGATGGCAGGCGGCGACGGCAAGGAGTGGCCGGGCACGAACGCGCTCGCAAACCCCGAGAAGGGCGCCCCCGCACTGGCCCAGGGCGCGAGCACGCTGTCGGCAGGCCTGGCTGTCCTCGACGCCGGCGCGGCCCAGCTCGCGGGCGGCACGGGCGACCTCGCCGCTGGCGCCGGGTCGCTGGCATCCGGCACTCAGACGCTCTCCGACGGCGCTCTGGCGCTGAGCTCCGGCGCGCAGAACCTCGCCGCCGGCGCAGACAGCCTGTCGGCCGGTGCGACGTCGCTCGCCGAGGGCACCCAGAGGATGTCGTCGGGTGCGGCGAACCTGTCGGGCGGCCTCAACAACCTGGCGAACGGCGCGGCGAGCCTCTCGGCGGGAACCGTCAAGCTCTCGAACGGTTCGGGCGACCTCGCCACCGGTGCGGCCTCGCTGGCCGACGGCAACTCGCAGATCGCCGACGGCACGGGCACCCTCAAGGCGGGAACGTCGGGGCTGACGCCCGGCCTCATGCCGTGGCTGTTCGGCGTCGTGATCGCGGGCCTCGTCGCCGTGGCACTGTGGGTCGCGCACCGCTTGTCGCACCGCAGCCGGGTGCGCGAGCTCGGCCTGGCCTGAGCCTCGCCCGCCGGCAGAACACGCAGTACAACACGAAGAAGGGTCCCGACCGATCGGCCGGGACCCTTTCTGCGACGGGTGAGGCTCAGGCCTCGCTCATCACGTTCACTTCCTGCTGGCCGCGCGCGGCGAGCGCGGCGGCCCGGGCGGCGATGCGACGCTCCTGCTCGATCTGCCCCGCATCCAGCGTCTCCTGGTCGACCGGGTAGCTCTCGACCTTGTTCACGCCGTTGTACTTGGCGATGTAAGCGTCGAGCTCGGGGCCCGACTCCCACGACGTGATGAGACAGTAGCGGGGCTCGTCACCGTAGTGCGCGGCGGCGTGCCAGAGGCGCTGCGTGTCGACGATGAGCTGGGCGCCGGCGGGGAGGGCGATGCGCGTCTCCTCGCTCGGGTCGGTGCGGTTCTCGCGCAGCACGAAGTAGCTCGTCTTGTCGTCGGTGAGGTTGAAGAACCCGCGGACGACCCAGCCGGTGCCGTCGGGGTTGAGACGGTTGTTGTCGTCCTGGTGCAGGTTGTAGAGGCAGTCGGCGTAGGTGTTGGGCTGCAGCTCGATGATGCGGCAGCGGCCGACGTTGGCACCCGGCTCGAGCGCGCGCTCGGTGAGGGTCGGCGCGATGGCGGTCTGCGAGTCGATCCACACGCCGTCCTTGTCGGTGCGCGGCGGCTTGTGGTTCCAGAAGCCGTTGCACTCGATCTCGCCCTTGGCCGAGGCCAGCGGCGCGAAGCGGGTGTCGCCCGATGACTTCCAGTCGACGTAATCGACGTCGAGCCATTCCTTGGGATCGATCTCTTTGCCGTACGGATCGAGGACGACGTAGCCGGTCTCCTCGAGAGCCGCGCTCTTGATGTATGCCATGACGGATCATGCCCTTTCTGTCGGACGAGCGAAGTTTTTACAGGCCCGACTGAGGCAAGCCTACAGAGCCGGTTTGTGGACGCGATTAGACTCGACCGAGGTTTCCGAGGAGCGTTTTTCTGACGATGAGCACTGTTACCCCCGTCCCCACCGATGCCGCCGCCCACGTGCAGGCGACCGCCGTCAACACGATCGGGTGGCTCTCGGCATCCGACACGATGATCGTGGTACCGGTCTATCAGCGGCAGTACCGGTGGGACATCGGCGGCTGCGAGCAGCTGCTCAGCGACGTGCGGGCGGTGTCGGCGGCGGATGCCACGGACACGCATTTCATCGGATCGATCCTCTCCACTGCCGCCGGCCCCGATGACGCCGATACGGGCGCGCACCTCGTGCTGATCGACGGGCAGCAGCGGCTGACGACGCTGATGCTGCTCATCGCGGCGCTGCAGCACACGTTGCGCGCCGAAGATCCCGATCTCGCTGCCGAGCTCTCGCGCGTGCTCGTGCAGAGCGACGATCCGGCGCGCACCAAACTGCGACCCCACCGTGCCTGGGCCGACGTGTTCGAGAGCGTCGTCCACGATCGGCGGGGGCCCGGCGACGAGGGTCGCGAGTCGCGCTTCGACGACAATTACGCGTTCTTCCGCAGTCAGATCCGCCCGGGCGAGGCGGCGAGCATCTGGCGCGGCCTGCAGAAGCTCGAGCACGTATCGATCACGCTCGGCCCGGATGCGAACGCGCAGCAGACGTTCGAGAGCCTGAACTCCACCGGCGAGCCGCTGCGCGACCACGAGCTCATCCACAACTACGTGCTGATGGGCCTCACGCATGAGCAGCAGACCGAGATCGAGAACGAGTTCTGGCTGCCGATCGAAGAAGCCACGGGCGATCAGATCGGTGCATTCTGGCGGCACTACCTCGTCATGCTGACGGGGCGCGAGGTGCCCTCCGGCGGCCGGGCCGTCTACGACGCGTTCCGGCAGCGGTTCCCGCGGCTCGGCGTCGAGACGCTCCGGACGAGCGCCGCTCAGTGGCGCGAGTACGCCGGCATCTACGGCCTGCTTCTCGACCCCTCGCGCACCCCCGACGCGCGGATCGGTCGCCAGTTCGCCTACCTCGCGACCTTCGGTGCCGGGTTCGCCCCGCTCCTGCTGCGCCTCTACGGCGACCACCTGCACGGGCGCCGGGGCGCCGAAGAGCTGATCGCTTCCCTCGAGCAGGTGCAGTCGCTGCTGTTGCGCCGTGCGATCGTCGGCATCTCCACCGATCGCCTCGTGGCACGACTGTGCCGGGCTGCCGACGAAGGCGATGACGCCCTCGTGCACGCGATCGCCCGCATCACCCCCTCCGACGAGCGCACCCGCGTCGGCCTCAAGTACGGCGATCTGCCGCACGCGCGGTACGTGCTGGGGCGCCTGGCCGGCATCGACAACGCGTCGGGGCTCGAGATCGATCACGTCGTGCCCGTCGCCGCCGGCGACGACTGGTCGCCGGGCGGCGAGCGCCGGTGGGCCGACCTCAGCGATGACGAGCAGAACAGCTTCCGCGCCCTCGCCCAGACGCTCGGCAATCTGACGCTGCTCGAAGAGCCGCTCGCCGACCGGGCGTTCGACGCCTCGTTCGCCGACAAGCGACGCGTGTATGCCTCGAGTGGCATCCCATTGACCGCCGACGTCGCCGCGGTGCCGGAGTGGACGACGGCGGAGATCGCGGCGCGCACCGCCCGCCTCACCGATATCTTCCTGCAGGTCTGGGCGCGGCCGGCAGTCGTCAGCATCGACGACGACAACCTCACGCCGATCCTCGACGCCCGCGTGCGGCGCGGCTGGCCGCGCGGGTGGCAGCGCGAGTTCGACTACGTCGAGTTCCGCGGCGAGCACTGGGAGGTTCCGGACATCCGGTATCTGTTCACCCGCATCTTCCAGCGGCTATGGGCCGAGTCGCCGGCCTCACGTCAGGCCGTGCTCGACTTCAGTGCCCGCCGCGGCGGCCCCGTCTACCCCGCCATGGCCTGGAACGGGCAGTGGGACCAGATCGCGGGGGGCGATGACCCCCGCTATCTGTACCTGGGGTGGGATGCGCGATACATGCTGGCTGCGGTCCAAGGCGTGCTCGAAGAGGCAGGATGGGCGAGCGAGGTGTTCCTCAAGTACAGCTACATCGGCGATGCAATGGCCTGACCGGGAGGCATGATGGTGCGAAAGCAGAGCGCTCAGCGCAAGACGCACACGCCCGATCCGGGGAACACCCGGCGGTGGCGGAGCGTCCGCCGCCAGATCGATACGCTCGACGTCGCGACGTTCAACGCCATCGCGGGCACGAAGAGCCCGCTGCTGGATGCTACGATGCCGCGGCTCACCCGTGCCGCCGACCGCTCGGTCCTCTGGATCGCGATCGCCGGCCTGATGGTGCTCTCGGGGCGAGCGCGCGCTCGACTCGGTGCGGCACGCGGTCTCGTCTCGATCGCGATCACGAGCCTGATCGCGAACCAGGTGTCCAAGCGCATCCACCGCCGGCCCCGCCCATCGATCACGCAGGTGCCCGCCCAGCGGCTCGCTCATCGCATTCCCGAGTCGACGTCGTTCCCGAGCGGACATTCCGCGAGCGCCATGGCGTTCGCCGCGGGGGCATCCGCCGAGTGGCCCGCACTGTCTGTGCCGCTGCGCACGCTCGCCGGCCTCGTGGGTTTCTCGCGTGTCGCGACGGGCGCCCACTACCCGTCCGATGTGCTCGCCGGCTTCGCGCTGGGCGAGACGATCGCGTGGCTCACGACCCGCCCCGTGCCGGTCGAGCACATCGACCCCACCCGCGACGACCTGTCCGTGCACGCGGGCACGCCGAACCCCGACGGCGAGGGCATCGCGCTCGTCATCAACCCGAAGTCCGGGTCGGGTCGCGCCGCGAAGATCCTGCCCGCGGTACACGAGGCCTTCCCGCGCATGCGGATCGTCGAACTCGGCCGCGATGGCGAAGACTACGGCCAGGTCATCCGCGAGACCGCCGCGTCGTGCGAGGTGCTCGCCGTCGCGGGCGGTGACGGCACCGTGCAGCAGGCGGCGGCCGCGGCGATGCACCACGGCATCCCGCTCGCCGTCTTCCCCGCCGGCACGTTCAACCACTTCGCGAAAGACCTCGGGATGTTCCCGCTGAAGGCGGCGATCGACGCGATCCACGCCGGCACCTACGCCAAGGTCGACCTCGGCGAGGCGAACGGCACGATCTTCGTCAACACGGCCTCGATCGGCGCCTACACCGACTTCGTCGCGATCCGCGAGAAGTATGAGCGCCGCATCAGCAAGCCGCTCGCCGCGGTGATCGCGGCCATCCGCACGCTCGGGCGCGGCAAGGCGGTCCGCGTGCGGGTGCAGGACCTCGACGGCGAGACGGTGGACGCGAAGTTCAGCCTGCTGTTCATCGGCAACGGACGCTATGAGCCGCGCGGCTTCGCGCCGGTGTACCGCGCGGCGCTCGACGACAGCCGCCTCGACCTGCGCGTGCTCGGCGTGACGCGCCCCGCCTCGCGGGCGCGGGTGCTGCTCGACCTGCTCACCGGTCGGGTCGCCCGGAACAAGCGCTACCAGCAGTTCTCCGACGCCGAGTACCACCTCGAGCTGCCCGACGGCCCGTACCGCATCGCCCGCGACGGCGAGCTCGGCGAGGAGATCTCGCGGCTGGATGCCAAGGTACTCCCCCGGGCGCTGACCGTCATCACCCCGGCGCGGCGGAAGAGGCGCTGAGAACCCACCAGAGCGACCGGGCGACGCACACCCACACGACGGCGAGGCAGACCCCGGCCGTCACATCGCTGATGTAATGCACGGCGAGCGCGACCCGCGCCATGCAGACGAGCACGACGAGCGCGCACGCCAGGGCGGCGAGCCACCGGTGCGTCGCGCGCGCGAGGCATCCCTTCGTCACGGTCACGACGACGAGCGCGGCGGTGGCGGCGCCGAAGGCGTGAGAAGACGGGAACGACGACTGCAGTGCGTCGACGAGCGCCCCAGCGGGCCGCGGGCGGTCGACGATCGCCTTCACCACGACCGGCACGAGCCCGCCCACGAGCACGGTGACCGACGCGAACAGCAGAGTGGATGCCACGGCCGACGCCCCCGCGACGCCGCGCCGGACCCCGCGCCACGCGAGCGCCACCGCGGTGAGAGCGGCGACCACCGCGGCCACGCGGAAGGTCACCGGCCCGAGCACCGCAGACACGGTGGTCCACACGGGCACCCACCAGGGGTGGGCGGCGCCTTCTCGCGTTCCCCAGTCGGCGCCGCCGCGGTCTATCGCCGCGAGCGGCGCCGCGCCGGTGACGACCGCGACCCACAGCGCGACGAAGAGCAGCCCCGCAGGCCCGGCCGCCACGACCTCTGCGCGCCGGAGCGGCGCCAGCGGAGAGAGCATGAACCACATCCGCCCGGAATCCAGAGCCGACGATCGGCTCGCTGCCTCGCCCCGCGGAAACGGCGGGGTTTCTCATGATCACCCCGCGCGGCGCGGCGCGTCAACGTGCGGGCGGCCGCCGCCGGCGGCGATCAGACGACGGCTCGCGGACTCACCGGCCGAACAGTTTGGCGAACATGCCGCCGCTGCTATCTTTCTGGTGACCTGCCTCTTTCTGATGACCTGCGCAGCGCTGTGCGGCGGGAACCCCGCGCATGACCTGATCCACGTGCTGACCACAGCCCGACCACGTCGTCTTACCGCACGTGCGGCAGGTGACGGCGTAACACATTCGTTTCTCCTTCGTTCCTGTTCTGGTCCTCGCGCGCGATCACGCGAGCATGAGAAAGAGCTTCTCGAGCTCTTCGGTGGTGAGCCCCTGCTCGTCGCGCGCCGCTTCCGGGTCGGTGATGCAGTCCCGCATGGCCGTCGAGACGATCGTGTAGCCGGCCCGGTCGAGGGCGCTCGAGACCGCCGACAGCTGGGTCACGATCTCGCGGCAGGGGCGGTCCTCCTCGATGGCGGCGATCACGGCATCGAGCTGACCGCGGGCGCGGCGCAGGCGGTTGAGGGTGCGCTTTCGGGCATCGGGATCTGAGCGGGTCATCTCGGTCGCTTTCGTCGGGGTGAGGGTTACGTCGTGTGGGGTGGAGCGCGTCGGAGGCGCGTCAGACCAGCGCCGGCACGTCGCCCGTTTCGAGCACGTCGGTGTGCAGGTCACCGAGCCACGCGCGAAGCGTCAGCATGCCGCCCGACAGCGAGGCCGAATCGAAGCCCGCCTGGGTGAGCACCCGGTGGGCGATCGCCGACCGCACGCCCGACTGGCAGGTGACGCGCACGGGGCGACCGTCGGCCGCGTCGCGCACCTCGTCGAGCCGCTCGCGCAGTTCGGTGTGCGGAATGTTCAGCGACCCCGGCACATGCCCCGTGGCGTACTCGACCCGGGTGCGCACGTCGAGCAGCAGCGCGTTCCGGCGCACCCACTCGAGCTCGTGCGGGTACCAGAGCGACAGCACGCCGGTGAGAACGTTCTGCCCTGCCATGCCGGCGAGGTTGACCGGGTCTTTCGCCTGGCCGTAGGGCGGCGAGTACGCGAGGTCGAGATCGATCAGGTCGTCCACGCGCATTCCCGCACGGATGGCGGTGGCGAGCACGTCGATCCGCTTGTCGACCCCGTCGGCGCCGACCGCTTGCGCACCGAGGAGCAGCCCGTCGTCGACACGGACGTGCACGACGAGGTGCACCTGCGAGGCGTCGGGAAAGTACCCCGCGTGCTGATTCGGGTGCAGGTGCAGGGTGCGGTAGTCGATGCCCGCGTCTTCGAGCGCGGCGCGATTGGCCCCCGTCAGCGCGGCGGTGAGGCCGCCGACCCGCACGATCGCCGTGCCGAGCGGGCGCGGCACGGGACGCGCGTCGTCAGGCATGAGGATGTCATCGGCGACGAGACGGCCCGCCCGGGCGGCCGGTCCCGCGAGCGCGACGGGGCGACGGATGCCGGTGACCCCGTCGACCGAAACGGTCGCATCGCCCACCGCCCACACTCCGGATGCCGACGTGCGGCCGTGGCCGTCGACGACGATCGCCCCGCGCTCGAGGGCGATGCCGGCGGCGCCGAACGCGGCGGTGTCGGGCCGCACGCCGACCGAGAGCACGACGACATCGGCCGGCAGGCGGGTTCCGTCGGCGAGGATCACCGTGTCGAGGTCGTCGTCGTGATCGACGCGCTCGGCGGCGACCCCGGTGCGCACATCCACCCCGAGGGCGCGCAGCTCTTCGGTGACGAGCCATGCCAGCTCTCGCTCGAGCGGCGGCAGCGGGTGCGGGCCGAGTTCGACGAGGGTCACTTCGAGGCCCCGGTGCGCGAGCGCCTCGGCCGCCTCGACGCCGATAAATCCTGCGCCGAGCACGACGGCACGCCGGGCACCCCCGAGCACGTCGCCTCGCAGGGCGACGGCGTCGTCGACGGTGCGGAGCGTCCGCACGCGGGGGGAGTCGAGCCCGGGAATCGGCGGCCGCAGCGCCGTGGCGCCCGGCGAGAGCACGAGCGCGTCGTACGACAGCTCGCTCTCACGATCGCCGGTGCGTACCGTCACGGTCTTGGTCTCGGTGTCGAGAGAGACGACCTCGCTGCCGGTGCGCACATCGAGCGCGAGCGCGGCGCGCAGCGACGCGGGGGCCTGGACGAGCAGCGACTGTTCGTCGGCGATCTCGCCGCCGACGAAATACGGCAGTCCGCAGTTCGCGAACGACACCTGCTCGCCCTTCTCGAGCACGATGACCTCTGCGGTCTCGTCGAGGCGGCGAGCACGCGCTGCGCAGCTCATCCCGCCGGCGACACCGCCGACGATCACGATCTTCCTGCCGCGCCCCTCGGCGTTGACACTCGCGCTCACGGTCGCACCCTTCTCCCCCGTCGCTCTCTGCGTCGGTTGTCTCGAGAATACCCCCGGGGGTATCCAGATGCAAAGCGACGACACCTCAGGCCGGCAGCCTGCGACACGAATCGGGGCGGACGTCAGCTGGTGCGCGGGCACGAAAAAGCCCCGCCGGAAGCGGGGCTGAAACGAGAAGCAGAAAGTCGGATCGTCCGTTGATCGGAGGAGAGTACTCTTGCTGGGGTACCTGGACTCGAACCAAGAACAACGGAACCAGAAACCGCCGTGTTGCCAATTACACCATACCCCAAGGGCATTCGACCGAAGTCGTACCGAGGGTCTAGCTTAGCCCACCGAGAGGGCGCGGCCAAACCGGCGACGTGGCGCGGCGGCGCGACGAGGCATCCCAGCGAGTTCATAGCGAACGCTTCGGGATCGGTGGGCACAGCAGTTCTTGCGTGACCACCGTGCTCATCATGGATGCCACCTCCCCACCGTTCCCTACGTCGCGGCCACCGCGACCGCTCGCCGCCGCCCCGGCCCCTGGGTCTGGGCGCTCGTGGCTCTCGCCGTCGTCACCTTCGCGCTGACCGCGTGGGGTGTCGGCGGCTCGATGTCGGAGTACTACGCCTCGATCGCCCTGTCGATGAGCAAGAGCTGGCCGAACTTCTTCTTCGGCTCGGTCGATCCGGCCGGCACGGTCACCCTCGACAAGATCCCCGGGTCGTTCTGGATTCCGGCGCTCTCGGCGCGACTGTTCGGCTTCTCGGCCGCCGCGGTCATCGTGCCGAACGTCCTCGCGGCCACCGGCGCAGCCGTGATCACCGCGATCACGGCGCGGCGCTGGGCGGGACCGGTGGGGGGTATCGTCGCGGGCGCCGTGGTCGCCACGACCCCCGTCCTCATCGCCGTCGCCCGCTCGAACCAGCCCGAGACGTTCTTCGTGCTCGCCCTCGCCCTCACCGCCTGGGCGGCGACGAAAGCACTCGACCGGCGGAGCCTCGGCTGGCTCGTGCTCGCGGGGGTCTTCATCGCCGCGGGGTTCCAGACGTACATGCTCGAATCGTGGGCCGTATGGACCGCGCTCGCCGCCGCCTACCTGTGCACGCGGCAACCCTGGCTGAAGCGCCTCGTGCACCTGGCGATCTCCGGCGCGGTGAGCCTCGCGCTCTCGCTCGCCTGGATCGTCGTGGTCGCGCTGATCCCGGCATCCGAGCGCCCTTACATCGGCAGCACCCTGTCGAACAGCCCGTGGGAGATGGTGTTCGGCTACAACGGCCTCGGCCGGTTCGGCAGCTCGACCGCCGACACCGAGGCCTACCGCTCGTTCACGCCGCCCTTCTCGGGTGATCCGTCGATCGTGCGGCTGCTCAACGAAGCCCTCGCGGCCCAGATCGGATGGCTTCTGCCGGTCGCACTGCTCTCGATCGCGATCCTGATCGCGCTGCGCTTCCGCCTGCCGCTCACGGTGTTCGGGGCCGTGTGGTTCGCGACGTTCGCGACGATGTTCTCGGTCGTTGCGGGAATGCACCAGTTCTACACCGCGGCCCTCGCCGTTCCGATGGCACTGCTGGTCGGCACCGCCTTCGCCGTCGCACGCCAGCGGGGCGTGCTGTGGGCGCAGCTCGCGCTGCCGATCACGGCTGCCGTCACCGCGATCGGCATCAGTTTCATCGCAGGAACCGCCTATTCGTTCGCCGCAGCAGCCGTGCAGAGCGTGATCGCCGCGGTCGCCGTCTTCTTGATCCTGCGCGAGCGACGGACGCAGAAGCAGACGATGCTCACCGCGATCGTCGCCGTCGTCGCGATGCTGCTCACGCCCGCAGTGTGGTCGGCGGTGACCATCGCGACGCCGAACTCGACCAATCCGACCGCGGGCGGGGTCTCGTCGATGGGCGGCGGCGGGGGTGGACGCGGCGGCCAAGGCGGCCCCGGTGGTCAAGGCACGATGGGCGGTGGTCAAGGCACGATGGGCGGTCAGGGCACGATGGGTTCCCAGGGCGCGACCGGCGGCCAGGGCGCGACCGGCGGACAAGGCGGCACCACGGGCTCGCAAGGCACCACCGGCGGCCAGGGCACGACCAGTGGGCAGGGCACGTCTGGCGGCCCGGGGAGCATGGGCGGCCCGGGCACGGGCGGTGGTCCGGGCGGTGCGGGAGGCCCG
>NZ_JAAGRY010000074.1 GCF_015707995.1 Microbacterium paulum
CCAGGCGCGCCCGCGCGCACCCCGCACCAGCACCGCCGCCCAGACGACCAGCGCGGCGGCGGCCGCCCACACCGTCACCTGCAACGTCGTAAGGGGCGAAGCGCCAGGAACACGCCGACAGCGACGGCTGCGAGCCCCGCCGCGCCCCGCACGACGCGGGCCGTCGAGGTCGGTCGGGCGCTCATGCGCTGCAGCGTAGGGCCGGGTGCTCCTGCGCGCCGTGCCGACAGGGCACCGAACTACGCTGGAGGGGTGTCCGCCACCGCTGCAGCCCTCGCCCACGCCGACGACCTCGCCGACTTCGTCGCCGCCTCGCCGTCGAGCTTCCACGCCGCCGCCGAAGTTGCGCGGCGGCTGACGGCCGCCGGGTTCACGTACCTCGACGAGACCGCGCCGTGGTCGGTCGAGCCGGGCGCGCGACAGCTCGTGGTGCGCGACGGCGCGGTCGTCGCCTGGATCGTGCCGGGCACGGCGACCGCCGAGACGCCGTTCCACATCTTCGGCGCGCACAGCGATTCGCCCGCGTTCAAGCTCAAGCCGCAGCCGACGACCGGCCGCGCCGGCTGGCTGCAGGCCGGCGTCGAGATCTACGGCGGGCCGCTTCTGAACTCGTGGCTCGACCGTGAACTGCGCCTCGCCGGCCGGCTGGTGCTCGACGACGGCACGACGGTGCTCACCGCGACGGGCCCGCTGCTGCGGCTGCCGCAACTCGCGATCCACCTCGACCGCGAGGCGAACGATCACCTCGCCCTTAACAAACAGACCCAGACCCAGCCGGTGTGGGGGCTCGTCTCGACCCTCGACGACGCGGCATCCGCCGATCTTCTCGGCGAGCTCGCCGCCGCAGCCGGGCCCGACGTCGACCCGGCCTCGATCCGCGGGTTCGACATCGTCACCGCCGACGCCGCGCGCGGCGCGGTGTTCGGCAAAGACCAGGCGTTCTTCGCGTCGGGCCGGCTCGACGACCTGGCATCCGTGCACGCGGGCCTCGTCGCGATGGAGCAGGCGGGCACGGATGCCTCGCACATCGCGGTGCTCGCCGTCTTCGACCACGAAGAGGTCGGCTCGGGCACCCGGTCGGGCGCAGCCGGGCCGTTCCTGCAAGACGTGATCGAGCGTGTGCAGCTGGGTCTCGGCGCGAGCCGGGAGCAGCAGCTGCGGGCGCTCGTCGCCTCGTGGTGCGTGTCGAGCGACGTGGGTCACTCGGTGCACCCGAACTATGTCGAGAAGCACGACCCCGTGGTGCAGCCCGTGCTCGGATCGGGCCCGATCCTCAAGATCAACGCCAACCAGCGCTACGCGACCGACGCCGCCGGCGCCGCTGCGTGGCACGGTTGGTGCGACGCCGCGGGCGTCGTGAGCCAGGAGTTCGTCTCGAACAACGCCGTGCCGTGCGGATCGACGATCGGCCCGATCGCGGCGACGCGCCTGGGCATCCGCACGGTCGACGTCGGCATCCCGATCCTGTCGATGCACTCCGCGCGCGAACTCGCCGGCACCGCTGACCTGCACGCCCTCACCCGCGTCGCCGCCGCCTTCTTCGCGGCCTGACGCGCCCCGCCCCGCCCCGCGCGGTCAGGCCGCGGCGGTGCGGGCGAAGGCGAGCGTTTCGAGTGCTGCTGCCTGATCGCCGAGCTCAGGCCTGCGCGGCCTCGCTGCGCTTGGGCAGTACCCAGCCGGCGCGCGGGAAGTGGCAGGTGTAGCCGTTCGGAATGCGCAGCAGGTAGTCCTGGTGCTCGGGCTCCGCCTCCCAGAACGGGCCGGCCTCTTCGATCGTCGTGACCGCCGCGCCGGGCCACAGGCCCGAGGCATCCACGTCGGCGATCGTGTCGCGGGCGACCTGCTCTTGCTCGGCGGTCAGCGGGAAGATCGCCGAACGGTAGCTTGTGCCGATGTCGTTGCCCTGCCGGTTCAGCGTCGACGGGTCGTGGATCTGGAAGAAGAACGCGAGGATGTCGCGATAGCTCGTCGCGGCGGGGTCGAAGACGATCTCGACCGCCTCGGCGTGCCCCGGGTGGTTGCGGTAGGTCGCGTGGTCGTTCTGCCCGCCGGTGTACCCGACGCGCGTGTCGAGCACGCCGGGCTGGCGGCGGATCAGGTCTTCCATGCCCCAGAAGCAGCCGCCGGCGAGCACGGCCGTCTCGGTGCCGGGGGTGCGGGTGAGGGTGCCGTCGTCGGTCATGAGGTCTCCTTGCGTCCCCACCATCTTCCCCCCGATCACAGACATCGGGGCCGTGACGCGATAGAATGGATGCCTCCGCAGCGCCCACCGGTGCCGCGAGGTGCATCTACCAGCTCGACTGACTCGCAAGATTCGGGAAACGGCGGCACGTGAAAACGAGCCCCTTCCTGGAGGACAGCGTGGCAAGCACTCAAACCCTCGTCGCGCGTGCGCGCACCGACGAAACGCTGATCGACCACACCGGCTGGATCTACTGGCCGATCGCCTTCATCGCGCGCCTGCCGTTCGCGATGATGACCGTGGGCGTGCTCATGCTCGTGGTCGCCGCGACCGGATCGGTCGGGCTCGGCGGACTCACCTCGGCCGCCGTCGGCATCGGCGTGGTCATCGCGGGGCCCCTGATCGGCGCCCTCGTCGACCGGCACGGCCAGCGGCGCGTGCTCGTTCCGGTGGGGCTCGCCAACGGCCTGCTGCTCGCCGTGTTCCCGCTGATCGTGCTGAGCGACGTGCCCGAAGGAGTGCTGCTCGCCGCGGCGCTCGCGATCGGCCTCACCGCGCCGCAGGCCTCTGCGATGAGCCGCAGCCGTCTGCTCACGATCATCACCGCACGCCTCTCGCTCGAACGGCAAGCGCAGACGACGACGCGGATCATGGCCTACGAGTCGGCGGCCGACGAGACGGCGTTCGTCATCGGCCCGTTCCTCGTCGGCATCCTCGCCGCCCTCATCGCCCCGTGGGCGCCGATCGCGATCGCGGCGGTGCTGAGCTTCGGCTTCGTCACCGCGTTCGCGCTGCACCCGACGGCCCGTGTCGTGGTGGTGGGCGAGGATGCCGCGGCGCAGCCCGCCCCCATGCGTGCGGTGTTCTCGGCGAAGGTGCTCGTGCTGGTGGCGGCGACGTTCGCCGTCGGCATGTTCTTCGGCTCCACCCTCACCTCGCTCACCGCGTTCGCGCAGGCGCGCGGCGACGAGGCGCAGGCGGGGCTGCTCTACGGCCTCATGGGCATCGGCTCGGCCGTGCTCGCGCTGGGTGTCGTGCTGCTGCCGGCGCGCTTCGCGCTGTCGCGCCGCTGGATCGTGTTCTCGCTCGTCGTGACGATCGCCGCGATCGGCTATTCGACCGCCGACTCGTTCGCCTCGATCATCGTGTGGCTGCTGCTGATGGGGCTCGGCGTCGGGCCGACGCTCGTGACGCTGTTCTCGCTCGCGGGGGCGCGCGCGCCGCTCGGTCGCGCCGCGACCACCATGACCCTGCTCGGGTCGGCGCTCACGCTCGCCCAGGCGTTGTCGTCGGCGTTCACCGGCTGGCTCGCCGAGGCGGTGTCGCTGCACGCCGCGATGATCGTGCCGGCCATCGCCGGCGTGCTCGTGCTGGCGCTCGGCGTGGTCAACGCCGTGGCGGAACGCCGCCGCGCCTGACGCGGGGGCGCGTCAGACCACGCGCACCCAGTTCGCGCCGCGGCCGGTCTCGGCGCGGTCGGTGAGGGTGAGGTCGTCGCCGTCGACGCGGTAGAGCGACACGGTCGTCGACTTCTCGCCCGCCGCGATGAGGTGACGGCCGTCGGCGCTCATCGCGAACCCCCGCGGCTGCTGCTCGGTGCGGGTGAACCGCGAGGCATCCGTCAGCGTTCCGTCGGCCGCGATCGCGAGCGAACCGAGGGTCGACTCGGTGCGCTCCGACGCCCAGAGACGGTCGCCCGCGCGGTGCAGATCGGCGCCCCAGATGTAGTGATGCGCGAGCGGATCGGCGCCGAAGACGCCGTGGCCGAGCCCGGCCGCCGGGTCGAATGCGCGCGCCGACCCGGCGAAGTCGAGGATGCCGGAGGCGCTGTCGCGGCGATAGTGCAGGACTTCGGCCGAGAACTCGGTCAGCACGTACACCGCGCCGTGGTCGTCGTCGATCACGAGGTGGCGCGGGCCGCTCCCGGTGGGAGCGGCGGCGGTCGGCGGGTCGAGCGGGGTGAGCGCGAGGGCGTCGCTCAGCGCGTACTGGGCGATGAGGTCGCCCCCGAGCGAGACGAAATACGCGAACCGCCCGTCGGGGCTCGGCAGCACCGAGTGCAGGTTCGGGTACGCCACCCGCGCCGTCGGCTCGCCGACCGAGCCGACAGCGCCCGCCGAGCTCACCTCGACCGGGCAGACGATGCCGTAGCCGCCGCCGTAGCTCGCGCCCAGCAGCGCCGAGCCGCCGTGCGTGAGGGCGAGGTAGTTCATACCGCCCGCCGGCAGGTCGAGGCGGGATCGCTCGGTGAGCACGCCGGTCGCACGATCCAGCGCGAGGGTCACGATGCCCGCCGGCTCGCCCTTGACGCCCGCGTAGACGAGGTCGCGCTCGGCGTCGACCGCGAAGGTCGAGCACCCGGTGAGGCCGCCCGTGACGGCGAGGCGCTCGAGCCGGTCGCCCGCGAGGCGGAACGTCGAGATCGAGCCGTCGCCGGCGTTGGCCACGAGGACGAGGGAATCGGTGCCGGTCATGCCTCCAGCGTACGGCCCGCGACCCGCCGCTTCGGATGAAGCGGCGGGTCGCGACGGTGGTCAGTACGCGATGGCGAGGTGGCCGTGCGGCGCCTCCGGGTCGTCGATGAGGTCGACGACCGCGAGGGCGAAGTCGGCGCCGCCGATCGAGGTCTGACCGTCGGCGTCGAGGAGCACGAGCCCGTCGGTGCCGATGCGGTAGGCGCCGGTGGGTTCACCGGGCAGGTGTGCGCCGAAACCCATGCCGGGCGAGAGGAACGTCCACGCGAGGTCGTCGGTGCGATCTTCGAGATCGAGCAGAATGCTGTTCATCTGCGACGCTTCGCGCAGCAGTGCCTCGACCTGCTCGGCGGGCACCTCGTCGGGGCGGTCGAATCCCTCGTCGATCACGCGGGGCGCATCGGCGCTCCGTCGCAGCGAGCTGAACCCGCCCACGACGAACAGCTCTTCGCCGGTTTCGGCCGCGGTGTCGGCGATGAGGCGGTCGGCCTCGCGCAGCGCGCCGTCCAGGCCGCCGCGCGGCGAGAGCGCCGAGACGACGACGTCGGCCTGCGCGATGGCGGCGCGCACGGCCTCGGCGTCGGTGACGTCGGCCGACGTCCAGGTGATCTCGGCGCCACCGTCCGCGTCGCCGGCGCTCCGGCTGACGGCGATGACCTGGTGGCCGGCGCGCGGCCTCGTCGACGATGTGGCGGCCGGCGTAGCCGGTGCCGCCGAAGACGGTGATCGTGCTCATGGGTGTTCCTTTCGACGCGGACTGTCGAGGGACGCAACGGCGGCGCGGTGCGGCTATTCCTGCGACTTCGTAGGATGAGGGGGCGACGGATGCCACGGCATCCCCCGCTCGACGCCCCGGGCCGTGCCCGGGCAGAAGGAGACAGCGTGACCGACGACGGCCGCACGACCTGGGTGCTCATCGACGGCGAGAACATCGACGCGACGCTCGGCAGCTCGATCCTCGGGCGACGCCCGCAGCCCGACGAACGGCCGCGGTGGGACCGCATCCTCGCGTTCCTCGCGGCGCAGTGGAACCAGAAGACCCGCGGCCTGTTCTTCTTGAATGCGTCGACCAACCTGCCGATGTCGTTCATCCAGGCGCTCCTCGCGCTCGGCTATCAGCCGATCCCGCTGTCGGGCGACGCCGACGAGAAGGTCGTCGACATCGCCATCCAGCGCACGCTCCAGACGCTGCGCGACCGTGCCGGTGACGTCGTGCTCGTCAGCCACGACGGCGACTTCGTCGACGACCTGGCCATGCTCGCCGACGGCCGCCGCCTCGGGGTGCTCGGGTTCACCGAGTTCCGCAACGCGGCGTTCGGCGAGATCCCCGGCATCCAGTTCTTCGATCTCGAATACGATGTGCACGCCTTCGACGCGCAACTGCCTCGCGTGCGGATCATCCCGATCGACGAGTTCGACCCCGCGCAGTTCTTGCGCTGAGCGCGCCCGTGGCCAGGCCGAGCGGCACCACCTCGCTGCAGCGCACCTACCGCTACCTGCGGTTGGCGATCGCCGGGGCCGTCGTGGTCGTCTTCACCGCGGTCCTCGTCGCGATGCCGGCCGTGGGCCTGCTGCCCTCGCTGAGCCACTACTACTACACGCCCGCGAACACGATGTTCGTCGGCGCGCTGATGGCGGTCTCGGTGTGCTTCTTCGCCCTGTCGGGCCGAGGCGCCGAGCGGGTGCTGCTCGACGCCGCGGCGACGATCGTGCCGCTCATCGCGATCGTGCCGACGATGATCTCGCCACGCTCCGTCCCCGGCGTCGACGCCGACTGCCCGCGGGGCGAGGGATCGTGCGTTCCGCAGACGTTCGATGCGGCGGTGGATGCCGGGATCGCGACCTACCTCGTCGTGGGCGCGGTCTTCGTGCTGGTCGCCGCGGCGCTCGCCGCCGCCGGTCAGGTCGACCGCCCGGGCACGGCCCTTTCGCTCGCGATCTCGGGCGCCGTGCTGCTGACCGTGTGGCTCACGTGGTGGCTGGCGCGCGATGAGTTCCTGCGCGGGGCGCACCTGGCTGCCGCGGCGGGGTTCTTCGCGATCATCGCGGCCGTCGCCCTCGTGCAGGCGTTCCGCCCGGCCGAGCGCGCGGCCCCGCGCTGGCTGAAGGCCGTCTACCTCGGGATCGCGATCGCCCTCGCCGTCGTCGTGGTGGGGACGCCGCTGTACGGGTCGCTGCACGTCGGACGCGTGTTCGGGGTGTTCGTCGGCGAAGTGCTCGCCCTCGCGCTCTTCGCCGCGTTCTGGGTGCTGCAGTCGGTGCAGTACTGGCGCGTCGACGATCCCGCGATCCGCGCCGAGGTGTGAGCCGTGCGTGGCCGTAAGACGCGGTGCGGACTGCACGTCAACCCCCGCCCGCGCGCGGCGCCGTCGGCCTAGGCTCGCATCACACGGAAGGAGCCCCATGTCTCGCATCCTGCACATCGGCGGCCACGGCAAGGTCGCCCTGCTGCTCGAACCCCTGCTCGTCGCCGCCGGCCACCACGTCACCGCGGTGGTGCGCAACCCCGCGCACGAAGCCGACGTCGCCGCGACCGGCGCGACCCCGCTCGTCGCCGACATCGGGCGTTTCGACCTCGACCAGCTCACGAGCCTCGAAAGCGGCAACGACGTCGTCATCTGGTCGGCCGGCGCGGGCGGCGGTTCCGCCGAGCGCACCTACGCGGTCGACCGCGACGCGGCGATCCGCTCGATCGACGCGGCGGTCGCGGCGCGCGTGCCGCGCTATCTGATGGTGTCGTACTTCGGCGCTCGGCCCGATCACGGCGTCGATCCGGCCGATTCGTTCTACGCGTACGCAGAGGCGAAGGCCGCCGCCGACGCGCACCTGCGCGAGAGCCCGCTCGACTGGACGATCCTCGCCCCCTCGGCGCTCACGCTCGATGCGCCGACCGGCCGGATCGACGTCGACGCCGATACGTCGCTCTCGGTCGCGCGCGCCGACGTGGCCGCGGTCGTCGCGGCATCCGTCGACGAACCCGCCACCTCGCGCCGCACGGTGCGGTTCAACACGGGCGACGTGCCGATCGCCGAGGCGCTGCACGGCCTCGCAGGCGCCCGTGCCTGACGCGCTGACGCCGCGCACGATCGTCATCACGGGCGCGAGCGACGGCATCGGCGCGGCGGCGGCCGGCCAGCTGCATGCGATCGGCGAGCGGGTCGTGATCGTCGGGCGAAACCCCGACAAGACCCGCGCCGTCGCCGAAGGGATCAGCGCGCCCTGGCATGTCGCCGACTACGCCGAACTCGACCAGGTGCGCGCCCTCGCGGCGACGCTCCTCGACCGGTACGAGCGCATCGACGTGCTCGCGAACAACGCCGGCGGCATCTTCGGCGAGCGGACGCTCACGCGCGACGGCTTCGAGACCACGTTCCAGGTGAACCACCTCGGCGGGTTCCTGCTGACCGCCCTGCTGCGCGACCGGCTGATCGAGAGCGGCGCGTCGGTCATCCAGACCTCGAGCCTCGCGGCGCAGCGGTTCTCGCGGTTCGACATCGACGACCTGCAGGGCGAGCGCCGGTTCTCGGCGAGCACGGCGTACGGCAACGCGAAGCTCGCGAACATCCTCTTCACGACCGAGCTGGCGCGCCGGTTCGGCGGGAATGGGCGCGGCGGGGGGCTCAGCGCCGTCGCGTTCCACCCGGGTGCGATCGCGAGCGGCTTCGCCGGATCGGCCCGCGGCGCCTGGCACTGGCTCTACACGAACCCGCTCGCGAGCAGGCTTCTGACCTCGACCGAGGTCGGCGGGTCGCGGCTCGGCTGGCTCGCGATCGGTACGCCGGGTGTCGATTGGCAGAGCGGCCGGTACTACGCGAACAACCGACCCGCACGCACGAGCCCGCTCGCGGCCGACCCGCTGCTGGCCGCGCGGCTGTGGAACCTCAGCGCCGAGATGGTGGGCGTCGAGGCGCGCTGAGGGGCGCAGGCGGTGGGGCGCTCAGGCCGCTCAGGCCGCGAGGATCGCCTCGACGACCGTGTCGATCGCCGCGGGAGCCACGTGCAGGTTGAGGGCGGGCTCGACGAGTTCCACTTCGAGTAGGCACAGACCGTGCTCGGCCGAATCGACCGTGTCGATGCGGGCATAGAGCGGCACGCCGTCTCCCGTCGCCGCGGCGACGGCGACGAGCACGTCGGCGGCGAAAGCCCGTTCGGCGTCCGTCGCCTCGACGAGCACCGGATTCTCCTGGTACACGCCGCCGAGCAAGCCTCCGCCCGCCTCGAGCAGGGCGCCCTTCGCGATCGCGTGCGTGAAGATGCCGCCGATGGCATACAGCGCTTTCTCGCGCCCCTCCGACAGCTCGCGCACCTCGGGCTGCACCATCGCGACGCCGCCGGCCTCGATGATGCGGGCGGCGAGGGCGAGCGCCCGCGGGTCGGATGCCTCGAAGAGCCCCGTGTCGCGTGCGCCGGCCGACACCGCCGGCTTCACCACGACGCGCTCGTGTGCCGCGATCGCGGATGCCGCGGCATCCACCGTCTCGGCGTACGTCGTCGGCACGATCCGGATGCCCGCGTGCGCGAGCTCGGCGAGGTAGCGCTTGTCGAGGTTCCAGCGCACGGTGTGCGGAGGATTGACGACGCGGGTTGCCACCGCGGCCCGGTCGAGCCACGCGGCAAACTCCGCCGGGCGCTCGGGGTAGTCCCACGGCGAGCGGATGACCAGCAGCTCGAAGGCGCCGAGGTCGACGCCCGCGTCGTGCCAGACGACGCTCTCGGCTGCGACGCCCCGGGCGCGCAGCGCCTCGAGCAGCAGCGGGGTGTCGTGGTCGGGATCTTCGTCGGCGTACGCGTCGGTCACGACGATCCCGATGCGGCGCGGGGCTGCGCCGGTCACAGGATCTTTCCGATGGGCTCGCGCTTCTCGGCCTGAAAACGGTCTTCGGTACGCCCGCGAGCCCAATAGCCCGACAGCGACACGTGCGCCCGGTCGAGACCGCGCTCGTCGAACAGCACCCGGCGCACCGTTTTCATCGATTCGCGCTCGCCGTGTGCGAACACCTGCACCGTGCCCTCCGGCCAGTCGAGCTGCCCCAGCACGGCGGCGAGGGCCTCGACGTCGTGCGCGGGGTCGACGATCCACTCGACCTGCACCGCGTTCGGTGCGGGAAGCGGCACGATCGCCGTCTCGGCATCCACTTCGATGACGACGTGACCGCGCGCGTCGGGCTTCGCGCTCTCGAGGGCCTCGAGTGCCGCGGCGATCGCCGGCAGCGCCGACAGATCGCCCGCGAAGACGTGCGCGTCGGCCGACGGGTCGGGGGAGTAGCCGCCGCCGGGCCCCATCAGACTCAGCCGGTCGCCGACCCGAGCGCGCGCCGCCCAGGGCCCCGCGAGGCCCTCGTCGCCGTGCACGACGAAGTCGATGTCGAGCGTGCGGGCGTCGTGGTCGACGCGGCGCACCGTGTAGGTGCGGGTCACGGGCAGCGACTCGGGAGCGGGGGTCGTGAACTTCAGCTTCACGTACTTGTCGGTCTCGGGGCGGTCTTCGAACTGCGCGAAGCCCTCGCCGCCGAGCGTCACCCGCACGAGCTGCGGCGAGACGTGCGCGACGGCGACCACCTCGAACTCGACGGTGGGTCGGGGCGGGCGGGCGGCGGTGCGAGAAGAGAGGGCCACCCCTCCACGGTAGCCGGGTGGGGCGATGACGGCGCCGCTTGACAGGGCGGAGCGCCCCGGCGAGGGTGGAAGAAGACCGCGAGGAGACCCGATGACGCACACCGCCGCACCGACGGCGCCGGCGATGAGCCTTCTCGCCGGGGCGCCCGTGATCGCACGCATCCGCCGACTGCTGGTGACCGTGGTGATCGCCGGGTTCCTCTACACGACCCTCATGACGGCGCAGAAGCAGAGCTGCCCCGGAGGCCGCGCCGCCGACGGGCAGCCGGCGTGCACCAGTGTGGTGTTCTCGCCGAGCCCGATCGTTCTGCTCGCGCTGGCGGTCGTCGTCTTCATCGCGCTCGGTCGCGTGCTGCGCGCGGGCGGTGAGCCACAGGCGCTGCGGATCCTCGACCGCACGGCGGCCGTCATCTGGGTGATCGTGATCGCGTCGCTCGTGATCGGCTATGTCTGGTTCGCGCTCATGCCGATCCCCGAGCCCGGGTCGTCGTTCGTCGCCTTCTTCCCGTTCCCGTTCGCCTCCGGTCAGATCTCGTTCACGCCGTGAGCGGCGCCCCCGCGTCCAGCGGCGACAGGTCGGCGCGCGCCGACCTCGCCGCCGTCGCAGCCTCCGGTGCGCCGTGGAATGCACGGCTGCGCGATCTGCCGTCGAGCCGCTCGCCCCGGGCCGCCGCCGTGCTCATGCTCTTCGGCGTGCTCGACGCGCTCCCGGCGCTCCGCGATGCGCAGGATGCCGCGGTGTCGCGCGACCTCGACGTGCTGCTGCTCGCGCGCTCCACGACCCTGCGCGCCCACCCCGGGCAGGTCGCCTTTCCCGGCGGCAGGCTCGACCCGGGCGACGACGGACCGGTCGCCGCGGCGCTCCGCGAAGCAGAGGAAGAGACCGGGCTCGACCCGTCGGGGGTCGAGGTGCTCGGCGCGCTGCCGGCGGTGCCGCTCGAGTTCTCGGGGCATCTCGTCACTCCCGTCCTGGGGTGGTGGAGGCATCCGTCGCCCGTCCGCGTCGTCGACGTGGCCGAATCGGCCGACGTCTTCCGTGCGCCCGTCGCCGACCTGCTCGACCCGCGGAACCGCGGGGTGACCGTGATCCGCCGCGGCGGGCAGGAGTGGCGCGGCCCCGCATTCGAGGTCGCGGGCCACGTCGTCTGGGGGTTCACGGCCGGGCTGCTGGATGCCCTGTTCGACAGCCTCGGGTGGACTGAGCCCTGGGACGACGAGCGCGAGCTGCCCCTCCCCGCGTGAAGCCCGCGGGAGCGCCGATGATAGGATCTCCCCTTGGAAGTGTGTCCGAGCGGCCTAAGGAGCATGGCTGGAATCCATGTAGGCGGGGTAACTCGCCTCGCAGGTTCAAATCCTGTCACTTCCGCCACAGGAACCCCCGTCAGAGATGGCGGGGGTTTCGTCGTTCGCACCGGGAATGCGCATCGCGCAAGCGCGGTTGTCATTCCCCGTCACATCAGCCCGCGGCGCGCGCGATTCGCCGTAGCGTCGAACGCGGCCGCTGCGACATCGTCCGGCAGGCCGCTCCCGCCGCCCCCCAGCCGGCATCCGCCCCACAGGAGATCCACCCCATGAGTTCCACCCCTGCGCCCGCGCTCGCGCGCGCTCCCAAGCCGAAGAAGCCGTTCTACCGCTCGTTCGGGTTCCAGATCACGATTGCCCTCATCGCCGGCATCCTGCTCGGCATCCTCGCGCTGAACCTCGGCCCCGACGCCGAAGGCAACCCGAACGGTCTCACCGCGACCCTGTCGACGATCGGCAACGCGTACGTCACGCTGCTGAAGGTCGCGGTCGTCCCGCTCATCTTCCTCGCGATCGTCGCGAGCATCACCCAGCTGCGGAACGTCACGAACGCCGCGCGCCTGGCCGGGCAGACCCTGCTCTGGTTCGGCATCACGGCGCTCATCGCGGTGACGATCGGCATCGTCCTCGGTGTCACGATCCAGCCCGGCAACCGCGTCGCGCACGACCAGCTGACGACCGCCGACCCCTACGCGGTCGGCACGTGGTGGAACTTCCTGAAGGGCATCATCCCGCAGAACTTCCTCGGCCTCACGGTGTCGACGTCGGTGGATGCCTCGACGGGTGCGGCGGTTTCGACGGTCGGCTTCAACGTGCTGCAGGTGATCGTCATCTCGATCGCGGTCGGCATCGCCGCCCTCAAGCTCGGTCGCCGCGCCGAGCCGTTCATCGCGTTCACGCAGTCGAGCCTCAAGATCGTGCAGCGCGTGCTGTGGTGGATCATCCGCATCGCCCCGATCGGCACGCTCGGCCTCATCGCGTCGGCCGTCGTGCAGTACGGCACCGACAAGCTGCTGACCCTCGTCTGGTTCGTCATCGCGGTCTACGCGGGCCTCGTGCTCGTGCTGTTCGTGGTCTACCCGATCCTCGTCAAGAGCCACGGATTGTCGATCAAGCAGTACTTCTCGGGCGTGTGGCCCGCCGTGCAACTCGGCTTCGTGTCGCGCTCGTCGATCGGCACGCTGCCGCTCACCCAGCGGGTCACCGAACGCAACCTCGGTGTGCCGCGCGAATACGCGTCGTTCGCGGTGCCGCTGGGCGCGACCACCAAGATGGACGGTTGCGCCGCGATCTACCCGGCGATCGCCGCGATCTTCGTCGCGCAGTTCTTCGGCGTCGAGCTCAACATCGTGTCGTACCTGCTGATCGCGCTCGTCTCGGTCGTCGGCTCCGCCGCCACCGCCGGCACGACCGGCGCCACGGTCATGCTCACCCTGACGCTCTCGACCCTGGGCCTGCCGCTCGAGGGCGTCGGGCTGCTCCTCGCGATCGACCCGATCCTCGACATGGGCCGCACCGCGGTCAACGTCGCAGGTCAAGCCCTCGTGCCGACGATCGTCGCCAAGCGCGAAGGCATCCTCGATCAGGACCTCTACAACGCCCCGCGCGACGGCGAGCCGTTCGCCGACGACTCCGACGAATAGCTCGCGCTGGTGGCCGCCGCCGAGGCGCGCGTGCCCGCCGATGCCGTCGACGACGGCACCCGCACCGAGGGCGCACCGACTCGCGCCTGAGCGCGCGCCGCGCTGCACACGAGAAGGGGGTGGATGCCGAGGCATCCACCCCCTTGTTGGTGCGGTGTTGGGGTTCGCGGGCGCCGGGGCGAGGTGTGGGCGCAGATCGCCGCTTCGCGCGAGAACGATGGCGCAGATCGTCGCTTCACGCCCGCAAAGCGACCATGTGCGCCATCAAAAGACCGAAGCGGGGCAGGGCCAGGTTCACTCAGGCCAGGGCGTCGCGGTCGGCGAAGGCCGAGCCCGGGCGGATCACGAGCGAGCGGGGCAGCACGATCGCGCGCACGCGCTCCCGCGCGCCGACCGCGGCGAGCATCGCGCGCCTGATCTGGGCGGCGTCGTCGAAGGGCGTGGCTCTGGATGCCTCGGCATCCATCGACCTCGTGCCGACCGCGGCACCGCCCGGCGGGGCGTAGCTCGCGCGCTCGATCGCCGCGACGAGGCGCGACATCT
>NZ_JAAGRY010000075.1 GCF_015707995.1 Microbacterium paulum
CACTGATCGGCGACGCCGTATCCGGATCGATCGCCCACCCCGACGCAACCGCCGAGTTCCCCGACACCTGAACAGCCTCCAGCACACCGAACGGCACACGACCCTGATCCGGGATCGGCTGAACGACGACGCCGGGGACGGTCACCGTCTTGCAGCCGAGCTGCGCGTTGGCGCCAACGCCGGAATTGATGCCGTAGACGCAGACTGTGTGCGGACCCGGTGTGGCCGTCACCTTCATGCTGTAGCCGTGAGCCTTGCCGTACGACGCGTACTGCGCGGGCAGCGCATCATAGGTCGCGTTCGCCGTATACGCCGCGCCCGCGTCGTCGACGTAGACGTGGACTGTGGCGGGGTCGATGGTGTCGGGGTCGAGCGCCCACCCGCGGACGTTGACAGCACCGGTGACGCCCTCGACCGCGTCGACGGCTCCGACGGGCGAACCCGCCTTCGCCGTAACGTCGCGGCACAGGAACAGGACGTTGGACCCGCGCGCAACATTGATGCCATAGACGCAGATCGACTCGGTACCGCTGGATTGGGCGGGAACTGTGACGTCGAAGCCGTGGAATGCGCCGTTGCCAGGGTAGGCCGCGCCGACGTCTGAGCGCTCCTTGTCGGCAGTGACGGCCTGACTGTAACCACCGACGTAGATGTGGAGCGAGATCGGGTCCTTCACATCGGGGTCGAGCGCCCACCCCGTGACGCGATACTTGCCCGGCTGGGACTCGATGAGCTCGATGTTGCCGATCGGGTTGGATGACCCGTCGTCCGTCGACCCGAACCAGCTCGTGTAGTAGTTGTAGAAGTTGCGGTTGCCGTAGCTCGAGCACCCGTCACCCAACCCCCAGCCCGCAGCGAGCGCGGCCGCATTGGGCTGATACGGGGTGTAGTTGTACAGCGCTGCCGTGGCGTAGTTCTGGATGTTCAGGTTCGTGCCACCGCAGGCGGAGTTCGGGTTGTACCCGATGTAGTTCACGCCCGGCTGCATGGCGAACCGCCCGGCCTTGTAGATCTTGATCTGGCGCACGCCCTGCACGATCTGCGGACCCACGCCCGAATATGCCGGATCACAGGGCGCGGTGTCGGGGCACGACGCACCCATCGCCGCCTGCAGGTTCCAGTCCGACGGGGCATCGCTCGTCGTCAGCCCCTGCTCCTTCTGGAGCGTGACGAGGATGACCTTCGCCGAAACCCCGCACGCCACCTGGATGCGGTAGATCAGCTCCGACACGCGCATCGTGCCGCCTTGCAACGCCGAGCACACCAGGTTGCCCGTCGCCTGCGAGACCCACGCGTCACGAGAAGAGACGCTCACGTTGAGAACGTTCAGGCACTTGCCGTTGCGACACGACCCGATCTTCGCATCGAGGAACGACTGGATCTCGGCGGCGGTCATCGCTTTGCCGTCGTAAAACAAGGAGTCCGAGATGATGTTCTCAGGGTTGAATCCGACGACGGCCGCCGCCTTCACGATCCCCGAGTCGACGGCGGTGTCGACGGCCGCGGGCGCCGCCGCGGCAACGGATGCCGAAGCATCCACCACCGCGTTCGCGGGCGCCGCGACGGCGAGCGAACCGAGGAGTGCCAGCACCGCCACGACGGCGTGCAACGCGAGCCGACCGGGTTGCGGGCGGGCAGAGCGGAGCGAGCGGTGTCGGGAGTGCACGTCACCATTGTGACGGAAGTGAACTCCTGATACCACCGACGGGAGGCGGACACGCCGAAGACACGCGCCTCACACGCACTTACAGGTCGGCGTGCAGCTGCCACACACGCTCGGCGGCGCCGGCCCATGAGAACGCACGACCCCGGTCGGCGGCGAGCACGCCGAAGCGTTCGACGGCGTCCGTCGAGGCGAGCACGCCGGCGAGCTCGGCGCCCAACGACTCCGCCGCTGAACCCGAGGCACCGGCTTCGGACGATGCCTCGGCGAGCGCACCTTCACCGTCCCCGGGCTCCGCCACAGCGAAAACACCCCCGTCGAGCACCACCTCCCGGTGCACGGCCGACCCCGACGCGACCACGGGCACGCCGACGGTCAGCGCCTCGACGACCCTCCACGGGAACGCCGACGACACCGCCGGCGCGACGAAGGCAACCGCGCCGCCGAACATCGCGGCACGGTCGGCATCGTCCAGCGCGCCCTGCACGTGCACGCGCCCCTCGCCGAGACCCGCGGCGGCGGCCATGTCGACCACCGCGGGCTCGTCACCCGCGGGTACGTCGAGAACCACGACCGGCAGGTCGAGCCCCGCCCGGGCGACGGCGGCGAAGGCATCCGACAACTGTGCTGACGGCGCCGACGAACCGGCCGTCAGCACGAAACCCTCGGGCAGATCGAGCGCCCGCCGGCGACCCACCTCGTCGGTCGGCACGGCGAAGCCCGAAGGCGCCGCCCCCGCGATCACCCGCACCCGATCCCCGAACGCCCCCAGCTCCGCGACACGCGCGGCCAGCGCATGGGTCGGCACGACAAGCGCGTCCGCGAACCGCGCCGCCCGCTTCAGCATCGCCTTGTGCCACGTGACGGCCGGCCGCGCCAGCTCGGCGGGGCGCTCCCAGGCATCCAAGTCCCACAGCGTGACCACGGTCTGATCGTGGTCGTGCACCCGGTCGTGCTTGACGAGTGGGGCGAGCAAGGTCGGCGAGTGGATCATGCCCCCGCCGACGCCCGGCGCGACCCCCAGCTGCCACGCCGCGGCCAGTTCGCGACGCGGCAAAGCCATGCGCGACAGCGACGCGAGCCCCGGCACGGCACCCTCGACGACACCGGCGACATCGGCGACGGCCGGCACGATCCCCTCGACGGCGCACCCC
Organism: Microbacterium paulum; assembly: GCF_015707995.1. GTDB lineage: Bacteria > Actinomycetota > Actinomycetes > Actinomycetales > Microbacteriaceae > Microbacterium > Microbacterium paulum. The sequence goes on from NZ_JAAGRY010000075.1 coordinate 2,818, forward strand.
TTCGGCGCTGTCTTCACGAGCGCGCGACCGAGCTCGCGCGACGCCGTCGACAGATCGGCGCCCGTCGGCGCGACCACCTGGTCGAGCACCACCCGCAGAAGAGCCGTCACGCGCTCACCCCTCCGGCGTCGCCGTCGGAGACGGCGGGTACAGGTTCTGCTGCACGAGCTCGCGCACGTGCGCGTATTCGTCGGCGGTCGGTTCGTCGGTGTCGATCCCGGCCCCCTCGGGCGTCAGCTCGAGCGTCTGCACGGGCTGCTCCTTCGCCTTCACGGCGAGGTCGATCAGGAACGGCAGGAGACCCGACGGGATGTCGGTCTGCACGAGGTCCTCCCCCGCCGCCGCCACCTGCTGGAACCGCGACAGCACGTTCGCCGGGTTCGCCTGCGCGAGGATCGCCTGCTGCAGTTCGCGCTGGCGCCGCATGCGGTCCCAGTCGCTCGTCGTGTAGCGCGACCTGGCGTACCACTGCGCGGTGTCGCCGTCCATGTGCTGCGGGCCCGCTTCGATCCAACCGATCGCCCAGTCTTCGGCCGGCTCGCCCTCGTAGGTGGGTCCGCCACCCTTGGGCAGCCGCTCCTGCACGGTGATGTCGACGCCGCCGAGCGCGTCGACGATGTCGGCGAAGCCCTTCATGTCGACGAAGACGTAGTACGGGATCTGGATGCCCAGGATGCCCTCGGCGGCATCTTTCGTCGCCTCGATCGCGGGCGTCGACGAGTTGGCCGCCGCATCGGGATAGATGCTCGCGCCGTCGTCGTCTTGGCAGATATCGACCGCGTTCATCAGCTGGTTGATACCCGGGCCCCAGCCGCACGTCTCGGAGTAGTGGCCTTCGAACCCGTCGGGGTAGAGGTCGTGCATCGGGCCGTCGGCGAACGGCACGTAGGCGAGGTCGCGCGGAATGCCGGTGATGTGCACGGCGCCGGTCTCGGCGTTCACCGACACGACCGAGATCGAGTCGAAGCGCATCGAGTCGCGCCCGAGCCCCGAGTCGGCACCCAGCAGCAAGAAGTTGTAGTACCCGTTCGAGGGGTCCACCGGCGGGGTGTTGTTCGTGAAGATGGATGCCAGCAGCTCGCGCGCGGGCGCCACGAGCTGCTGCGCGGCGTAGGCCGCACCGCCGCTGCCGACGACCATTCCGAGGATCGCGACCGCGGCGATCGCCGGGCGCGCCCCCCGCCGCGTCTTGACGAGGCGCACGAGGCGGAGCGTGTCGATCGTGAGCACGACCCAGAGCACGGCATACGCGAGCAACGCGATCTGCACCGCCAGGAGGAAGAACCCGTTTGAGGCGAGCACGGGCAGCACGCCCGGCCACAGGAACGCGGCGATCACGGTCAGCAGCACCGCCGCCCACAGCACGAACGTCGCGGTCAGGCCGATGCGCCCGAGACGCCGGTTGCCGGTGAGCGACTGCGCCGACCCGGGCATCACGAAGTTCAGCACGACGAGCCACCAGGCCCGCCGCGTCATCACCTGCGGCGATCGCGTGTCGGGGCGCCGGATCGGCTGCTCGCCGATGATCACGCCCGAGCCCTGTGCCGAGGTCGCGCCGCCGCCCGCGGGCGCCGGCTGCCGTGGCATCCGCGGCGGTGCCGACACGCTCACAGCGACTCCTTCAGGCGACGGTTCTTCTCTTCGACCTGCTCTTCGAGCAGCTTCGCGTACTGCTCCACCCGGTCGCCCAGCCGCGCGTCCGAGGCGCCGAGGATGCGGGCCGCGAGCAGGCCCGCGTTCTTAGCCCCGTTGATCGACACGGTCGCCACCGGGATCCCCGCCGGCATCTGCACGATGCTCAGCAGCGAGTCGAGGCCGTCGAGGGTCGCCAGCTGCACCGGCACGCCGATCACGGGGAGCGCGGTGACCGATGCCAGCATGCCGGGCAGGTGCGCCGCTCCCCCGGCCCCGGCGATGATCGCCTTGAGGCCGCGGTCGCGCGCACCGCGCCCGTACGAGATGAGTTTGTCGGGCGTGCGGTGGGCCGAGACCACCTCGACCTCGTGCGGAATGCCGAACTCGCTGAGCAGCTGCGAGGCGTCGCTCATGACGCGCCAGTCGGAGTCCGACCCCATGACGACGCCGACGAGAGGGGATGCCGAAGAGATGCGCGTCGAGGTCACGCGTCAAGGCTAGGGCGACACCCTGGAAGATCCCCGGAACGCCACACGTCGCGGCCGGGGCCGCGGAGTTCTCCGAGGATCAGTCGACGAAGAACGACGCCGCCGCGCGCGCTTCGTAGACGACCGAGTCGAGGTCGTCGCCGGTGGCGTTGACGTGCCCCACCTTGCGCCCGGGCCGGGGCGCTTTGCCGTACGTGTGCACCTTGGCCGCGGGATGCGCGGCGAGCGCGGCGGGCAGCCGACTCTCGAGCGAATCGCTCTCGGGGCCGCCGAGGATGTTCACCATCACGGCCCACGGCTGACGCGGCGCGGGATCGCCGAGCGGCAGGTCGAGCACGGCGCGCACGTGCTGCTCGAACTGGCCGGTGACGGCGCCGTCCTGCCCCCAGTGCCCGCTGTTGTGCGGACGCATCGCCAACTCGTTGACGAGCAGGCGCTCATCGGTCGTCTCGAACAGCTCGACCGCGAGCATCCCGGTGACACCGAGCCCCTCGGCGATCGCCGCACCGATCTCGGCGGCGACCTCGACCAGGCGCGGCGCACCGTTCGGGGCCGGGGCGATCACCTCGGCGCAGACCCCGCCGCGCTGCACCGTCTCGACGACGGGGTAGACGGCCAGCTCGCCCGACGGGCGGCGGGCGACCTGCTGGGCGAGTTCGCGGGCGAAGTCGACGAGCTCTTCCGCCAGCAGCGGTCCGTCGCCGAACCAGTCGGCGACCTCGTCGGGGCTCTCGACGACCCGCACACCCTTGCCGTCGTACCCGCCGCGGGGCGTCTTGACGACCGCGCGACCGCCGTTCGCGTCGAGGAAGGCCTGCAGCTCCGAGGCATCCGCCACCGCCGCCCATTCGGGCTGCGGCGCACCGAGCTCGGCCAGGCGCGCGCGCATCTCGAGCTTGTCCTGGGCGAACCGCAGCGCGTCGGGGCCGGGGTGAACGGCCACGCCGTCGGCGACGAGGGCGCGCAGCACCTCTTGCGGCACGTGCTCGTGGTCGAAGGTGACGACGTCGACGCCGTGCGCGAAGGCGCGCACCGTCTCGAGGTCGCGGTAGTCGCCCGTCGCGGTGGCGGCGATCGCCGCCGACATGCCCGGCTCTTCGGCGAGCACACGCACGTCGACGCCGAGCTCCACCGCCGGCGCGATCATCATCCTGGCCAGCTGTCCGCCGCCGACGATCCCGAGTGTCAGAGCCATGGCATCCCTTTCGACCCGTCCATCCTCCCAGGTCGACGGATGCCCCGAGACCGCCGCTGTGGACCGCCTACGTGCACGAGCGCGCGCGGCGGGGCGAGGAGCGGTCAGGCGAGGTCGGACGGCAGCGGGGGCGGCGGGCCGGGAACGACCGGGATGGCGTGCGAATCGCGGTGCGCGAGGATCTGGCTCACCTCGACCTGGTCGGCGAGGGTCTCGTTCATGAGCCGCACGGCGGGGATGTCGACCATGCGCAGCGGCGCGTCGACGCCGTTCGTGAGCGTCAGGGTGCCCGCACCCCACAGCCGCTGGATCGGCCCGCGCCGCTCGGCGATCGTGTAGCCGCGCGCGTGCCCCATCTCGGTGCGGGTGCGCCGCACGAGCCCCGACCGGGCGATCACGCGCCGCGTCGTCACGGTGTAGGTGCGCGAGAGCCAGCGCAGGTAGGGCACCACCACGAGCAGCAGCACGACCACGCCGGCCGCCGCCCAGAGCGCCCAATCGGGCGCCCCGTCGAGAGGGGCGGGAAGATTCCCCGAGAAGTAGCCGACCGCCCCCGCGACCGCGATGAGCACGAGAGCCGACCAGAACAGCCGCCGCGCGTGCGGACGCACGCGCGCGATGCGCAGTTCGCGCGGCTCGGCGCCGGGCGCCGGGGTGAGGGGGCGCCCCGTGTACGCGGTCGGCTGGTTCACCCCTCCATTGTGGCGCGCTGCACCCCCGATCAGGGGTCACACGGGTCGGGATGGGCGTGTCGGCGAACGCATCGCGGCGCCGGGGCCCGTGCCCGCGCCCGATCAGCGCACGTGCACCACGTCGCCCGCGCTGACGACCGCCTCGGTGCCCTCGCTCTCGACGACGAGCCGCCCCTCGGCATCCAACCGCACCGCGCGCCCGCGCAGGGTCGTGCCGCCGGCGGGGCCCGGGAGGGAGACGGCGACCTCGGTGCCGAGCGTGCTGCAGTGCGACGTGATCCCCTCGGCGACCGCCGCGTGACCGCTGACGGCAAGGGCGGCGATGCCGTCGCGGAGAGCCGTGAGGTAGTCGGCGAGCAGGCGGTCTTCGTCGACCTCGACGCCCAGATCGGCGAACGAGGTCGCGGTCGGCACGGGCAGGTCGACGGTGGGCATGGTGGTGTTGACGCCCGCCCCCACGATCACCGTGAGCGGGTCGGAGGGGAGCACTTCGGTGAGGATGCCACTGATCTTGCGCCCCGCCGCGGCCTCACCGTCGCCGACGATCACGTCGTTCGGCCACTTGATGCTGACGCGAGCGGCGGGCTTCTCGCCCTTGTCTCCGCCGAGCTGCGCCGCCACGGCCTCGCGCATCGCCGCACCCGCGATGAGCGGAATCCAGCCCCGGTCGGCGGTCTTCACCGCGCCGACCCGCAGCAGCACCGAGATGGCGAGCGCCGTTCCGGCCGGCGCCGTCCACACCCGGTCGAGCCTCCCGCGCCCGGCGCGCTGATCGTCGGTCACGACGACCGACAGATGCGGGTGCCCGTCAGGGTCGGCGGCCGCGTCGTGACCGAGTTTGGCGTTGGTCGAATCGACGTGGCTCACGACTTGCAGGCGAGGCGTGACGGCGGCGGCGAGCGGAAAGCCCTGCGTGGGGATCGGCATAGCGCCACCCTACGGCGCGTGCGCCGCGACCGGGAGCCCGACGGAGAACCGGATGCCTACAGCGAAAACGCCATGTCGTTGTGGCAGTCCCCCAACCGGCCCGCACTCCCGCTCGCTAGGGTGGAACGCGTGACCGACCAGACCACCCAGGGCGACCTGTCCACGACCGCTGGCAAGATCGCCGACCTCCGCGCGCGCTACCAAGAGGCGGTCGTCGATGCCGAGACCGTCGCGCGCGACAAGCAGCACGCCAAGGGCAAGCTCACCGCCCGCGAGCGCATCGAGCTGCTCGTCGACCCGGGCACGTTCGTCGAGCTCGACGAGTACGTGCGCCACCGCACGACCGCGTTCGGCATGGACCGCTCGCGCCCCTACGGCGACGCCGTGGTCACCGGCGTCGGCACGATCCACGGCCGCACCGTCGCCGTCTACGCGCAGGACTTCACGACGTTCGGCGGATCGCTCGGCGAGGTCGCCGGCGAGAAGATCATCAAGGTGATGGAGTTCGCGCTGCGCGGCGGCATGCCGATCATCGGCATCCTCGATTCGGGCGGAGCCCGCATTCAAGAAGGTGTCGTCGCGCTCGGCAAGTACGGCGAGATCTTCCGCCTGAACACCGCTGCCTCGGGCGTCATCCCGCAGATCTCGATCATCATGGGCCCCGCCGCGGGTGGCGCCGTCTACTCTCCCGCCCTGACCGACTTCGTCATCATGGTCGACAAGACCTCGCAGATGTTCGTCACCGGCCCCGACGTCATCAAGACGGTGACCGGCGAAGACGTCGGCATGGAAGAGCTCGGCGGCGCTTACACGCACAACACCCGCTCGGGCGTCGCGCACTACCTCGCCGAAGACGAAGACGACGCGCTCGACTATGCGCGCACCATGATCAGCTTTCTGCCCGACAACAACATGTCGGACGTGCCGATCTACGAGAACGCGTTCGAGTGGGAGACCACCGACGCCGACCGCGTGCTCAACGCGATCATCCCGGACTCGCCGAACCAGCCCTACGACATCCACCAGGTGATCTCGCACGTCGTCGACGACGGCGAGTTCCTCGAGGTGCAGCCGCTGTTCGCCCCGAACATCGTCATCGGCCTCGGCCGCATCGAAGGTCGCACGGTCGGCATCATCGCCAACCAGCCCTCGCAGATGGCCGGCACGCTCAACATCGAGGCGGGCGAGAAGGCGAGCCGCTTCGTGCGCTTCTGCGACGCGTTCTCGATCCCGATCCTGACCCTCGTCGACGTGCCCGGCTACCTGCCCGGTACCGACCAAGAGTGGACGGGCGTCATCCGCCGCGGCGCGAAGCTTCTCTACGCATACGCCGAGGCGACGGTGCCGCTCGTGACCGTGATCCTCCGGAAGGCCTACGGCGGCGCGTACATCGTGATGGGGTCGAAGCAGCTCGGCGCCGACATCAACCTCGCCTGGCCCACCGCCGAGATCGCAGTGATGGGCGGGCAGGGCGCGGTGAACATCCTCTACCGCAACGAGATCAAGAAGGCCGCCGAGGCCGGTGAGGACGTCGCCGCAGTGCGACAGCGCCTGGCGAACGAGTACACGTACAACGTGGCATCCCCGTTCCTCGCGGCCGAGCGCGGCGAGCTCGACGGCATTATCGAGCCCGCGCAGACCCGCGTCGCGATCGCGAAAGCCCTGCGCTCGCTGCGCGGCAAGCGCGCGAGCCTGCCCGCGAAGAAGCACGGGAACATCCCGCTGTGAGCGCAGCCGAGACCCCCGACGTGCGCGTGCGGCGCGGTGAGCCCACCGCGGACGAACTCGCGGCCGTCGTCGCGGTCGTCACCGAGGCCTACCAGCGCGAAGCAGACGAGGCTCTCGCCGAGCCCGAACCGCGGCCGTCGGCGTGGCAGGTGTCGGCGCGCGCACTGCGCCAGCCGCTGCGCCGCGAGATCGGCTGGGGCCGCTTCGGCGGTTGAGACGCCACCGCAGCGAAGCGGCACGGGGGACGTTCTTGTCCCCCAAAATACCTACAGACAAGTTCTGGCGAACCCGTCAGACTGAACGTGCTGGAACGCTTCTGCGTTCGGTGCACCGTGTTTTTCTGCACGGCCGCACCCTCGCGGGTCGGTTTTCGGGTAACCGGCTCGCACGGCGAGGGGCGGGCGGCTTCGCCGCCCCTCGCCTCCTTCTTCTCCGCCTCGGCGGACGCCGGCTCAGGCCGGTCTCGTCGAATGCCTAGGGCTCAGGCCGTGGCATCCATTCGCCCGTCGCGCGGGGGGCGCGCGAACTCGCGCCACAGGTCGACCGTGTCTTCTCCGCCGTCGGAGGCTGAGCGCCCGACGACGGTGACGGCGATGTCGGGGTGGGTGGATGCCCGGATGTAGAGCCGCTGCGACCGCGCGCCCTCGATCAGCCGGGCTAGCTCGGCACGCAGTTCGGCGCGGTCGTCGGGTGCGAGGTCGTCGAGGCCGCCCTCATCGAGCACAGAGACGACCGATCCGCGGCCGCGGGCGGCCGACAGCGCGGCGCGCACGTCGTCGTCGAGCAGCCCCGCTCCGCGCAGCTCGTCGCGCAGTGTTCCCTCAGCCAGGCGCGCCAACTGGCGCTCGGTGTCGTCGAGATGCCCGCCGACCGCGATCGTGTGGGCGAGCACGGGCCCCGCGACGGCGAGCGCGCGCTGCACCTGGGTGCGGCGTTCGCGGCGCATGCCCTCTTGCGAGGCGAGCCATTGCGACGCGTCGCGCTGCAGCTCGGTGAGCCGAGCGGTATCGCGTGCGGCGCGGTCGACCAGCCACGACAGCAGCTGCGCCACCCCGACCCACAGCACGGCGCCGACGACGCCGAGCGCGAGGGCCGACGGCAGACCGATCCAGACCATCGCCGCGACGGCGGCGAGCCCCACGCCCGCCCAGGCGGCCCACGGCCGGCGGCGCACCATCACGATCGCCATGAGGGCGCCGACGGCCCCGAGGCTCCAGGTGGCGTAGTCGTTCTCGCCGGCCCCGGGCCCCGCCGCCACCCAGCTCGCGGTCGGCACGATGGCGGCGACCGCGAGCGCCAGCACCACGGCCCATGCCGGCAGCAGCATGCGCACGCCGAACCGGCTGCGCACGAGGTCGGGGGTCGATTCGATGCGGGCGTTCCAGAAGATGCACACCCACGTCGTCACAAGGTAGAAGGCGATCGCGATCACCTGCACGACGGGGTACGCGAGCGGCGAGGTCCACAACAGCGCACCGACCGCGAGGTAGGCCGTGAAGGCGACACCGAGGCCCGAGAGCACGGGGCGCACGCCCTGAGCGGGCCGGGCGCCGCTCATCGCGGACGGTCCCAGTCGAGGCGGATCGTCGTGCCCTCGGCGCCCGTCTGCACGCGGGCGCGCCCGCCGGCGGCGGCCATGCGCGCCACGATCGACCCGCGGATGCCGAGGCGGTCGACGGGCACCGACGCGGGAGCGAACCCGGCGCCCGCGTCGGACACCTGCACCGAGATCGTCGCCGGGTCTGCGCGCACCGAAACCACGAGGCCCCGGGCTCCCGCGTGCTGCACGGCGTTGGCCACCGCCTGCGTCGCGGCCAGCACGATCGCGCGCGCCACCCGCCCCGGCACCGGCCCGCCGTCGGGGTCGAGCGCGGCCCGCACCCTGAGATCGAGACCGAGGTCGGCCGCCGCGCGCTCGATGCCGGTGACGATGGATGCCACGGGCACCGCCTCATCGGAACCCTCGCCCACGTCTTGCTCGGCGTTCGCGAGCCGCGTGAGCGCCTCCCGCGCCATCGACACCGCGAGCGCTTCTTCGCGGGGCGTCGAGGCGCGCTCGGCGGCGATAAGCGCCGCGAGCACGCTGTCGTGCATGAGTGCCGCGACCGCGACCCGCTCGGTCTCGACGGCATCGGCCTCCGCCGCCGCCGCGTACGAGGCGACCGCGTCGCGGCGGGCGCGGTCGATGCCCACGGCCGTGCCGCGCAGCATCCAACCGAGGGCGATGATGACGCCCGCGAGAATGAGCGCGAACACGGCATCCAGCACGATTCCCACCGTCTGCGCGGCGTTCGCGCCGGCCGGCATCGCATCGATCTGCGTCAGCCGCACCGCCGCGTAGAGCGCCGGCACCAGCACAGCCCACACGATCTGCAGCACGACCTCGAACGCCATCACCGCCGCCGCGGTCGCGACGTTCAGCAGATACCAGACCCACGGCTGCACCGAGGGGTCGGTCGCCGCTCCCGCCGTCGCGAGCGGCCAGAACGCGAGCACCACGACGAGCGACAGCGCGCAGAGCCTGCTCGCGCCGCGCACGAACGCGCCGGTCGCGAGGGCGAGGATCATCGCCGCGAGCGGCAGGAACGCCACGATGAGCAGCCCGACCCGCCAGAGGCCGGCCGCCTGAGGCGTGCTGAGGGCGTTGACGAACGCCTGGGTTCCGAGCACCGCGCAGCCGAGCGCCACGACGAGGGCGACGATGCGCTCGACCCGCGACTCGGTGAACCGCTCGGCGCCGTTACCGCCCGCGCCGCCCGCGCCGCCGGCGATGTCGCCGATGTCGCCGAGGGGCGGCCGCGCCGCCGGACCGGTCGCCACACGAGGCAGCGACGGACGGTCAGCGACCACCGTCGCCGTCGCTGCGGTCGTGCACGACGAGCCCGTCCTCCATCGCGCGACGAAGCAGGTCGACCTTCGTCGGTGCAGGGCGGCCCACCTCGACGTACTTCACGCGCACGCGCGTGATGTTCTCTTTCGCGGTCGAGTACGCGACTCCGAGCCGCTCTGCCACGGCTTTCAGCGGCAGCCCCGCGGCGTACAGCCGCAGCACATCGCGCTCGCGCGCCGACAGCTGCGCGTCGGCGAAGGCACGGTCGCCCTCGACGGCGCTCGCCCACTCGATGTTCTCGAGCGGTTCGCCGTGGGCGATGGTGCCGATCGCGTCCATCACGTCGTCGGTGCGCGACGCCTTGCTGATGATGCCGGTAGCTCCGGCGGCGAGCGCCTCGCGCACCGCCGCCGCCCGGTCGGCGACGCTGTGGATGAGCACGGGCGACCCGTCAGCCACGAGTCGCGTGACGTTCTCGGTGACGGTCGTGCCGTCGCCGAGCGTCAGGTCGAGCACCACGATGTCGGCGGGCGGCGCTCCACTCTGGGCGCGCCAGTCGAGGTACGCCCGCACCGTGCTGCCCGAGAACACGACCTCTTTCGTGCCCGCCCGCGCGCACGCCGCCTCGAGCCCGAGTCGCACCGACTCGTGGTCGTCGATCAGGGCGACGCGCGTCATGCGGTCAGCCTAGCCAGCCGCGCGGGCGAGCACGGCGACCGCCTCGACATGGTGCGAATGCGGAAAGAGGTCGAACGCGTCGATGCGCAGCTGCTCGTAGCCGTGCGCGCGGAACGTGCCGAGGTCGCGCGCGAGGGCGACCGGATCGCACGCGACGTAGACGACGGATGCCGGGTCGAACCCCGCGATCCCGTCGACGACCTCGCGGCCGGCGCCCGCCCGCGGCGGGTCGAGCAGCACCACGCCGCGCGCGAGCCGCGCACGCTCGGCGGCCCCCGCCTGAGCCGCGAGGGTGGCGAGATAGCGGTCGGCGCGGGCGGTCTCGGCGCGGGCGCCGACCCACTCGGAGAGGTTCTCTCCGGCGTGCTCGGTGGCCCGGGCATCCGACTCGACGCTCGTCACGCGCGTTCCGGGGCCGCCTGCTTCGGCGATCGCCGCGGCGAACAAGCCCACCCCGCCGTACAGGTCGAGGTGGTGCGCGGCGGGGTCGACGCCACCGGCGGTCTCGAGGGCATCGCGCACGGCGGCGGTGAGGGTCGCCGCCGCGAGGCGGTGCACCTGCCAGAACCCGCCCGCGTCGACGCCGGTCGACGGGTCGCCCTCGACGCGCTCGATGAACGCTCCGCCGAGGCTGTCGACGGTGAACGCGCCGGCGACCTGCAGGGGCTCGCCGGTG
>NZ_JAAGRY010000076.1 GCF_015707995.1 Microbacterium paulum
GCACGCGGCGGCGCGCGCCGCCGGCGAGCCCCGGAGCGGCGCCGATCACCAGCATGGCGAGCACGATCCCGGCGAGCGGCCGCAGATCGATCCCGCGCGCCGTGACCGCCGAGGCGTCGCCACCCGCATCCGGGCGTTCCTCGGGCGCCGTCGTGGGTGTCGCCGATGCCGTGGGCGCGGTGGTCGGCGCGGTGACGTCGTCGCCGCTCGCGCCCGCCGGATCGGTGGCGCTCGCGAACCGCGTCGGCGTGCCGAGGCTCTTCGTCGGCTCGAAGGCGACCCAGCCGACGCCCTCGAAATAGCCCTCGGGCCACGCGTGCAGTTGTCCCGTCGTCACCTCGGCGACGCGCTGCCCGTCGACCGTGTCGCCCGTGAACTTGCCGGGGAGGAACCCCACGACGATCCGCGACGGCATGCCGAGCGTCCGCGCCATCAGCGCGAACGCGCCCGCGAAGTGCACGCAGTACCCCTCTTTGCGGTCGAGGAAGGCGGCGACCGCCTCGACCCCGGCCCCGTCGAAGCCCTCGACGACGGGCGTGTCGAGGGAGTAGGTGAACTCGGGCCCGCGGAACCAGCTCTGCAGTGCGACGAGCCGGTCGTAGTCGGTCTCCGCCCCGGCGGTCACGGTGCGCGCCGTGTCGCCGACCACCGCCGGCGTATCAGCGGGCACCGCGGTCACATCGACCGCGGTGTCGTCGAGGCGCGCCGACGCGGCGCGGATCTGTTCGAGCGTTGGCTGCGGGGCCTGCGAGACGACCTCGTAACGCTGCCCCTGCGCGTTGCTCTGACCGGTCAGCAGCGTGCGACTGTAGGGCACCGCACGCCAGTCGCCCTCGAGGCCCGTGACCGTCACGGCGGGGTAGGGCACGGGCAGGTAGGCCGACGAGAGCTGGGCGACGTCGACGTTCGTGTGGTACTCGGCGATACGGATGCCGTCGCCCGCCGTCACCGGATCGAGCCCCGCGTCTGTCAGCTCGACCGAGCGCGGGCGGTCGGGCTGCCAGACGTCGCCGTCGAACAGCGACAGGGTTGCCACGCGCAGGTTCGGCAGCTGCGGGGCGTCGCTGCGGAACGTGAGCACGGCCACGTCGCCGGGCTGGCGCAGATCGTCGCCGAGGTCGAGCGAGGGGTCGATGCTCGCGGCGACCCCCGAGCCGCCGGCCGACGCGGTCGGCGGCGGGAGGGCCGGCCCGCCGATGACCGCGCCGACGATCGCGACCACGCCGATCGTCACGGCCACGGCCGTGACGCCGCCCGCCCGCGCGGCCGTCGTCTCGCGCGTGCGGGTCTCGGCGCGGATGAGGTACAGGATCGCCGCGGCGAGCACGACGAACGCGACCACGTCGACCCCGGCGGGCACGGCGATGGCGGGGATGAGCCAGACGATCACGAGCGCCACGGCCGCCAGCAGCGGCATCCGTGCCGTGAGCACGACGTGGTCGAGCGCGATCGTGAGCAGGCCCAGCGCCGCGACGATCACGAACCCGAGCGCGGCGGTCGCGGCGAGCGGCGCGACCCCTTCGAGGATCTGCTGCCCCGCGTCGCGCACGAGGTCGGTGCCCGCGCGCAGCGTCTCTGCGGTCGGGATGACCCGCAGGAGCGCGGCGCTCGGCAGGAACACCGCCGTGACCGCCGCGACCCACACGACGATCTCGACGAGGGTCACCGCGATCGCCGGCACGCGGCGGGCGCGGCGCAGTGCGAAGCCGACGGCGAGCAGCACCGCCGCGAGGACGGCGGCGCCGGGCAACCAGCCGCCGCTGTGCACGACCCGCAGAAGCGGGACCATCGTCGCGACGATCGCGAGCCACAGCGCGATCGTCAGGCGCACCTCGCCGCGAGGTCGGCCGCGGCGCGCGCGGTCAGGCGTCGACACGGCGCGCCCCGAGGTTTCCGCGATCGACCGCGACGTTCCACGCCGCGGCCAGGTCGACGCCGTCGCCGATCTCGGCGGCGCGCCAGCCCCGTTCGGCCGCGTGCCGCAGTGCGCCCTCGGCGGGTGCGGCGGCGAGCAGCAGGGGGAGGGAGGTGTGGTGCACGAGCGGGGCGAGCGCCGCGGCATCCGCGTCGTCGATCGCTCCCGCGACGATCACCAGGGGCCCGGTCGGGTCGCTCGCGAAGAGGCTGCGGGGCCCCGCGAGGCTGCCGTCTCGGCGCGCCTTGACGGTCGCGAGGTCGACGGCGAGCCGCTCGATGCCGGCCGCGTCGCCACCGGCGACCTCGTCGCTCAAGGCGGCGCCGTCGCCGTCGATCACGGCGACGGTGTACCCCTCGCGCGCGAGCAGCGCCGCCGCCGACAGGCACGCCGACACCGCGGCCTCGAAGGCCGCGTCGGCACCGGCGGAGCGCGCGGCGTCGGGCGCCCAGTGCGCCGCGGTGCGGTCGAGCACGACCACCGCCTCGGGAGTCGTCTCCTGCTCTTCTTGACGCACCATCAGCTCGTCGCGGTGCGCGCTCGCGCGCCAGTGGATGCGCCGCATCGAGTCGCCCGGCACGTAGTGGCGGGGCACGAGGTTGTCCGATCCCTGACCGAGCTGATCGGTCGCGCTGTGCATGCCGCCACCGAGGTCGCCCGACTGGTCGGCGAGCGGGCCGAGCTCGACGAGCGCCGGGGTGACCGTCAGCGGGAGCGCGCGGCCGATCGTGTGGCGCCGGCGCGCGAGGCCGAACGGGTCGGTGGCGACCACCGACAGCGGGCCGATGTTCCGGATGCCTCGACGCGCCGCCGTCGCCGTGTACGCGAGCTCGGTGTCGCGCCCCTTCGCGCGCACTCCCGACGAGGTCTCGGGGAAGACACCGTTCGCCTCGCCGTGCACGCCGTCGGGGAGAGCGTCGTGCCAGCGGCCTTGGGCAGCGGGAAGGGGGCTCCGGATTTCGATCCGCAGCCGCACGGCCACCTCGTCGCCGACGGACACGACGGCGGGGTCGAACGAGCGGGTCACCCGCTCGGAGCGGCGCACGAGGTAGAGCGTCGCGATGCTGCCCGCGACGAGCAGCACGAGCAGCACGGCCAGATAGACCAGCTCGGCCAGCGCGAACCGCTGCGCGAGCACGAGGCACGCGGCGGCGAGCAGGGCCGCACCCGTCCCGCGGAAGGTCAGCGGCCAGCGCGAGAACACGGCACCGTCACCGGGTCGCGAGCGGCACGCGCACGCTGCCGACGATGCCGCGCAGGATCGACGAGATCGTGTCGGCGCCCCCGTGTCCGCGGGTCGCCGAGCCGCGCGCGGCGATCATGCGGTGCGCGAACACGGGCTCGACGAGCGTCGCGACGTCGTCGGGGATGACGAACTCGCGGCCGTCGAGGGCGGCCCACACCTTCGCGGCACGCACGAGCTGCAGCGTCGCGCGCGGGCTCGCACCCAACCGCACGTCGGCGTGTTCGCGCGTCGCGCGCGCGAGCGCCACCGTGTACTCCTCGACGGCGGGGGAGACGTGGATGCCTCGTGCCCACGCGATCAGGCCGCGCACCCCGTCGGCGTCGATCACCGGCGTCAGGGCGTCGAGGGGGTTCGCCGTGCCGCGCTGGCGCAGCATGAGCGCTTCGCTCGCGGCATCCGGATACCCCATCGAGATGCGCATCATGAAGCGGTCGCGCTGCGCCTCGGGCAGGGCGTAGGTGCCCTCCATCTCGAGCGGGTTCTGCGTCGCCACGACGAGGAACGGGTCATCGAGCGGGTGCGACGTGCCGTCGACGGTGACCTGGCGCTCTTCCATCGCCTCGAGCAGGGCCGACTGCGTCTTCGGCGACGACCGGTTGATCTCGTCGGCGATCACGATGTGCGCGAAGATCGCGCCGGGTTTGAACTCGAACTCGCGGTCGACGGGGTTGTAGACGCTGACGCCCGTGACGTCTCCCGGCAGCAGGTCGGGGGTGAACTGGATGCGCCGCACCGTCGCGTCGACCGATGCCGCCAGCGCGCGGGCGAGCACGGTCTTGCCGACCCCGGGCACGTCTTCGATGAGCAGGTGGCCCTCGGCGAGCAGGCACACGAGGGCCGCGCGGACGGCGGCGGGTTTGCCGTCGATCACGCGCTCGACAGACGCGAGCACGGCGTCGGTGGAGCGGGCGAAAGAGTCGGCGGTGAGCGGGTGGTCGGGCATGCGTCTCCCTGTCTCAGCGGCGGTGCCTGCTCGATGCTAACCCGGCGGCGGAGCCGTGGTGCGGCCCGGGCCCAGACGTCGGGTAAACTCGCATCTAGCTCTCCGCGAGGCGGCACCCAGGCCAAATCCCCCAGGACGGAAACGTAGCAAGGGTAACCAGGCTCTGCCGGGTTCGCGGAGAGTCTTTCTTTTGCCCGCCGGCAGGCGCGACGGGGTTTTGTCCGGGGGGAGCCTGGCCGGGGCATCCATGCCCGCCATAGGCTGGCGGGGTGGCGCAGAGCATCTACATCACCTCGACCGAGGGCTTGTCGGGGAAGTCCACCATCGTTCTCGGCGTGATCGACGCGCTCACCCGGTCGATCCCGCGCGTGGGGGTGTTCCGCTCCATCGCCCGCTCGACCGCCGAACGCGACTACGTGCTCGAGATGCTGCTCGACCACATCGGCGTCGACCTCGACTACGAAGAGGCCGTCGGCGTCACCTACGACGAGGTGCGCGCCGATCCCGACGCGGCGCTGTCGAAGATCGTCGAGCGGTTCAAAGCGGTCGAGGCCAAGTGCGACGCGGTCGTCATCGTCGGCAGCGACTTCACCGATGTCGGCTCGACGAGCGAGCTCGCCTACAACGCGCGCATCGCCGCGAACCTCGGAGCGCCCGTGCTCGTCGTGCTGAACGGCCGCGCCGACCAGGGCGACCGTCTCGGCATGAGCGTCGCGCGCACGCCCGAGCAGCTCGGGCAGCTGATGTCGCTGGCCCTCACCGACATCTCGTATCAGCGCGCCGAGCTTTTCGCGGTGATCACCAACCGCGCCGACCCCGCGCGCCTGCGCGAGATCAACGCGGCCGTGCACGCCGTCGTGGTCGACGCGCCCGCCGCCGACGGCACCCGCGAGGCGCCGGTCGGGGTCTGGTCGATCCCCGAAGACGTGCTGCTGGTCGCCCCGGCGGTGCGCGACATCATGCTGCGCCTCGGCGGCCGGCTGCTGCGAGGCGACGAAGACCTCATGACCCGCGAAGTGCTCGACGTGGTCGTGGCCGGCATGTCGCTCAACAACATCCTGCCGAGGCTCACCGACGGCGCGATCGTGATCGTTCCCGCCGACCGCACCGAGGTGCTGCTGGGCCTGCTGCTGGCGAACTCGTCGGGCACGTTCCCGTCGATCTCGGGCATCATCCTGAACGGCCCGTTCCCGCTGCCGGCCGCCGTCGACGACCTCATGGCCGGCCTCGACTCGTCGCTGCCGATCGTGCAGACCGACCTCGACACCTACGACACCGCCGTCCGTGTGATGGGCACGCGCGGCCGCCTGGCCGCGGGATCGCAGCGCCGTTTCGACACGGCGCTGGCCCTCTTCGAACAGAACGTCGACACCGAAGAGTTCACCCGCGCGCTCGGGCTCGCCCATTCCGCCGTCGTCACGCCGCTCATGTTCGAGTACCAGCTGCTCGAGAAGGCGCGCACCTCGCGCAAGCGCATCGTGCTGCCCGAGGGCGGAGACGACCGTGTGCTCAAGGCCGCCGCGACGGTGCTCACCCGCGGCATCGCCGACCTGACGATCCTCGGTGAAGAGGCCGAGGTGCGCGGGCGCGCCGTCGAGCTCGGCATCGACCTCAGCGCGGCGCAGGTGCTGAGCCCGTTCGACCCGGTGATCGTCGACCGCTTCGCCCGCGAGTACGCGCAACTGCGCAGCCACAAGGGGGTCACCTACGCGCAGGCGGCCGACACGGTCACCGACGTCTCGTACTTCGGCACCATGATGGTGCACCTGGGGCTTGCCGACGGCATGGTCTCGGGCGCGGCCCACACGACGGCGCACACGATCCGCCCCGCCTTCGAGATCATCAAGACCCGTCCGGGCGTCTCCGTGGTCTCGAGCGTCTTCCTCATGGCGCTCGCCGACCGCGTGCTGGTGTACGGCGACTGCGCCGTCATCCCCGACCCGACCGCGCCGCAGCTGGCCGACATCGCGATCTCGTCGGCGGCGACGGCGACGGAGTTCGGCATCGAGCCGCGCGTCGCGATGCTGTCCTACTCGACGGGGGAGTCCGGGTCGGGGGAGGACGTCGACAAGGTGCGCGAAGCGACCGCGCTCGTGCGCGAGCGCGCGCCCGAGCTGCTCGTCGAGGGCCCGATCCAATACGACGCGGCCGCCGATGCCGCCGTCGCGAAGGCGAAGATGCCCGGCTCCGCCGTCGCGGGCCGTGCGACGGTGTTCGTCTTCCCCGACCTCAACACCGGCAACAACACCTACAAGGCGGTGCAGCGCTCGGCGGGCGCGGTCGCGATGGGCCCGGTGCTGCAGGGCCTCAACAAACCGATCAACGACCTGTCGCGCGGTGCGCTCGTCGACGACATCGTCAACACGATCGCCATCACCGCGATCCAGGCCCAGTCTGCCCGGGCAGAGGGAGTCTCCGCATGACCGTCGTGCTCGTGATCAACAGCGGCTCGTCGTCGTTCAAGTACCAGCTGATCGACGTCGAGACCGAGCAGGCCCTGGCATCCGGCCTCGTCGAGCGCATCGGCGCCGACGTCGGCGCGATGACGCACAAGGCGGCGGATGCCTCGTACGAGCGCGAACTGCCGATCCCCGATCACGCCGTGGGGTTCGAGGTGATGCTTCGCGCCTTCGACGAGTTCGGCCCCTCGCTCATCGAGAATCCGCCGGCGGCGATCGGGCACCGGGTCGTGCAGGGCGGGGCGCGGTTCTTCCACCCCACCCTCATCGACGACCTCGTCGAGATCAACATCGACGAGCTGTCGGTGCTCGCGCCGCTCCACAACCCGGGGGCGGTGCAGGGCATCCGCGCCGCGCGCACCGCGTTCCCCGACCTGCCGCACGTCGCCGTCTTCGACACGGCGTTCCACCAGACGCTGCCGCCCGCCGCGTACACGTACGCGATCGACCACGACATGGCGCGCAAGCACCGCATCCGTCGGTACGGGTTCCACGGCACGAGCCACAAGTTCGTGAGCGAGGCGGCGGCGGAGCACCTCGGACGGCCGCTCAAAGAGCTCAAGCAGCTCGTGCTGCACCTCGGCAACGGGGCATCCATCACGGCGATCGACGGGGGCCTGTCGGTTGAGACCTCGATGGGCCTGACGCCCCTCGAAGGACTCGTCATGGGCACCCGCTCCGGCGACATCGACCCGTCGGTGCTGCTCGTGCTCGCGCGCCGCGAAGAGATGACCCCGAGCCAGCTCGACGACTTCTTGAACAAGCGCAGCGGCGTGCTGGGAATCGCCGGCGTCTCCGACATGCGCGACATCGAGGAGCGCCGCGAGGCGGGCAACGGTGCCGCGATGCTCGCCTTCGACGTCTACATCCACCGGCTGCGCGCCTACCTGGGTGCCTACATCGCCCAGCTCGGCGGCGTCGACGTCATCTCGTTCACGGCGGGCGTGGGCGAGAACTCGCCGCTCGTGCGCGCGGCGGCGCTCGAGACGCTCGGCTTTCTCGGGGTGCGGGTCGACCCCGCCCGCAACGAGGAGCGTCGCCGTGGCATCCGCGTCATCTCGACCGACGACTCGGCCGTCACGGTGCTCGTCGTGCCGACGAACGAAGAGCTCGAGATCGCCCGCCAGACCCTCACGGTCACGAGCGCCCGCTGAAAAGAAACGTGCCGTTCACACCCCGCGACTACGCTGGCAGAGTGACCGTGGATCTTCCCGACCTGACGACCTACGACGGGGTGCTGTTCGACCTCGACGGCGTGCTCACCCCGACCGCCGAGGTGCACATGCACGCCTGGCGGACGATGTTCACCGACCTGTTCACAGGCTGGGGCGTCGAGCCGCCGTACACCGACGACGACTACTACCGCTACCTCGACGGCAAGCAGCGCTACGACGGCGTCGCAAGCCTGCTGCGCTCGCGCGACGTCGAGATCCCGTGGGGCGATCCGTCCGACCCGCCCACCGCCGACACCGTGTGCGGCGTGGGCAACCGCAAGAACGAGGTGTTCGCCGCCGTGCTGCGCGAAGAGGGCATCGCGCCCTACCCGGGCTCGCTCGCGCTCATCGAGAAGCTCCGCGCGGCCGGCACGCCGATCGGGGTCGTATCGAGCTCGAAGAACGCCGAAGAGGTGCTCGCCGCCGCCGGCATCCGCGACTACTTCCGCATCGTCATGGACGGCGTCGTGGCGGCACGCGAGGGACTGCGCTCCAAGCCCGAGCCCGACATGTTCGCCGAAGGGGCGCGCATGCTGGGTGTCGACCCGGCCCGCAGCGCCGCCGTCGAAGACGCGCACTCGGGGGTGCAGTCGGCCGCCGCCGCCGGGTTCGCCCTTGTCGTCGGCGTCGACCGCGGCGCCGGTGCGCAGGCCCTGCTCGACCTCGGCGCCGACCTCGTCGTCGACGACCTCGCCGCGTTCGTCGCATGATGTTCGCTCGCATCGAAGGGATGGACCCGATGGATCGCGACCGCTTTCCCGTCGACCCGTGGCGCCTCGTCGAGACGAGGTTCTCGCTCGACGACGTCGGGGTGACCGAGACCCTGTTCGCGCTCGGCAACGGCTACCTGGGCCTGCGCGGCAACCACCCCGAGGGGCGGCAGGCGCACGAGCACGGCACGTTCATCAACGGCTTCCACGAGACGTTCCCGATCCGTCACGCGGAGCAGGCCTACGGCTTCGCCGAGGTCGGCCAGACGATCGTGAACGCGCCGGATGCCAAGGTCATGCGGGTCTACGTCGACGACGAGCCGCTCGACTTCGACACCGCCGACATCCGCGAGTACGAGCGCGTCCTCGACATGCGCACGGGCGTGCTTACGCGGCACGTGCGCTGGATGACCCCGAGCGGCAAGGACGTCGTCGTCGACGTCGACCGCATGGTGTCCTTCGAGGAGAAGCACCTCGCGATCATGCGCCTGACGGTGACGGTGCTGAACTCGGATGCCCCGGTCACCGTCAGCTGCCAGCTGATCAACCGCCAGGACGGCGAGGACGTCTACGGCGGACGCGCCCCCGGGAGCGGCAAGGGCGGTTTCGACCCCCGCAAGGCCGAGCGCATCTCGGAGCGCGTGCTGCAGCCGCAGGAGTACTGGCAGGACGGACCGCGGGCGGCGCTGTCGTACCGCACGACCGAGTCGGGCATGACCGTGGCGGTCGTCGCCGACCACCTCATCGACACCGAGAACGAGTACTCGGAGCGCACCCTCACCGAGCCCGACATCGCCAAGCACGTCTTCCAGGTGCAGGCGCGGGCGGGCGTGCCCGTCACGGTCACCAAGCTCGTCAGCTATCACACGTCCCGTGGCGTGCCCGCGCGCGAGCTCGTCGACCGCGGCCGGCGCACCCTCGACCGCGTCGAGGCCGAGGGCGTGCAGACCCAGTACGACCGCCAGGCGGCGTGGATGGCGGCCTTCTGGGAGCGCTCCGACGTCGTCATCGGCGGCCACGACGATCTGCAGCAGGCGACCCGCTGGTGCCTGTTCCAGCTGGCGCAGGCCGCCGCGCGTGCCGACGGACTGGGCGTCCCGGCGAAGGGCGTGACCGGCTCGGGCTACAGCGGCCACTACTTCTGGGACACCGAGATCTACGTGCTCCCCTTCCTCATCTACACGACGCCGCTCTGGGCGCGCAACGCCCTGCGCATGCGCTACAACATGCTCCCGGCGGCGCGCAAGCGCGCGGGGCAGCTGAACGAGGGCGGGGCTCTCTTCCCGTGGCGGACGATCTCCGGCGAAGAGGCATCCGCCTACTACGCTGCCGGCACGGCGCAGTACCACATCAACGCCGACGTGAGCTTCGCGCTCGGCAAGTACGTGCGCGCCACGGGCGACGATGACTTCCTCTACCGCGAGGGCGTCGACATCGCCGTCGAGACGGCGCGGCTGTGGTCGACGCTCGGGTTCTGGCGCTTCAACGAAGACGGCGAGCCCGAGGTGTTCCACATCCACGGCGTCACCGGCCCCGACGAGTACACGACGGTCGTCAACGACAACCTGTTCACGAACGTCATGGCCCGCTACAACCTGCGCTTCGCCGCCCGGGTGGTCCGGGAGATGGCCGACACCGCGCCGCACGAGTACGCCGCGATGGTCCGCCGCCTGGGGCTCGACGAGGGTGAGCCGGATGCCTGGGACGCGGCCGCCGAGGCGATGCACATCCCGTACAGCGAGGGCCTCGGCATCCACCCGCAGGACGCCGTGTTCCTCGAGCGCGAGGTGTGGGACCTCGAGTCGACGCCCGCCGATCAGCGGCCGCTGCTGCTGCATTTCCACCCGCTCGTGATCTACCGCTATCAGGTCCTGAAGCAGGCCGACGTGGTGCTCGCGCTGTACCTGCAGGGCAACCACTTCACCGATGAGGAGAAGCTCGCCGACTTCGAGTACTACGACCCGCTCACGACGGGCGACTCGACCCTGTCGGCGGTGGTGCAGGCGATCCTGGCGGCCGAGGTCGGCTACCAGAAGCTCGCGCTGGAGTACTTCGCGCAGTCGATCTTCGTCGATCTGGGCGACCTGCATCACAACGCCGCAGACGGGGTGCACGTCGCGTCGGCCGGTGGCGTGTGGACGGCGCTCGTCGCGGGCTTCGGCGGCATGCGCGACCACTGGGGCGAGCTCTCGTTCGACCCGCGCCTGCCGGCGGACTGGCCGTCGCTGTCGTTCCCGCTGCACTGGCGCGGCACGGCGCTGCAGGTGACGATCACCCGGCGCGAGCTGACGGTCGTCGCCGGCCCCGGCGAGCCGGTGCTGTTCGCGGTGCGGGGGCGCGAGTACGAGGTCGCCGGGGGAGCGACGGTCGTGGTGCCGCTCGCGGGTCAGGGCCCGGTCATCTCGGGTCGGCCCACACTCGACGACATCGGCGAGTCGCTCCGCGAAGACGGCACGCTGCTGTCGGCGTCGGTGCCGAGCGCGACCATGACGACGACGATCCCGGTCATCACGGGCACGACCCCGGTGTCAGAGCTGGGTCGCGACCGCGAGGAGCACGGCAACCTCGGTATCGACACCTGATCGCCTCCTGATCGTCTCGGGCGCACCTCGCCCGGCCTTGCGCCGGTTCGGGGTCGCACCTGGTCGTCACCGCTGCGGCGTGGCGACCAGGTGCGACCCCGAACTCTCCGCGACGATCGCGCGTACGGCGTCTCTGCCCGCGCGGTTCGCGCCGACCGTCGACTGCGACGGGCCGTAGCCGATCAGGAAGAGGCGCGGTTCGTCGAGCGAGCGGCCGTTCGCGACGCGCACGCCGCCCGCGGAGGTGCGCAGACCGAGCGGCGCGAGGTGCCCGATGTCGGCGCGGAACCCTGTCGCCCAGAGGATCACGTCCGCCGGCTCGAACGAGCCGTCGGGCATGCGCACGCCGCCGGGTTCGATGGCGGTGAACATCGGATGCCTCACGAGCACGCCTCTCGCGCGGGCCGCCTCCGACCACGCCGTGCGGTGCTGGCCGGTCACCGAGATGACGCTTCCGGGCGGTTCGCCGCGGCGCACGCGCTCTTCGACGCCGGCGATCGCGGCGACGCGGGCGGCGGTGTCGAAGTCGGCGGCATCCCAATCGACCTCGCGCCGGGTCACCCAGAACGTGTCAGCGACCTGCGAGATCTCGTCGAGCAGCTGCACGGCCGAGATGCCCGCCCCGACGATCACGACGCGCTGGCGCGCCCCGCCGCGTGCCGAGAACTCGTCCCTC
This sequence comes from Microbacterium paulum, assembly GCF_015707995.1. Taxonomy (GTDB): domain Bacteria; phylum Actinomycetota; class Actinomycetes; order Actinomycetales; family Microbacteriaceae; genus Microbacterium; species Microbacterium paulum. The sequence continues at coordinate 11,746 of NZ_JAAGRY010000076.1, forward strand.
GAGACGTAGTCGTGCACGTGCAGCTGGCGGCCGAGGAACGTCTCTGCGCCGGGCAGGCGCGGCCAGAACGGGCGGCGCCACGTGCCGGTCGCGTTGATGACGAAGCGGGCCGACCATGCCTCGGCATCCGTCTCGCTCCCTGTTTCGACGAGCAGCCGCCCGGCCGGGTCGCCGTCTTCGCGGCGCACCGCGCGCACCCGCACGGGCCGGCGTACCTGCAGGTCGAAGCGCCGCTCGTAGTCGGCGAAATACGCGGGGAGAACGTCGCGCGCTGCGGCCGCGGGATCGGCGGGCGGCACGGGCGCCCCGGGCAGCTCGTAGATGCCGTTGACGGTCGCCATCCGAAGGGATGCCCAGCGGTGCTGCCACGCGCCGCCGGGGGCGTCGTCGGCGTCGAGCACGACGAAGGTGGGGGAACCTGCGGCGGGCGCCGCCGCGCCCGTGCCCACGGGCGTGTAGCCGCGGCGGCGCAGGTGGTAGGCGGCCGACAGGCCCGCCTGCCCGGCGCCGATCACGACGACATCGACGGGCTGCGCTCTCACACTGCGTGCAACCGAACGACCGGCGATCCTGTTCCCGGGCTCGATGTCGGACGCACGCCGTAGTCTGTTCTGGTGACCACCGCCCTGTACCGCCGCTACCGGCCCGAGTCGTTCGGCGAGATGATCGGGCAGGCCCAGGTCACCGATCCGCTCATGACGGCGCTCCGCGGCGACCGCGTGGGGCACGCCTACCTGTTCAGCGGCCCGCGCGGCTGCGGCAAGACCACCTCGGCACGCATCCTCGCGCGCTGCCTGAACTGCGCGCAGGGCCCGACCGACACCCCGTGCGGCGTGTGCGACAGCTGCGTCGAGCTCGGGCGGGGCGGCGGCGGCTCGCTCGACGTGGTCGAGATCGACGCGGCATCCCACAACGGTGTCGACGACGCCCGTGACCTGCGCGAGCGCGCGATCTTCGCGCCCGCGCGCGACCGGTTCAAGATCTTCATCCTCGACGAGGCGCACATGGTGACCCCGCAGGGGTTCAACGCGCTGCTGAAGCTCGTCGAAGAGCCGCCCGACCACGTCAAGTTCATCTTCGCGACGACCGAGCCCGAGAAGGTCATCGGCACGATCCGCTCGCGCACGCATCACTATCCGTTCCGCCTCGTGGCGCCCGCCGCGATGCTCGAATACGTCGAGCAGCTCTGCGCGCAAGAGGGCGTGCAGGTCGAAGCGGGCGTTCTCCCTCTCGTCGTGCGCGCGGGCGGCGGATCGCCGCGCGACACCCTGTCGCTCCTCGACCAGCTGATCGCGGGGTCGGAAGACGGCGCCGTGAAGTACGAACGCGCCGTAGCGCTGCTCGGCTACACCCACGCCGAACTGCTCGACGAGGTCGTCTCGGCCTTCGCCGCGAACGACGCCGGCGGTGCGTTCGCCGCCATCGACCGGGTCGTGCAGACGGGGCAAGACCCGCGCCGCTTCGTCGACGACCTGCTCGAGCGCCTGCGCGACCTGATCGTCGTCGCCGCGACCGGCGACGGCGCCTCGGCGGTGCTGCGCGGCATCCCCGCCGACGAACTCGAACGGATGTCTCGTCAGGCCACCGCGTTCGGCACCGACCGGCTCTCGCGCATCGCCGACCTCGCCGTCGGAACGCTCGACGACATGACCGGTGCGACCTCGCCCCGCCTGCAGCTCGAACTGCTCGTCGCGCGCGTGCTCGCGTCGTTCGGCGCGGCGGCGGCCCTGGGGGTTGCGCCGGTGGGCGCTCCCGCCCCGGTCGCGACGGCTGCGCCGCAGC
>NZ_JAAGRY010000077.1 GCF_015707995.1 Microbacterium paulum
AGGTCGGCCCGCACCGCGGCGCGGAACTCGCCCACGATCGCCTCCGCACGCCGCGCCTGCGCCCGCGCGTCGGCGCGCTCATCGGCGCGCGCCGCGTCTTCGGCGGAGGTGCGCGCCTTGGCCGCGCCCTGGTCGGTCTGCGCCGCCGCGGCGAGGTCGGCGCGCAGGCTCTTCATCGCCTCGCGCACGCTGCCGCGCACCTCGTCGGCGATGAGGCGCACGCTGTCGGCGAGCCCCGCCTCGATGCCTTCGAGGTCGCCCGCGCGTGCCGCGACTTCGGCGCGGCCGGCGTCGGTGATCGCGTAGACGGTCTTGCGGCCGTCGACGGTCTTCGTGACGAGTCCCTCTTCTTCGAGCTTCGCCAGGCGCGGGTAGATCGTGCCGGCACTCGGGGTGTAGGTGCCGCCGGTGCGGTCCGAGAGCGCCTGCATGAGGTCGTAGCCGTGCCGCGGCGATTCGTCGAGCAGGTTCAGCAGATAGAGGCGCAGGTCGCCGTGCGAGAAGACGGGAGGCATGATCACACCTCTTCGTCGGCGCGCGGGGAGTCGACCTCGGCGGGAGCGGTGTGCGGGACGGATGCCACGCGGCGCAGCACCGTGATGGCGCCCGAGACCGAGTTGGCGCGCACGTCGACGAAGCTGCCGCTCAGCTCGCCCTCGGAGTCGACCCAGTTCGTCGGGCCCGAGCTCGAGCGCTTGACGCCGTCGACGATCACGCGACCGCTCACCGAGCGCAGGACGTAGTTCGCGGCGTGCCCCTCGTCGAGGCGCACGGTGCTCTCGCCCGACACAGTGTTGAGGCTCACTGCGTCGACGCGCCCGGTCGAGTCGACGAGCAGGTCGCCCGAGACCGTGTCGATCGTGGCTTTGCGGATGCTACCGGTCGCGGCGACTTCGCCCGACACCGAGTTGGCGCCGAGCGTGCCGTCGAGGCTCCGCACCTGCACGTCGCCCGACACGGCGTTGACCGAGAGGTCGCCGGTGAGACCGTCGACGATGATGTCGCCCGACACGGTGTTCAGTCGTGCTCCCGACGCGAGGCCCGCCACGAGAGCGCTCGCCGAGACGACGCCGAGATTCAGGGCGATGCCGCGCGGCACGGCGACGCTCACTTCGGCCTTGGGTCCGGCGGCGCCGAAGTTGCGGAACACCTCGAGGAAGTTGTCCCAGCGCAGCTGCGCGTGGTCGATCTCGACGACGTCGCCGGATGCCTCGATGCGCAGGTCTTTGCCGGTCACGGAGTGCACTTCGATGCGCACGCCCGGTTCGTCGTGGGCGACCACGTCGATCTGCCCGCCGACGAGGCCGACCTTCAGTTTGCGGATGTCTTCGAGGTCGATCACCCGGGTCTCGCCCGGCTTGATGAGCCACTTCTCGAGGGTCATGATCCTTCTCCAGGGTTGCGCGAATCGAGATATATCGCGTTAGTGGAAGAGTAACACGATATATCTCGAGTTTGTCAACCGCGGGCTGCTTGACTTTGACGTTGCGTCAACTATTACCGTGGCATCCATGAACGAATGGTCGATTCAGGAGGTGGCCCGCCTGGCAGGCACCACGAGCCGTACGCTGCGCCATTACGACGCGATCGGGCTGCTCGAACCCGCCCGCATCGGCACCGGTGGCTACCGCTACTACGACAGCGCCGCGCTCGTGCGCCTGCAGCGCATTCTGCTGCTGCGCGAACTCGGGCTCGGGCTGCCGCAGATCGCCGATGTGCTCGAGCGACCGGCATCCGTCGACGACGCGCTCGTGCAGCACCTCGCGTGGCTGCGCGAAGAGCAGCAGCGGCTCGACCGGCAGATCGCCTCGGTCGAAGCGACCCTTCACGCACACGAGAAAGGAGAGGAACCCATGGCTGAGCAGATGTTCGACGGGTTCGACCACACCGCCCACAAAGACGAGGTCATCGAGAGGTGGGGCGAGCAGGCCTACGCCGACTCGGACCGCTGGTGGCAGAGTCTCGACGGGCTCGAGAAGGCGGACTGGAAGACGCAGACCGCCGCGCTCGGCGCAGCGTGGACCGATGCAGCCGCCCGCGCCATCGCCCCCGAGGGAGAGGAGGCACAGGCCCTCGCGGCCCGGCACGTGGCGTGGCTGCGGGGCATTCCCGGCACGCCTGCCGCGACGCCCGGCGGCGATGTCGCCGGGTATGTGCGCGGTCTCGGCGAGCTCTACGTCGCCGACCCGCGCTTCGCGGCGAACTACGGCGGCCAGGCGGGTGCCGAGTTCGTGCGTGCCGCACTCGCGGCCTACGCCGACGCGCACCTCTGAGGTGCCCTGCCCGCACGACGGCGCCCCCGCGGATCACTCCGCGGGGGCGCCGTGTGGTGTCAGGTGGCGGCGTTACGCCTTGCCGCCGCGCACGACCCGCAGCAGGAACGCGATCAGCGCGATCACGCCGACGATCAGCGCGACCCAGAGCAGCCAGTTGAGGGCCGCGTTCATGCCGCCGACGATGGCGAGCACGATAGCCACGACGATGATGATCAGAAGAGCGATGTTCATGTGGAGGCTCCTTTTCCTTCGGGGGAGGTCATGGGGACTCCATGACGCCACGGTCACAGTGGACCACCGTGGCCCCCCGAACATACCCGCGATCCGGGATTCGGCGCCCCCCCTTGCGGCGGAGATCACAGGTGCGATAGGGCCGAGGTATGCCCGATAACCGCACCCCCTCCTCACTGAAAGATCCGGAGCTGTACGAAGAGCTCCGCAAGGATGGCGCCTCCAAGCAGAAGGCTGCCCGCGTCTCGAACGCCGTCGCCCGCGACGGCGCGAAGGCCGTCGGCCACCGCGGGGGCAAGTCCGGGTCGTACGACGAGTGGACGGTTGGCGAACTGCGCACGCGCGCGAAGGAGCTCGGCCTCACCGGGTACTCGGGAAAGCGCAAGGCGGAGCTCATCCACATGCTCCGGAACAGCTGAGACGTGCCGCGCCTGAGAAGGGTCCAGCCCGGCGTCGATCTCGGCTATCGCCGCACCCGTGTCGGCGCGGGATTCCGGTACACGGATGCCGATGGCGGGGCTCTGCCCGACGCCGAGAGAGAGCGCGCGGTCGCGCTCGTCATCCCGCCGGCGTGGACGGATGTCTGGATCAGCGCGGCGCCGAACGGGCACATCCAGGCGACCGGCATCGACGGTGCGGGCCGCCTGCAGTACCTCTACCACCCCGACTGGTCGACGGGCCGCGATAAGGGCAAGTACGCTCGCGCCCTGCAGCTGGCCGGATCGCTGCCGCGTGCCCGCGGACGCGTCACCACGTCGCTGCGCCGTGCCGACCTCGACCGGGAGCGGGTGCTCGCCACCGCCTTCCGCCTGCTCGACCTCGCCGCGCCGCGCGTCGGCAGCGAGCGCTACCTCGTCACGCACGGCAGCCGGGGTCTGACGACCCTCCGCCGACGGGATGCCGCGACCTCGGCATCCCTCATCACCCTGCGCTTTCGCGGCAAGAGCGGAAAGATGCAGCACCTCGAAGTCGACGACGACGATCTCGCCGCGGCCGTCACGCTGCTCGCGGCCGGTCGCCCCGCCTCGCCCCTGCTCGCCTACGAGCGGGGGCGCCGGCGCGTGCCGCTGCGCCCGAAAGACGTCAACGCGTACGTGCGCACGATGACCGGGGGAGCGTTCACCGCGAAGGATTTCCGCACGCTCCGCGGCACGATCCTCGCCGCCGACGCGCTCGCGCGCATCGGGCCGGTGTCGTCGAAGACCGAGCGCAAGCGCGCCGAGGTGCTCGCGGTGAAGGCCGCCGCCGAGGCGCTCGGCAACACCCCGACCGTCGCGAAGAGCTCGTACATCGACCCGCGGGTGTTCACCCGCTATCGCCGCGGACAGGTGCTCGATGTCACGGTCTCGCCCGAATCGGCGATCCGCACCCTGTTGCTGGGCTGATCGGGTCATATTCTGCAGACATGGCGCGCCGCACGTGGTTCTCACCCTCGGTGCTGCTGATCGTCATCGCCGGCGGCGCGGTCGGCGTCGCACTGCGGGCGGCGGTCGTCGTGCCGCTGGGTGGGCTCTCCCACCCCCTCTTCGTGCCGGCCGCGACCCTCGCCATCAATCTCGTGGGCGCGTTCCTGCTGGGGATCATCGTGGGGCGGCTCGCCGACCACGCCCCGCGGCTGCGCGCCTTTCTCGGCACCGGCGTCATGGGCGGCTTCACCACCTACAGCGCGTTCGCCGTGCAGTCGGTGACGGTCTCGAGCGCCTCGCCCCTCATCGGGCTCGTGGTGATCGCGGTGTCGCTGCTGGGCGGCGTGGTCGCCGCGGTCATCGGCCTCGGCGTCGGTCGGGGCATGGCGGGTCGCCCCGCCGAGGTCGCCGCGTCAGAGGTCGAAGCGCCGGAGGATGCCGAGTGAACGCGTGGGAGTGGGGTGCGCTGATCATCGGCGGCGGTCTCGGTGCGGGCGCGCGCTACCTGCTCGACGGCTGGATCATGCGCGGCCGGTCGGGCGCGTTCCCCGTCGGCGTCCTCATCGTGAACATCATCGGGTCGTTCCTGCTCGGCCTTCTCGCCGGCATCCCGCACCTGTCGCCGGCGTGGCTCGCCATCGTGGGCACCGGCGTGCTGGGCGGCTTCACGACCTTCAGCAGCGTCGCCGTCGAGACCGCGCTGCTCGCGCAGCGCCGCCGCCGCGACTGGGCGTGGATCAACCTCGTCGGCACGTTCGTGGTCTGTCTCGCCGCCGCTGCTCTGGGGCTCACGATCGGCGGGCTCTTCCCGCGCTGAGCGCCGCGCCCGCGGCGATCGAGGGCGTCTGCGACGCCCGGGGGCGTGCGACAATGGCATCCGATACATCTCTGTATCCAATCTCGCGCCCGCAACCCGCAAAGGTCCTTTCGTGTCGCATCTCGCCGTCTTGAGTCTGAAGAACCGGGCGCTCATCGCCCTCGTCACGATCGTCGCGGCGATCTTCGGCGGGCTGGCCCTCACGAACCTCAAGCAGGAGCTCATCCCGTCGATCGAGTTCCCGCAGCTGTCGATCCTCTCCACCTACCCGGGCGCCTCGCCCGAGGTCGTGAACAACGACGTGTCGACGCCCGTCGAGACCGCGATCCAGGGCATCCCCGGGCTCGAATCGACCACGGCGACGAGCACCACCAACGCGTCGATCATCCAGGCATCGTTCACCTACGGCACCGACCTCGCGACCGCCGAGCAGAAGATCCAGCAGGCGATCAACCGCATCACGTCTACCCTTCCCGACGGCGTCGAGCCGAACGTCGTCTCGTTCTCGATCGACGATCTGCCGGTCATCGCGCTCGCCGTCACCGGCTACAGCGACGAGAAGACGATCCAGGCCCAGCTCGAGGCGAGCGCGATCCCCGACCTCGAAGACGTGAAGGGTGTCAGCGCCGCATCGATCGTCGGCGGGCGGGGGCAGCGCGTGACGATCACACCCGACCAGGCGAAGCTCGCCGCCGCCGGCTTCACACAGACCGCGATCACCGACGCGCTCGACCAGAACGGCGTGCTCTTCCCGGGCGGATCGGTCACCGAGGGCGACCAGACCCTCACCGTGCAGACCGGCGCCAAGATCACGAGCGTCGACGAGATCGCGGCCCTGCCGCTCGTGCCCACCTCGGCGGCGCAGATCGCCGGCGGCGCCCGCACGATCGGGGATGTCTCCGCCGTCGCGCTCGCGCAGGACCCGGCCACCTCGATCTCCCGCGTGAACGGCGAGCCTGCGCTCACGATCTCGATCACGAAGCTGCCCGCCGCCAACACCGTCGACGTCAGCCGCGCGGTGACCGCGCTGCTGCCGCAGCTGCAGGACTCGATCGGCGCCGACGCGCAGTTCACCGTCGTGTTCGACCAGGCGCCCTACATCGAGCAGTCGATCGAGGCGCTCGCGCAAGAGGGTCTGCTCGGCCTCGTGTTCGCGGTGCTCGTGATCTTCGTCTTCTTGCTGTCGGTGCGCTCGACGCTCGTCGCCGCCATCTCGATTCCGACGAGCGTGCTCATCACCTTCGTCGGCATTCAGGCCTTCGGGTACTCGCTCAACATCCTGACCCTCGGGGCGCTGACGATCGCGATCGGGCGCGTCGTCGACGACTCCATCGTCGTCATCGAGAACATCAAGCGGCACTACGTGGGCGACGCCGACAAGGGGGCATCCATCCGCCTCGCCGTCCGCGAGGTGGCGGGCGCCATCACGGCATCCACCATCACGACGGTCGCCGTCTTCCTGCCGATCGCGTTCGTGGGCGACATGACCGGAGAGCTGTTCCGCCCGTTCGCGCTGACCGTCGCGATCGCGATGACCGCGTCGCTGTTCGTGGCGCTCACGATCGTGCCGGTGCTCGCGTACTGGTTCTTGAAGCCGGGCAAGCCCGTCGTCGATGCCGCCGGCAACGAGATCGACCCCGAAGACCCTGCCGCGCCGCCCTCGCGCTTGCAGCGCGGCTACCTGCCCGTGCTCGGGTGGACCCTGAAGCACTCGTGGGCGACCCTGCTGATCGCCGTCCTGGTGCTCGGCGGTACGCTCGCCCTCGCGCCGCTCATGAAGACGAACTTCCTCGGCGACAGCGGCCAGAACACGTTCACCGTGACGCAGGAACTCGCCCCCGCCGCCTCGCTCGACGCCGAGGACGCCGCGGCGCAGAAGGTCGAGGCGGTTCTCACCGGCATCGACGGCGTCGAGACCGTGCAGACCTCGATCGGGTCGAGCGGCTCGGCGATCCGCGACGCCTTCTCGGGCGGCGGCGCCGGCATCACCTACTCGATCACCACCGACGCGAGCGCCGACCAGGTCGCCGTGCGCGAGAACGTGCAGGACGCGCTCGCCGATCTCGACGACGTCGGCACCGTGACGGTCGCCTCGGGACAGGGCGGATTCGCCTCGAGCGACATCGAGGTCGATGTGACCGCCCCCTCCGCCGACGCGCTGCAGACCGCCACGGATGCCGTGGTCGCGGGCCTCACCGGACGCGACGGCGTCGGCCAGGTCACCTCGAACCTGTCGGCCTCTCTGCCGTACGTGGCCGTGTCGGTCGACCGCACCAAGGCAGCCTCGCTCGGGTTGTCGGAGGTCGCCGTCGGCGCGCTCGTGTCGAACACGATGCAGCCGCGCCAGGTCGGCACGGTCGAGATCGACGGCACCACGCTGACGGTCTACCTGCAGGCCGCGTCGGTGCCGAAGACGATCGACGAGCTGAAGGCGCTGCCGATCGCGTCGGGCGCGGGCCTCATCCGCCTCGACGAGGTCGCCACCGTGCAGCAGAGCGAGGGCCCCACCTCGATCACGACGCAGCGCGGGCAGCGCACCGCGACCGTGACCGTGACCCCGTCGACCGACGACCTGAACGCTGCGTCGGCGACGGTGCGGACCGCGATCCAGGACGTCGACCTGCCCACCGGCGCTGACGCGAAGATCGGCGGCGTGCTCACGCAGCAGCAGGATGCCTTCGGTCAGCTCGGTCTCGCGATGCTCGCCGCGATCCTCATCGTCTACATCGTCATGGTCGCCGCGTTCAAGTCGCTCCGTCAGCCGCTGCTGCTGCTCGTCTCGGTGCCGTTCGCGGCGACCGGTGCGATCCTGCTGCAGATCGCGACGGGCGTGCCGCTGGGCGTGGCATCCCTCATCGGCGTGCTCATGCTGATCGGCATCGTCGTGACGAACGCGATCGTGCTCGTCGACCTCGTGAACCAGTACCGCACCAAGGGGCTCTCGGCGCACGACGCGACCATCGCCGGCTCGTCGCGACGCCTGCGGCCGATCCTCATGACCGCGCTCGCGACGATCTTCGCCCTGACCCCGATGGCGCTCGGCATCACCGGGCACGGCGGGTTCATCTCGCAGCCGCTCGCGATCGTCGTGATCGGCGGACTGGTGTCGTCGACCGTGCTGACCCTGCTCGTGCTGCCGACGCTCTACAACCTCGTCGAGGGCGCGCACGAGCGCCGGCTGAACCGGCGGCTCGCGGGTGGGGCTGGAGCTGGTTCTGTTTCTGGGGAATCTGTGGGTGACGCATCGGCCGAGGCCGAGGCATCCGCCCTGCACCCGCGCCGCGCGTTGCGCGAGTCGCACGAGGACTGAGCCCCCCGCCCTGGCGCCATCAAGCTTGCGGGCCCCCGCCCCGCGCGCGTTTTGGTGGCGCAGATGGTCGCTTCAGCACGCACGTAGCGGCAATCTGCGCCATCAAACCTGGGCCCGGGTCGGCGCGCTGTTTGGTGGCGCAGGTGGTCGGTTCGCAGCGCGGGTAGCGACGATGTGCGCCAACAGTCTTGGGCAGGCCCGCCCCGCGCGCGTTTTGGTGGCGCAAGTCGTCGCTTCACCACCCGCGTTGCGGCAATCTGCGCCATCAACTCTGCGAGGGCCCCGCCCCGCGGGCGTTTTGGTGGCGCAAATGGTCGCTTTAGCGCCCGCGTTGCGGCGATGTGGGCCACCAAACCCACGGGCCCACGAGCCGCGACGCAGGGGTGGATGCCTCGGCGAAGCCCGCGGCGCGGGCGCGCCGGTCAGCGGCGGCGCGTGTGCGGGGTGCGCAACAGCCAGGGACGCAGGGTCTTGGTGACCCACGGCAGCACCCAGAAGACCATGATCGGCGTGAAGATCAGGGTGCTCACGCAGACGCGCAGCGCTAGCGGCCAGTCGGCGAAGGTCGGCACCATGAGCAGCAGCGCGGTGCCGACGAGGTTCACCGGAAAGAAGCCGAGCCAGATCGCGACCGCCTGCTTCCAGGGCGGGGGAGCCGCGAGGATCGACTCGACGGCGGCCGCAGTCGCGGTGCGTGCGCCGTCGACCTCTGCTGCGGAGAGCGATTCCACCGTCGCGGCGAACGGCGCGTCGAACCATCCCTCGATGCCGGTGCGCCGCTCGATGCGCACCTCCTGCGCGAACACCCGCCCCGAATCGAGCCACCAGCCACGCTGATCGGAGCGTTCCCACGCCTCGAGCGTGTCGAGATCGCGGAACCGATAGAGCAGGTACCAGAGGTCGCTCCGCTCGCCGGTGCGCACCCACCCCGAGCCGAGAAACCCGTCGAAATGCGCCGCGAGGTCGGTGCCCGCCTGCATCCAACTGGTCGCCTCGACCGATCGCGACGGGTCGATGCGCCGCTCGATCGCCACCGTGATGGGGCGCGCTTCGGTCTCCAGCATGTGACCATTGTGCACGGTAATTGTTGCGCCGATGTTTCAGGATGCCTACCATCGACCGCACTCGCTGCGCATTTGAGGAACCTCGACAGCGGGGCCTCGGGCACCGGGCAGGCTCACAGGGGCGGCGGGTAGACTGGGTGGGTCGGCTCTGGACACCGCGCGAGCGCGGGTGGGTGTACGAGTCCCTTGTGAGTTCAGCGGGCCGATGGTGAGCGTCGCTCGACGCTTATGAACCATCACGTGAATGGCCCCCGGCCGACAAAGTCCGGGTAACTCCCCGTTGCGATCGTCGCGACCGCGCCGCTGTGCGCCTGCGGAGTGCTGTTCTCACACGAGAAAACCCAGAAGGACACCATGCCCAAGAACAAGAAGCCCGCTGGCGGCAGCCGCGCGCAGAGTTTCGAGCCGCGCTACGGCGCGAAGAAGACGTCGTATCAGGATGCCAAGCGCCGCCCTGGTCAGTCGTCGGCCGGAAAGCCCGGCAGCAAGAGCCCGAGCCACCGCGGCTTCCGCCCCGAGGCCGAAGACGCCGCGCCGAAGAAGCAGCGCTGGAACGCGCAGGAACGCGCCGGTCGCGATGAAGCCCGTGGCATCCGTTCGCAGGCGCAGGGAGATCGCGCCCGCCGCGACGACCGCCCGGCCCGCGCGTACGACGATCGTCCGCGTCGCGACGACCGTTCCTACGGGGATCGCCCGGCGCGGTCGAACGATCGTCCTGCTCGTTCATATGACGACCGCCCGAACCGCTCGTACGACGACCGCCCGCGGGGCGAGCGCCAGCCGCGCGACGACCGCCGCACCTTCGGCGATGCCCGTCCGTCGTTCCGTGAGGATCGGCCACGCCGTGGCGACGACCGCCCTGCCCGCTCGTACGGTGACCGCCCGGCGCGCTCGAACGACCGGGCCGCCCGCTCGTTCGACGACCGTCCCCGCCGCGATGACCGCCCGGCGCGGTCTTTCGACGACCGCCCTCGCCGCGATGACCGTTCGTACGGTGATCGGCCGGCACGCTCGAACGACCGCCCTGCGCGTTCGTACGATGACCGCCCCCGCCGCGAAGACCGTCCGGCGCGTTCGTTCGACGACCGTCCGGCGCGTTCGTACGATGACCGTCCCCGCCGCGACGATCGCCCTGCCCGTTCCTATGACGACCGCCCGCGTCGCGACGACCGCCCCGCCCGTTCGTACGACGACCGTCCCCGTCGCGACGACCGCCCCGCCCGTTCGCACGACGACCGCCCGCGCCGTGACGACCGGCCCGCCTACGGCGGCAACCGTGCGGACTGGAAGCAGGACGAGAAGGATGCCGCGAAGCGTGCGGCCTACGAGCAGCACGCCGACACCGTGCACGAGAAGCTCGTGGCCGAGGCGATCCAGGCCGACGAGGTCGCCGATGTGACCTTCGGGAGCCTCGGGCTCGGCGACAACATCGTGCGCGCGCTCGATGGGCTGGGCGCGGCGCTGCCGTTTCCGATCCAGGCCGCGACGATCACGCCGATCCTCGAAGGCAAAGACGTCCTCGCGCGCGGCCGCACCGGTTCGGGCAAGACGATCGCGTTCGGAGCTCCCCTGGTCGAGTCGGTGTTGCGCAGCCAGGCCGGCAAGCGCCGCGAGTTCGGGCGCAGCCCGAAGGCGCTGATCCTCGCTCCGACGCGCGAGCTGGCCCTGCAGATCGATCGCACGATCCAGCCGATCGCTCGGAGCGTCGGCCTCTTCACGACGCAGATCTACGGCGGCGTGCCCCAGGCGCGTCAGGTCGGCGCGCTCAAGAAGGGCGTCGACATCATCATCGGCACCCCGGGCCGCATCGAAGACCTGCAGAGCCAGGGCAAGCTCGACCTCTCCGAGATCCGCATCGTCGTGCTCGACGAGGCCGACCACATGAGCGAGCTGGGCTTTCTCGAGCCGATGCAGCGGATCCTGCGCCTCGTCGAGCCGGATGCCCAGAAGCTGCTCTTCTCGGCGACGCTCGACCGCGAGGTCGCGGCGCTCGTCGATGAGTTCCTCGTCGAGCCGGCGGTCTACGAGGTGGCCGGCGAAGACCAGGACTCGGGGACGATCGACCACCGCGTGCTCGTCATCGACCACCGTGACAAGGCCGAGATCCTCACCTCGCTCGTCGACCGCGACGGCAAGACGCTCGTCTTCGCGCGCACCCGCGCCTACGCCGAGATGCTCGCCGAGCAGTTCGACGACGCGGGCATCCGCGCGGTCGCGCTGCACGGAGACCTGAACCAGGCCAAGCGCACGCGCAACCTCGAGAAGCTGACGTCGGGTCGGGTGAACGTGCTCGTCGCGACGGATGTCGCGGCGCGTGGCATCCACGTCGACGACATCGACCTCGTCGTTCAGGCCGACGCGCCCGACGAGTACAAGACGTACCTTCACCGCTCGGGCCGCACGGGTCGCGCGGGCCGCACCGGCACGGTGGTGACGCTCGTCACCCGGCAGCGTCGGCGCAAGATGACCGAGATGCTCGACCGCGCCGAGATCGACGCACCGTTCGACGACGCGCGCCCCGGCGACGACGTCATCGAGGAGCTCTCGGGCCGTCAGTTGTCGCACGTCGACAGCTGACCTCGCCGAGGCCAGGAGATCAGCCGAGAACAGGACGCTTCCCGCGGGAAGCGTCCTGTTCTCGCGTTTTCGCCTGTCTTCGCGCGGTGCTGGATGCCGGGGTGTGTGAGCCCGGCGCAGCCGATCAGAACCCCCGGAGCAGCCGGTCAGAACAGTCGGGCACCGGCGGCGGCGCGGGCCGCAGCCGCCTTGCCTGCGCCGCGCACCGGTCCCGGGCGCGGCGCGCGGGTCTCGACCTCTTCTTCAGCGCCGCCCGTGAGCCGATGCCGGCGGAGCAGCGGCCGCACTCGCTCGGCGAGCCAGGTGCGATACCCGGCAGGGGCGTAGACCGAGGCGCCGGGGTAGAGCCCCCGATAGGCGGGAACGAGCTCGGGATGCTCGCGCTCGAGCCACTCCCAGAACCATTCCCGGGCGCCTGGTCGCAGGTGCAGCGCCCCGAACACGACGCGGCGCGCCCCAGCAGCCGCGATGCGTGCCAGCGCGTCGTCGAGCACCGGCACCGCATCGGTGAGGTGCGGCACAATCGGCATGAGAAAGACGGTCACCGCGAACCCCGCGTCGGCCGCAGCGCGCACCGTCTGCAGCCGCGCCTCGAAGGTCGGCGCGCCCGCTTCGAGGGTCTGCCGCAGGCGCTCGTCGGGCATGGCGAGCGACATCGCGATCGACACCGGAACGGATGCCCGGGCATCCGTCAGCAGCGGCAGGTCGCGCCGCAGCAGCGTGCCTTTGGTCAGGATCGAGAACGGCGTGCCGCTCGAAGCGAGCGCGTCGATGATCTCGGGCATGAGCCGGTAGCGCCCCTCGGCCCGCTGGTAGGGGTCGGTGTTCGTGCCGAGCGCGACCGATTCGCGCCGCCACGTGGGCGCGGTGAGTTCGCGCCGCAGCACCTCGGCGACGTTCACCTTCACGACGATCTGCTCGTCGAAATCCCGCCCCGCGTCGAGGTCGAGGTACGTGTGGGTGTTGCGGGCGAAGCAATAGCTGCAGGCATGACTGCAGCCCCGATAGGGGTTAACCGTCCAGTCGAACGGCATGGCCGAAGCGCCCGGAACGTGGTTCAGCGCCGACCGGGCGACGACCTCGTGAAAGGTCATGCCGGCGAACTCGGGCGTGGTGACGCTGCGCACGAGGCCCTCGACCGTCTCGAGACCGGGGAGCGCCGAGGCGTCCCGCTCTCCGATCATCTGTCCACTCCAGCGCATGTCGGTAGTAGAACATAGATTCGAAACCATGGCAACCGGGGCAGATGATCAGCGAAGGCGGGGCAGAATGGGCAGGTGCAGCAGCCCGAGCAGCCGACGACCCGCCGCGCGGCGCGCGCCGCGGGTCGCGGTCGACGCTCGACGCGGCGCCGCGGAGTGGCCCTGGGCGCTGTCGTCGCCCTGCTCGCGATCGCGATCGTCGCCG
>NZ_JAAGRY010000078.1 GCF_015707995.1 Microbacterium paulum
CGTCACCGAGCGGGTGGGGGGCCGCGTCGCGCTGCACGGCGTGCTGGCCGCCGCGGTGCGCGCCCGCCTGCGCGAGAGCGCGCCGCAGCGGTTCCACGCCCTGTCGGTGCGCATCGCGCGCCACCTCGGCGCGCGATCGCGGCTCGGTGAGGTCGGTGCGCTGATGGAGCTCTCGCACCTCGTCGACGACCCGGTGCTGCGCGATGCGATCTCAGACCGGCCGGGCCCCGCGCACTTCGTCGAGACCGCGACGGCGGCCGAGTTCGACCTGTTCGCGAGCCGCTACGGGTTCACCTCGAACGCCGACTGGCCCGAGATCGCCGCGTGGACGCAGCAGCCCGACCGGGTGCGCATCGTCGCGCGCCGCATCGACGGCGAGGCGATCGTGCACGCAGTGCTCGCCCCCACCTCGGCACTCGTGCCCGTCGGCGTCGTGAAGGGGTCGTTGGATGCCGCGGCGCAGCAGACCGGCATCGATCCGGCCACGTCGTTCGTCGGCGTCTGCCTCATCGCCGACGCGTCGGTACACGACCGTGTCGAAGCGTCGCGCCTCGCCGGCGCCGCGCTCGTGTCGCGGGCGGGCGGGCCGGGCATGACGGCGGTGCTCGTGCACTTCCCCGAACCCCAGCGGCGCCCGATCGACACCGTCGAGCCGATCACCCGCATCCTCGCCGAGGGCCTCGACCGCCCCGTGGTGCTGACCGACTTCCGCCCGCTCGACGTGGCCCGCTTCGTCGAGGCGCAGGTGCTCCGCGAACACGGCGCCGCGGCGCTCGCCTCAGACGCGCTCTCGCTCTTGACGCTGCCGCCCGACGACCCGCGGCGGGTGGCGCTGCTCGACGACGTCTTCGGCGACGACGACCGCGACCGCCGGCTGCGGTGCGCGCTCGACCTGGCGCACGCCTCGCCTCCCGTCGGCGAGCGCGAGGCCCTGACGCGTCTGCACGTCAGCCGGCGCACCTGGTTCCGCCTGCTGCGCGAGGCGCGTGAGCGCGTGGCGGCCCACCCCGACCGGGGCGAAGAACGGAGCCGACCGCTACCCGGGTGAGAGCGGCGAAGTTGGCACCGATGCGGCACCGCCGCGACGGTCGCGGCAGGTGACCGCGACGGTGGTCTTCGAGGCGACCGTCACCGGGCACGCCGGGGGTCGCGCCGTGCTCGCCGCGCGCACCGTCTCGGTCGCCGTCGTGCAGGCTGCCGACACGGGCGGGTCGACCCCGACGCCGAACCCGAGCGACCCGACGCCGACCGGCCCGACGCCGACGCCATCCGACTCCACGCCGGGTGGCGCCACCCCGGGTGGCTCGACGCCGGGTGGCGCCACCCCGGGTGGCTCGACGCCGAGCAGCTCGGCCCCGGCGACTGCCGGCTCCGGGTCGGCCAGCTCGCCGCTGTCGGCGACGGGCGGGGTGATCCCGTGGGCGGTGCTCACCGGTGGGCTGCTCGTGCTCGCCGCGGGCACCGTGCTGATCGGTCGGCGTCGCGCGCGCCGCTGACGCGGTGCGCAGGCCGAGCAGGCTTCGGCCTGCCCCCTGACGAGCGACGGCGGGCGCCGCGACGCGGGTCACCCCTCCGGCCGGAGTCCTCCTACCCTTCCGGCCAGAGGTCTTCTTCGTCGCGGGCGGGCTCTTCGAGGGGCACCACGAGGATCGGCCGCGATTGGCGATGCGCGAGCCGCGCGGCCACCGACCCCGTGAGGAACTCGCGCACCGACTCGCCGAAGCCGCGCCGGCGCGTGCCCACGACGATCAGCCGCGCCTCGGCGCGATCGGCGAGGTGCCCCAGCGCGAGCGCGGGGTCGCCGACCAGTTGCACGACCGTCCAATCGACGCCCGTGCCGCTCAGCACGGTGGTCGCGGCGTCGCGCACGCGGGCGAGCTGAGCCTCGCCGGTGGCGATGTCGAGGTCGAGCGAGGCCGGCTGCACGTACCCGTCGGGGTCGGCGTAGGTCACGAACCGGGTGATGTCGACGTGCGCCACGATCAGCGGCGCACCGAACAGGGTCGCGTAGCGCGCCGCCTCTTTCAGCACGCGCGGCGGCTGGTCGGGGATCACCCCCACGACGACCGCACGATGCGGCACCGGTGTGCCCTCGGCATCCGTCATCGCGTGCTCCGCTCGCTCGGCGCGGCCGCCAATCCGCCGCCAACAGCGAGCGGGCGTAGGCCACCGTGTTATCCTGAATGCTACTCTTCCCGGCCTCGGGCCGGTTCGAACGCATCGTGAATGCATCGGGTGAGTGCGCAACACGCAGCCGCACCGCCCGTGACTCAGAAATGAGGGGGTCTCGCATGGGGCGTGGCCGTCAGAAGGCGAAGCACACCAAGATCGCTCGCGAACTCAAGTACGACACGTACACCGTGAACTACTCCGCGCTCGAGAAGGAACTCGGTCACCACGACGAGGACCCGTATGTCGACAAGTGGGCCGACCAGTACGCCGACGAAGACGAAGACGACAAGGTCGAAACGGCCTGACGTCTTCTCGTCGAGCGCGCGCGGCGCGCGTCACCAGACGCGGCCGGTGCGCTTCTCCCACTCTTCTTCGATCGTGCGCGTGCGCGTGACGACGTAGGCCGTCGGGATCGTGAACAGGAACAGCGCGCCGAGCAGCAGCAGGGGCGCCGTCCATCCACCCGTGGTCTCGTGCAGCACCGCGAACGCCAGCGGAAAGATCGCCGCGATCGCGTAGCCGACGCTCTGCGTGAAGCCCGAGAGCGCGACCGCACCCTCGTGCGTGCGCGAGCGGCGCTGAATGAGCACCAGCACGCCGGGGAAGAGGCCCTGCGGCACCCCGAGCAGCACGACCCACAGCACCGTCGCCGCGGTCGGGGCGAGCACGAGCCCCAGCACCCCGGTGACGCCGGCGACGAGAGCGACCGCATAGACCGTGCCCACGCGGTTCCACCGGGCGACGGCGATCGGCACGAGGATCGACCACGGCAGCCCCATCGCCCCGAACAGCGACAGCAGCGCCCCGGCGGCGGCGTGCGAGACGCCCGCCACATCGACGAGCACGATCGGCAGCCACGCGAACGAGGCGTAGACGCTCGCCGACGAGATCGCGAAGCTCACCGCGAGGGCCCACGCCAACGGAAGGCGCGTCAGCCGGCCGAGCACCCGCGGGGTCGGCTCGTCGACATCGCCCGCCTGCGTGCCCGCTGCCGCCTGGCCCTGCAGCCCGCGCGTCCCCCTGCCGTCGCGCACGAGCTGGGCCACCCACGGGAAGATCGCCGCAAGCGCGAACACGGCCCACATGCCCAGCGAGAAGCGCCAGCCCGCGGCATCCGCCACCGGCACAGCCACGAGCGGAGGCACGAACGCGGCGACGGCCAGCAGCGACGAGTACAACGCCGTCATCGTGCCGACGCGATCGGGGAAGTACTTCTTGATGAGCGGCGGCAGCACGACGTTGCCTACGCCGATCGCCGCGAACAGCACCGCCGTGCCGACGAGGAGCGCAAGAGCATCGGATGCCAGGGCGCGGCCGACCATCGCCGCCGTCGCCACGACCATCGAGGCCACCGCGAGCCGCTCGAGCCCGAAACGCCGCTCGAGGGCCGGCGTCACGATGCCGAAGATCGCGAAGCACACCGGCGGGGCCGCACCGATGAGACCGAGGATCCACGCCGGCACGGCGACGTCGGCCTCGACCTCGGCGAGGATCGGCGACAGCGACGCCACCGCCGAGCGGAGGGAGAAAGCGACCAGCACGATGCCGGTGAAAGCGAGGAGCCTGCCGCGCCACAGGGAAAGAGGGCGCGCGTCGGTCACTCGATCGAGCCTACGCCCGGCCTGCGGTGTCGAGGCGGCGTCGCCTCGCGGGCGTCGTGTGCCGAGCGGAGGGGATGGGCTCGCGGGAGGGCCGCGCGGGCGCGAGGCATCCTCCGCCGGGCGCATCCCCTCCCCTCAGCGCACCGCGCGTCGCCTCAGCAGGTGGATGCCAGGGTCAGCCCCGCCGCGCACGGGGCGGATGCCGGGGTCACCCCCGGGCAGCGCAGCAGAGGGATGCCGGGGTCAGCTCTCTTGCGAGCCCTCGACCCAGGAGAGGTATTCCTCGGTCACGGTGCCGGTGATGTACCGTCCGTCGAAGCAGCTGAGGTCGAGGTCTTCGACGTCGGGCGAGCCCTCGAGGATCGCGGCCTTCAGGTCGTCGATCTCTTGGTAGACCATGTAGTCGGCGCCGAGTTCCTTCGCGATCTCGGGGATGGTCCGCCCGTGGGCGACGAGCTCGTGACGCGAGGGCATGTTGATGCCGTACACGTGCGGGTAGCGCACGGGGGGCGCGGCCGACGCGAAGGTGACGCTCTTGGCCCCGGCATCCCGCGCCATCTGGATGATCTCTTTCGAGGTCGTGCCGCGCACGATCGAGTCGTCGATGAGCAGCACGTTCTTGCCCTTGAACTCGCTCGACATGGCGTTGAGCTTCTGGCGCACGCTCTTCTTGCGCACCGCCTGCCCGGGCATGATGAACGTGCGGCCGACGTAGCGGTTCTTGTAGAAGCCCTCGCGGTATTCGATGCCGAGCTTGCGCGCCACCTGCATCGCCGCGGGGCGCGACGAGTCGGGGATCGGCATGACGACGTCGATCGCTCCCGACGGGGTGTACTTGGCGATCGTGTCGGCGAGGCGGTCGCCCATGCGCAGCCGCGACTCGTAGACCGAGATGCCGTTCATGACCGAGTCGGGCCGGGCGAGATAGACGTACTCGAACGAGCAGGGCACGAGCTTGGGGCTCTGCGCGCACTGCTGCGTGTGCAGGCGCCCGTCGAGGTCGATGAACACGGCCTCGCCGGGTTCGACGTCGCGCACGACCTCGAAGCCGCCGTTCTCGAGCACGAGCGACTCCGACGCGACGACCCACTCGTAGTGGCCGTCTTCGTGCCGGCGCGTGCCGAGGATGAGCGGGCGGATGCCGAACGGGTCGCGGAACGCGAGCAGGCCGTAGCCCGCGATCAGCGCGATCGCCGCGTAGGAGCCTTCGACGCGCTCGTGCACGCGCGAGACGGCCTGGAAGATCTGCTCGTGGTCGAGGTCGAGGCCCGAGATGGATGCCTGCAGCTCGTTCGCGAGCACGTTGACGAGCAGCTCGGTGTCGCTCGACGTGTTGAGGTGCCGGCGGTCTTTGCGGAACAGCTCTTCGGTCAGCTCGCGCGTGTTGGTGAGGTTGCCGTTGTGCACGAGCACGATGCCGTAGGGCGCGTTGACGTAGAAGGGCTGCGCCTCTTCTTCGCTCGAAGCCGTGCCCTTCGTGGCGTAGCGCACGTGCCCGAGGCCGATGTTTCCGAGCAGCGCCCGCATGTCGCGCGTGCGGAACGCCTCGCGCACCTGCCCCTTGGCCTTGAACAGGTGGAACACCCCGTTCGGCTCAGCGGTCGCGATGCCGGTCGAGTCCTGCCCGCGGTGCTGCAGCAGCAGCAGCGCGTCGTAGATCTCTTGGTTGACATTCCCCTGCGAGGCGACGCCGACGATTCCGCACATGGATGCTGGGTGTTCCGTTTCTGCGCTGCGGTGCGCTTATGCCGATGCCGCGTACGAGCCGACCAGGCGCACGGCGCCGCCGTCGACGCCCTTGGCGCCCTGCTCGAAGTGTCCGAGGTCGTCTGCGGGCGTCGGGCCGCCCTGCACGACGCCGACCTGCCAGGTCTCGATTCCGTCGGCGCGCAGCGCCGCGATGGCCGCGGCGGCCTGATCGGGCGCGACGACCGCGAGAAAACCGATGCCGAGGTTCCAGGTGCCCTCGGTGCTCTCGAGGGTGAGGTCGCCGAGGTCGGCGAGCACGCGGAACACCGGCGCCGGCGACCACGTCGAGCGGTCGAGGTCGACCCACGTGCCGACCGGCAGCACACGCGCGAGGTTCGCCGCGATGCCGCCGCCCGTGACGTGACTGAGCGAATGGATGCCACTGCCGGATTCGCCGTGTAGCGCGTCGAGCAGACGCAGGAGCGGCAGTGTGTAGAGCCGCGTGGGCTCGAGCAGCTCTTCGCCCCACGTGCGGCCGAAGTCCGAGGCATCCGACCCGTACGTGATGCCCGCGCGGCTGACGATGTGGCGGACGAGCGAATACCCGTTGGAGTGCAGGCCGCTCGAGGCGAGGGCGAGCACCACGTCGCCCGGTTGCACCCGCTCGGCACCGAGCACGGCGCTCGCCTCGACGATGCCGGTCGCAGCCCCCGCCACGTCGTAGTCGTTCACGCCGAGAAGACCCGGGTGCTCGGCGGTCTCGCCGCCGACGAGGGCGGTGCCGGTGAGCTCGCAGCCGGTCGCGATGCCGCGCACGATGTCGGCGATGCGCTCGGGGAACACCTTGCCGCACGCGATGTAGTCGGTCATGAAGAGGGGCTTGGCGCCCACCACGACGATGTCGTCGACGACCATGCCGACGAGGTCTTGGCCGATCGTGTCGTGCTTGTCGATCGCCTGCGCGATCGCGACCTTCGTGCCCACGCCGTCGGTCGAGGTGGCCAGCAGGGGCTTGGTGTAGCCGAGCAGCGCGCTCGCATCGAACAGACCGGCGAATCCGCCCACGCCACCGAGCACCTCGGGGCCGTGGGTGCGGCGCACGGCCGACTTCATCAGTTCGACGGCGAGGTCACCTGCCGCCGTGTCGACGCCGGCTGCGGAATAGGGGTTCTGTGGGGACTGGGCCACGCGAACAGCCTACCGGCCCGCGCCGGGCCTTCGGTCGCGGCCCCGCGTGGGCGCCAGCGGGGGCTTGTCGGGGCGAGGTTTGGTGGCGCACATGGTCGCTATGGCGGGGTGGATGCGACCACTTGCGCCACCAAGTCGAGGTGGGGCGCGGGGACGCACAGCGCGGGCGCGAGTTTGGTGGCGCAGATGGTCGCTATGGCGGGGTGGATGCGACCACTTGCGCCACCAAGTCGAGGTGGGCGGTCGTGGGCGAGCGCAGCACGGGCCGGGCGCGGCCGGGCGGGCGGACGGCGGGATCCCTAGGATGGCGGCATGGCAGCGGGTGCTCCGGAGTGGGTCGTGCGTGAAGACGCCGGCCAGCCTGTGCTCGTGGCGTTGTACCTGCGGCAGGTGCTGGGTATCCGCTCGCCGCAGGAGCTTCCCCATCTGCGCGACATCCCGCCGGGGTTGCGCAGCGAGTACGACGACACGGCGACGCTCGATCGACTGTGGCTCACCTATTGGGAGATGACCGTCGAGCCGCAGGCGCACACCTCGCCGGTGCCGCTCGAGCTCGTCGACGGGTTCGACATGCTCGTCGCGTTGCCCACCGACGGCTTCGAGGCGCTGCACAGCGCGATCGTGCCGCACGGTGCGGATGCCGTGGCCTACGCCCGCGCCGCATCGGAGCGCTACCACGCGCGCGCCCAGGCCGACGCCCGGTCGGGCGGATCGGCCTATCGCGCGTACGCGAGCGCGATCGCCCAGCACGAGCGGAACTCGGGGCGCCGGGCGCACTCGTTCGAACTCAACGTGCAGGTGCTGCCGCTGACCCAGCGCGGGGTGTGGTGGATTGGCGCACTCACGGTGGCCGTCACCGACTCGCTGCGCACCGACATCGCCGCCTTCGACACCGCGATCGCCCCGGTCATCGCCGACATCGCCTGACCCCGGACGTCACACAGCCGTCGCGCGAGCGAATGGCACGCAGTCCGGGCCGCCGGCACCTGACGCGCCACATGCACGACGCGCCACACGCCTGACGCGCCAGACGCACCCCCGCGCGCCCAGCGCGGCGCGCGGATCAGTCGGCGTCGGGGCCGTCGACCTCGACACGCTCGTGGTCGACCCGCACCTCGTGCTGGCGGCGCGACATGCGACGGTCGAGGATCAGCGCGACGACGCCGAGCACCGCCATACCGATCGGAATGCACACGAGGCACAGAAAACCGAACACCTGCGAGCTCGAATACAGCACCTGCGTCGACGGGCTCTTGTCGGCGGTGCCGTCGAACGCGAACGTCAGGATGAGCGCGGTGAGGATGCCGAGGCCGGCGCCGAGCACGAAGAAGATCGCGTACCGGGGACTCCGGCGCACGTGCGCGGTCTCGATCTGGTGCTGGGCGCGCTCGGTCATCCGTCCATTGTCCCACCGCCGCACTGTCCCACCGCCGCGCTGTCCCACCGCCGCCGAGCCGCGAGACTGCGCGAGCCCTCCCCCCCCCGGGCGGGGAGAGGGCTCGCGTCACCGGGCCGGGTCGCTCAGACCGTGGGCACGGCCGCGCGACGGCGGCGCAGGGCGACGAGGCCCACACCGAGCACCAGCAGTGAGAGACCGAGCCACGCCGTGGCATCCGGCAGCTGTCCGCCGGTGGCGGCGAGCTCGCCCGACGTGGTCACGTCGCACGGCACCTCGCCGCCGAGCGGCCACGAGAACGACACCGGGTCGAGCGCCGTGCCGGCCGGGTAGAACGCGTTGCCGTTGTAGCTGAACAGGCTCGCGCCGGCGCTCGTGAGGGTCGCCGCGGCGTTCCGCCACGAGATCGCTCGGCCCGAGACCGATGCCGCCGGCAGCGACAGCGTCGCGATCGTGACCCGCGTGCCGTTCGCGACGACCGAGAGGGTCGCCGAGCCGGCGCCGGTCACCTGGATCGACGGGTTCGACAGCGTGAGGTTCAGCACACCGCTGTGACCGGTGAAGGTCGCCGCGCCGCCGTAGTTCACGCGACCGAGGTTCTCGTCGGCGTTGAACGATCCCGAGCCCGAGCCCCACGAGATGTCGGCCGAGCCCTTGGCGATCGGGCCGTCCACGTACGAGACGAAGCTCTCCTTCACGCCCCAGCTGATCGACGCGCCCGACACCGACTGTGCCGTGCAGGTCGCGACGGGCGCGGTCTCGACGGCCGTCGCGGGGGTCGCCGCTGCGATCGTGACCACCGCGGCGGCGATCGTCTGCCGTCGACGATCGCGACGACGGAGTGCTCACCGGCCGGGAAGTCGGCCGGCAGCGTTCCGCTGATCGTGAAGCGTCCGTCGGCGCCGACCGTGGCCGTGCCGAGCGCGTACGGGTCGGAGTGCACCTCGACGAGCACGTTCTGGCCCGCGGTGAACCCCGAACCGGTGACCGTGATCGTGCCGCCCGCCTGCGGGTTTCCGCTCACCGTTACCTATCCCACCCTATCCACAGGTTGCGACGGGTGCGGTCGCCCGTCAGGGCCGCAGGGGCAGGAGTGCGGCGAGGTTGGCGCGCGTGCCCGACGCGGCGATGCGGCCCGAGGCCAGGGCATCCACCCACACCTCGACGCCCGTCGCGAGGTCGATCCAGGTCGCCGCGTCGGTCTCGACGACGTTCGGGGGCGTGCCGCGCGTGTGGCGCGGACCCTCGACGACCTGCACCGCCCCGAACGGCGGCACCCGCACCTCGACGGTGTTGCCCGGCGCCTTCTCGGCGAGCAGCTGCAGCAGGTAGCGCACCGCGGTCGCCGTCTCGGTGCGCGGCAGCGGCGCACCGCCCGGCGTGCCCGCCGCACCCGCCGCCCCGGCTCCTGCGCGCGCCTCGGCGACCGCGGCGAGCGCCGCGCGGCCGTCGTCGGTCGAGATCTTGCGCGCCATGGCATCCACGGTATCCCGTGGCGCCGGCTGCGCGCGGGGCGACCACACGGCGTGCGGAGCGAGCCCGCGGGCGTGCGCCATCGCGTTGAGCCTGCGCGGCATCTCGCGCGCCCGTACGGTATTCAGTCTCCGCGCACGCTCGGCGGCGGCCTCACCCCGAGTTTTCGCGGATCGCGCACTGCGCGCGCCCCGCAGGGACTGAATACCGTACGCCGGCCACCCGGCAGTCGCCCGGCCTGCCCCGCCCGGACCGACCGACCGACCGGCCGGCCCCGCGCACCCACCCGGAACACACGACCCGCGGTCGGTAGGCTGGCCGCGTGCGCATTCTCGTCCTCGGTTCCGGTGCCCGCGAGCACGCCCTGCTCCTCGCTCTGAAGGGCGAGGGCGGCCACGAGCTGTTCGCCGCGCCCGGCAACGCCGGCATCGCCGCCGATGCGACGCTCGTTCCCGGCCTCGATGCGAACTCGCCCGCCGCCGTGACGGCCTACGCCAACGACGAGAGCATCGACCTCGTGATCATCGGGCCCGAGGCTCCGCTGGTCGCGGGGGTCGCCGACGCGCTCCGCGAGCGCGGCATCCCGGTGTTCGGCCCGGGCAAGGCGGCCGCGGCGCTCGAGGGATCGAAGGCGTTCGCGAAGCGCATCATGGATGCCGCGGGGGTGCCCACCGGCCGCGCCACCCGCGCGACCACGCGCGACGAGGTCGAGGCCGCGCTCGACGCGTACGGCGCGCCCTATGTCGTGAAGGCCGACGGCCTCGCCGCGGGCAAGGGCGTCGTCGTGACGACCGACCGCGCTGCCGCGATCGCGCACGCCGACACCTATCTGCCCGCCGGCCCGGTGCTGGTCGAGGAGTTCCTGTCGGGCCCCGAGGTGTCGCTCTTCTTCGTGAGCGACGGCGACACGGTGCGCGCCCTCTCGCCCGCGCAAGACTTCAAACGCGCCTACGACGGCGACGCCGGCCCCAACACGGGAGGCATGGGCGCGTACTCGCCGCTCCCGTGGCTCGCCGAGCGCTTCGGCAGCGAGCAGGCGTTCGTCGAGCGAGTGACGCGCGAAGTGGCCGAGCCGGTGATCCGTCGATTGGATGCCGAGGGCACCCCCTTCATCGGACTGCTCTACGCCGGCCTCATCCTCACCGGCGAGGGCGAGGCGACCGAGATCACCGTCATCGAGTTCAACGCGCGCTTCGGCGACCCCGAGACGCAGGTCGTGCTCGCGCGGTTGACCTCGCCGCTGTCGCGGCTGCTGATGTCGGCCGCCGTGGGCACCCTCGAAGACGAGCCCGAGCCGACCTTCGCCGACGCCGCCGCGATCACGGTCGTGCTCGCGAGCGAGGGCTACCCCGAGGCGCCGGTGACCGGCCGCCCGATCGAGGGGCTGGCAGCGGCGGCATCCGTCGACGGTGTGCACCTCGCCCACGCGGCCACCGCGGGGCCCGACGCGCCCGGTGGCGATCTCATCGCGACCGGCGGACGGGTGCTCAACGTGGTCGCCACGGGAGACACGTTCGCGCAGGCGCGCGAGCGCGCGTACGCGGCCCTCAGCGAGATCACGCTCGAGGGCGGTCACTTCCGCCGCGACATCGCCGCCGCCGTCGCCGACGCCTGACCCGCCTCTCACGGGGTCGGGGTCGCCGCGGACCGGAGCGCCGCAGCGGATGCGCGCCGCGCGTCAGAGGCGCGCGTACTCGTCGATGTCGGTGACGAAGTCGGAGACCGCCTCGGCCGAGACGGTCGCCCGGGTCGCCGCGAGGGCACGCAGGTAGTCGTCGGTCGCGAGCGGCGCGGCGTCGTCGCCTGCACCTGACTCCGGGCCGACGCCCTCCCCCGCGCGGAGCGCGCGGGCGAGGGCCTCTTGCGAGGCACGGCGGGCGGCGTACTCGATGTCGGCGGGAGTCAGGCCGTCGCTCGCCGTGACGAGCGCCGCGACGTCGGTCGCCTCCGCTGCCGCGGCCGGGATGTAGCGGTTCCAGATGGCGGCGCGTGCCTCGCCGTCGGGCAGTCCGATCGGGATGACGTAGTCGAAGCGGCCGTGGCGCAAGAACGCGGCATCCAGAGCGCGAACGAAGTTCGTGGCGCAGATGAGCAGGCGCCCGTCGCGCTCACGGAACTCGGCCACGAGCTTGAGCAGTTCGTTCGTGACGCCCTGCGTGGGCGAGGGCGGGGTGCCGCCGCGGCGCGAGGCGATCTCTTCGACCTCGTCGATGAAGACGACGGCATGCTCGAGCTCGCCGATCTTCTCGAACGTCGTGCGCAGCGCCCCCGCGAGGCTCGACGACCCGTCGGCCAAGCGCGAGGGGAAGACCTCGACGAACGGCCAGTCCAGGCGCGAGGCGACGGCCTTCGCGAAGGTCGTCTTTCCCGTGCCGGGAGGGCCGAACAGCATGACCGCGCGCGGCGGCACGACCCCGAAGCGCTCGGCCATGTCGGGGCGCGACAGCGGGGTGACCAGACGCTCTTCGAGCAGGTCCTTCTCTTGACGCATGCCGCTCACCGCACGCCAGAGGTGGCGCGGCAGGATGCGCCCGCCGACCTCTTTGAGCAGGTCGAGCTCGCGACGCTGCACCGGCATCTCGCGCTCGAGGTAGCGGAGCGGATCGCGCACCTCGAACCCATTGGCGGTGAGGGCGGCGAGGGGCTCCTGTCCCTCGGCGAGCAGGATCGAGAGCTTGCCGAGCCCGAGCGGGGCCATGCGCCGCTCGAGGGCGTCGAGCAGCCCGGCGGAGATCTGGTCGGACTGCGGCACGGCCGCCACCCCGAAGAACACGATCCACCCCTGCGCGTGCGCGGCGCGGCCCACCGCGACCCCGACGAGCGCGTCGTCACGGGTCGCGACGACGGCGTGGTCGGCCTGACACGAGGCGATCATCTCGGCGAGCGAATAGACGGGAGACTCCTCAGCCCCGTGCACCTCTTCCCACGGCCGGACCACGGCGTCGAGGTCGTCGTCATGGAAATCTCTGATGTGCGTGCGGCTCACAGCGCCATTGTGCCCGACGCGGCACCCCGGCCGCGCCCCGCCCGCACCCGCCGGCCCGCACCCGCCGGCCCGCACCCGC
>NZ_JAAGRY010000079.1 GCF_015707995.1 Microbacterium paulum
CGGGGCGTGCGGGCGCGCGACGACGGGGCGGGCGGGTCTCGCGACGCGGTGCGCGGGCACCTCGGGGCGGTGGCGGAAGTCTTCACTGATCGTCGGGAAGAGCGGCGCGAACACCGTCAGAAGGACGGCGGCCAGCATGAGGATGAACTCGACCCAGACAACCCAGGTCGGGTAGAAGAGGCGCTGACCGGCGAGCGAGACGAAGGACGCCCACAGGATGCCGAGCCAGACGACCATCGACACCGAGAAGGCGACCGAGGCGAACTGGTCGATGCCGAGCGAGCCGACCCGGCGGATTCCCTGCGGCGACAGGCGTCGCAGCAGCAGCAGGAAGACGGCGACGGTGGGCACACCGATCGTGAGCACCCAGTCGATGCCCGCCGTCCACACCGATGACGACGCGCCGAGGCTGTAGATCGGGAAGAACGAGACGATGAAGGCGACCACCCAGATGCCGCCCAGCACGACCTCGCGCACCGAGAACGGACCGACGCCGTACTGCGGCGGTGCGCTCTCATCGACGGCGTCGGGGCCGTCCGTGAACGCGGCGAACGCCTCGCCGACCGAGTCGAACGTCACGTCGGGGTCGGGCGTGCTGCCGGTGACGACGCGGTCGGATGCCTCGGACGCGGCCCGCTCCGCCGGGGCGTCACCGGTGGTGCCGACGGCCTCGTCGGGCTCGGGGATGTTTTTCTCGTCGGTCACGATGATCGTTCCTTCCACAACGGTTTCGTCGCCTGCGATCCTACTCCAACGCCCTTCGCTCACCCGAGGCACTGCGGCCCGAGCAGACCTTTGAGTTCGCCGTACAGATCGACCGACACCCCCACCCGAGCGGGCACTTCGAACACCTTCGCCGTGCTGCCCCGGTGGAGCTTGAGCGTCACCTCGGTGTCGCCGGGGTGCCGCTCGAAGACACGGGCGAGCTCCCCCACGGTCGACTCGGTCGCCCGATGTTCGGGCATCAGCAGGATGAGAGGGCCCGACGTCACGGCGGCGCCGAGGTCGGGGGTGAACGCCGACTGGCCGTGCAGGTTCAGTCCGTCGTCCCGGCGCGAGACGCGGCCGCGCACCACGAG
The DNA here is from genome assembly GCF_015707995.1 of Microbacterium paulum. GTDB lineage: Bacteria > Actinomycetota > Actinomycetes > Actinomycetales > Microbacteriaceae > Microbacterium > Microbacterium paulum. The sequence continues at coordinate 1,080 of NZ_JAAGRY010000079.1, forward strand.
GATCGAATCGGCGACGAGCATCGATTGGAACTCGGTGTACGTCTTGCCCATGAACATGACGGTCACCTCGCCGTCGAAGTCTTCGACGGTGATCATGCCGTAGGGGTTGCCGCTCTGCTTCGCGACACGATGCTGCACGCTCGTCACGAGCCCCGCCACCGTCACGATGTCGCCGTCTTCGACGGCCTCGTCCGACAGCAGGTCGTGGATCGACGTCGACGCGTGCTTGGCGAGCGGAATCTCGAGCCCCGCGAGCGGGTGGTCGGAGACGTACAGACCGAGCATCTCGCGCTCGAAGGCGAGTTTGTCTTTCTTCGTCCACTCCGGGCGCGGCGGCACCTTGGGCGGCACGGCCTCTTCGGCCGCGTCGTACAGGCTGTCGAAGTCGAACCCGATGGCGCCCTGCGCCTCGTTGCGCTTGCGCCCGACGGCCGCCTCGGTGGCATCCTCGTGGATCTCGAGCAGCGCACGACGGGTGTCCCCCATCGAGTCGAACGCGCCCGCTTTGATGAGCGATTCGACGGTGCGCTTGTTGGCGACGTGCATCGGCACCCGACCGAGGAAGTCATGGAACGAGGCATACGGCGCTTCGGTGCGCGCGGCGACGATGCCGTCGACGACGTTGGTGCCGACGTTGCGCACGGCACCGAGACCGAAACGGATGTCTTCGCCGACGGCGGCGAAGTAGCGGATCGACTCGCTGACATCGGGCGGCAGCACCTTGATGCCCATGCGGCGGCACTCGTTGAGATACACCGCCATCTTGTCTTTCGAGTCGCCGACGCTCGTGAGGAGGGCCGCCATGTACTCGGCCGGGTAGTGCTCCTTGAGGTAGGCCGTCCAGTACGAGACGAGTCCGTAGGCGGCGGAGTGCGCCTTGTTGAACGCGTAGTCCGAGAACGGCAGCAGGATGTCCCACAGGGCCTGCACGGCGCCTTCGCCGAAGCCGCGCTCTTTCATGCCGCCCGAGAAGCCCTCGTACTGCTTGTCGAGCTCGGACTTCTTCTTCTTGCCCATCGCGCGGCGCAGAATGTCGGCCTGACCGAGCGAGAACCCGGCGACGCGCTGGGCGATGGCCATGACCTGCTCCTGATAGATGATCAGGCCGTAGGTGGTGTCGAGGATGTCTTTGAGCGGCTCTTCGAGCTCGGGGTGGATCGGCGTGATCGGCTGCAGACCGTTCTTTCGCAGCGCGTAGTTGGTGTGCGAGTTCGCCCCCATCGGGCCCGGGCGATACAGCGCGATGACGGCCGAGATGTCTTCGAAGTTGTCGGGCTTCATGAGGCGCAGGAGCGAGCGCATCGGCCCGCCGTCGAGCTGGAAGACGCCCAGCGTGTCGCCGCGGGTGAGCAGGTCGTAGGCGGGGCGGTCGTCGAGCGGGAGGTGCTCGAGGTCGAGCTCTTCGCCGCGGTTCATGCGGATGTTCTCGAGCGCGTCGGAGATGATCGTGAGGTTCCGCAGCCCCAAGAAGTCCATCTTGATGAGGCCGAGCGACTCGCACGACGGGTAGTCGAACTGCGTGACGATCTGGCCGTCCTGCTCGCGGCGCATGATCGGGATGATGTCGAGCAGGGGCTCGGACGACATGATGACGCCGGCCGCGTGCACGCCCCACTGGCGCTTCAGGCCCTCAAGGCCGAGGGCCCGGTCGAAGACGGTCTTCGCCTCGGGATCGCTCTCGATGAGCGTGCGGAACTCGCTCGCCTCTTTGTACCGCTTGTGCTCGGGGTCGAACATGCCCCCGAGCTCCATGTCTTTGCCCATGACGGCGGGCGGCATGGCCTTGGTGAGGCGCTCCCCCATGCTGAACGGGAATCCGAGCACCCGCCCGGCGTCCTTCAGTGCCTGCTTCGACTTGATCGTGCCGTAGGTGACGATCTGCGCGACGCGCTCCGAGCCGTACTTCTCGGTGACGTACTCGATCACCTCGCCGCGGCGACGGTCGTCGAAGTCGACGTCGAAGTCGGGCATCGAGACGCGATCGGGGTTCAGGAACCGCTCGAAGATGAGGCCGTGCTCGAGCGGGTCGAGGTCGGTGATCTTCATCGCGTACGCGACCATCGACCCGGCTCCCGAACCACGGCCGGGACCGACGCGGATGCCGTGGTCTTTGGCCCAGTTGATGAAGTCGGCGACCACGAGGAAGTACCCCGGAAAGCCCATCTGCAAGATGATGCCGGTCTCGTACTCGGCCTGCTTGCGCACCTTGTCGGGAATGCCGCCGGGGTAGCGGTAGTGCAGCCCCGCCTCGACCTCTTTGATGAGCCAGCTGTCTTCGGTCTCGCCGTCGGGCACCGGAAAGCGCGGCATGTAGTTGGCGGCGGTGTTGAACTCGACCTCGCACCGCTCGGCGATCAGCAGCGTGTTGTCGCACGCTTCGGGGTGGTCGCGGAACATCTGCCGCATCTCGGCGGCGGTCTTGATGTAATAGCCGTCGCCGTCGAACTTGAAGCGGTTCGGATCATCGAGGGTCGACCCCGACTGCACGCACAGGAGCGCCTCGTGCGCGTCGGCCTCGTGCTGGTGCGTGTAGTGCGAGTCGTTAGTCGCGACGAGCGGAATGTCGAGGTCTTTCGCGAGCCGCAGCAGATCGGTCATCACGCGGCGCTCGATCGAGAGCCCGTGATCCATGATCTCGGCGAAGTAGTTCTCTTTGCCGAAGATGTCTTGGAACTCCGCCGCCGCGGCGCGGGCGGCGTCGTACTGCCCGAGCCGCAGGCGGGTCTGCACCTCACCCGAGGGGCAGCCGGTCGTGGCGATCAGCCCCGAGCCGTAGGTCTGCAGGAGCTCGCGGTCCATGCGGGGCTTGAAATAGTAGCCCTCCATGCTCGAGCGCGAGCTCAGCCGGAACAGGTTGTGCATGCCCGCGGTGTTCTGGCTCCACAGCGTCATGTGCGTGTAGGCGCCCGAGCCCGACACGTCGTCGCTCTTCTGATCGGGCGAGCCCCATGCGACGCGCGACTTGTCGCTGCGGTGGGTGCCGGGGGTGACGTAGGCCTCGAGACCGATGATCGGCTTGACGCCGGCGGCCTTGGCCGCGTTGTAGAACTCGAACGCCGCGAACGTGTTGCCGTGGTCGGTCACGGCGATCGCCGGCATGCCGTATTCGGCGGCCGCCTGCGTCATCGCGCCGATCTTCGCGGCCCCGTCGAGCATCGAGTACTCGCTGTGCACGTGCAGGTGTACGAAGGAGTCGGATGCCACCAGACGAGTCTACGGCGGCGCTCCGACACCTAGGCTGAGGGCCATGGCCACCCCCGATTTCGTCGTGTCTTTGCGTGAGCGCATCGGCCACGCTCCCCTGCCCCTGGTCGGCGTCACGGCCGTGATCGTGCGCGGCGACGAGGTACTGGTGGGCCGCCGCGCCGACAACGGAGCGTGGCAGTGCGTGTCGGGGATCGTCGACCCGGGCGAGGAGCCGGCGGATGCCGCGGTGCGCGAAGCGCTCGAAGAGGCCGGCATCGTCGTGCGGGCGACCCGGCTCGCGCTCGTGCAGCAGCTCGATCGGATCACCTACGCCAACGGCGACCAAGTCGACTACCTCGATCTCGTCTTCCGCTGCGAGTGGCTCTCGGGCGACCCCCATCCCGCCGACGGCGAACTCACCGAGGTGGACTGGTTCGCCCTCTCCGCCCTGCCGGACGTCGACGATTTCCACCGTCGCAAGATCGCCGCCGCCCTCTCCGGCGAGGCATCCGCCGTCTTCTTCGGCGGTCGCTGACCGACCCGGGCTGGCGAGGCATCCCCCCGTCTCTCAGGGGCGCCGGTCTCAGCGCGCGCGGCGGCGCAGCAGCTCTTCGCGCACCTCGCGGCGCTGCACCTTGCCGACGAGCGAGCGCGGCAGCGTGTCGAACGGCACGATCGTCTTCGGCACCTTGTAGGCGGTGAGGTGACCGCGCGTCCACTCCCGGATCGCCTCGGCGTCGAAGACGGCGCCGGAGCGCAGCACGACGGCGGCGGCCACCGACTCGCCGCCCGCCGAACGCGGCAGACCGACCACGGCGGCGTCGACGATATCGGGGTGCAGCAGCAGCGCCTGCTCCACTTCGCTCGGGCTGATGTTGAAGCCGCCCGAGATGATGAGCTCCTTCAGCCGGTCGACGACGGTGACGAAGCCCTCGGCGTCGGCCGTCACGATGTCACCGGTGCGCAGCCAGCCATCGGCGAGCAGGGTGCGCGCGGTCTCGTCGGGCTGGTTCCAATATCCCTGGAACACCTGCGGCCCCCGCACGAGCAGCTCGCCCGGCTGACCGAGCGGCCGATCTACGGTGGGATCGTCGGGGTCGACCACGCGGATCTCGGTGCTCGGGAACGGCACACCCACCGTGCCGATGCGTCGACGCGGACCCATCGGGTTGCCGAGGCTGATCGGCGACGACTCGGTCATGCCGTAACCCTCGACGAGGATGCCTCCCGTCGCCTCCTCCCACCGCCGCACGGTCGAGGCCGGCAGCGCCATCGCGCCCGAGATCGCGTTGCGCAGGCTCGACAGGTCGATGCCGGCACGCGCCGTGGCCCGGGCCAGCGCATCGTAGATCGGCGGCACGGCCGGGAGGAACGTCGGCGGCGTGCGGCGGATCGCATCGAGGGTCATCGTCACGTCGAACGTGGGGAACAGCACGATCCGCGCGCCGATCGACAGCGCCGTCGTCATGCACAGCGTGAGCCCGTAGGCGTGGAAGAGGGGCAGCACCCCGTAGAACACCTCTTTGCCGAGCACGAGGCCGGGAACCCACGCGACCGACTGCGCCGCGTTGGATCGCAGGTTGCGGTGGCTGAGCACCGCCGCCTTCGGGCGCCCCGTCGTGCCGCTCGTGAACTGCAGCACGGCGGTGTCGTCGAGAGTCGGGCGCGCGGCGGCGCGGGGCAGGCGGCGCCCGCCCAGCTTCGCCCACGGCCGCACACCCTTGGCCTTCGGACGCGCGGTGAGCGCGGCGCGCTTCTCGCGGGCGGCGCGCACGGGCAACCGCAACGCCACGCGCAGATGCCAGGGCATGGCATCCGGCAAGGTCACCGCGACGATGTGCGCGGGACGGATGTCGGAGGGGAACTCGGCCACCGTGTCGGCGATCGCATCCCACACGATCGCGACCTTCGCATGGTGCACCTCGAACAGGTGGCGGAGCTCGGGCGGCGTGTAGCGCGGGTTGTGCTCGACGACGATCGCGCCGAGGCGCTGCGCCGCGTAGAACGCGACGACGTGCTGCGGGGCGTTCGGCAGGATCAGCGCGACACGGTCGCCCGCCCGCACGCCGAGGCGCCAGAGGCCCGCCGCGGCGCGCGCGACCTGGTCGCCGAGGTCGCGGTAAGTGGTCACGGCGCCGAAGAACTCCAGCGCGGGGCGGCGCGGGTAGCGGGCGACCGCGTCGTCGAGCATGTCGACGAGGGTCTGCGTGACCGGCTCGATCTCGGCGGGAACGCCGTCGGCGTACGAGGCGAGCCACGGGCGGGCGGTGAGCTGGTCCATGCTCCGAGCGTAGACACCGGCGCGTGCGCTGTGGGGAATGCGCGCACGCGCTGTACGCGCGCGGACAGCCGGCGGGCCCGCGATTCAGCCGCGCAGCACCTCGAGCGCGTGCGCCAGGTCGGCCGGGTACTCGCTCGTGAAAGTCACCCATTCCAGCGAGACGGGGTGGGTGAACGACAGCTCGTGCGCGTGCAGCCACTGCCTCGTGAGGCCGAGCCGTGCCGAGAGGGTCGGGTCGGCGCCGTACAGCGGGTCGCCGACGCACGGGTGCCGGTGGGCGGCCATGTGCACGCGGATCTGGTGGGTGCGCCCCGTCTCGAGGTGGATCTCGAGCAGGGATGCCGAGGGGAACGCCTCGATCGTCTCGTAGTGCGTGATCGAGTCTTTGCCGTCGGGGGTCACCGCGAACTTCCAGGAGTGCGACGGGTGGCGACCGATCGGGGCGTCGATCGTGCCGGCGAGCGGATCGGGGTGACCCTGCACGACGGCGTGGTAGATCTTCTCGACCTCGCGCTCTTTGAACGCCCGTTTGAGCGCGGTGTAGGCCCGCTCGCTCTTCGCCACGACCATGAGCCCGCTCGTGCCGACGTCGAGGCGGTGCACGACGCCCTGACGCTCGGCGGCGCCGGTCGTCGCGATGCGATAGCCGGCGGCGGCGAGGGCACCGAGCACGGTCGGCCCCTCCCAGCCCACCGAGGGGTGCGCGGCGACACCGGCGGGCTTGTCGACCACGACGATGTCGTCGTCGTCGTAGGCGATGCCGAGGTCGGGAACGGCGATCGGCACGATCTCGGGCTCGCGACGCTCCTGCCAGTCGACCTCGAGCCACGCATCGGCCCGCAGCTTGTCGCTCTTGCCGAGGGTGCGCCCGTCGAGCTGCACGCCACCGGACTCGGCAACCTCGGCCGCGAAGGTGCGCGAGAAGCCGAGGAGCTTCGCCAGCGCCGCGTCGACACGAACGCCGTCGAGCCCGCCGGGCACGGGGAGGCCGCGGGTGGGCATCTCAGGCGTCCGCGCGGGGCACGACCGAGGCATCCGCGTCGCTCGTCGCCCCGGACGTCGTCGTGGCGCGCGGCTCTCGTGTGCCGTCGAGGCGGAAGCCGAAGAGCACGAGCAGGGCGACCGAGATCATCATCGTGACGATGAACATGTCGGCCACGTTGTAAATCGCGGGCATCATCCACGGCGTGTAGATGAAGTCGACGACATGACCGACCGCGAAGCCGGGCTCGCGGAAGAGCCGGTCGGTGAGGTTGCCGAGGATGCCGCCGAGCAGCAGGCCCAGCACGACCGCCCACAGTCGACCGCGCACGCGCATGACGGCGAGCGAGACGATGATCAGCGCGGCGAGGCCCAGGATGATCGTGAACACCCAGGTGACGCCCTCGCCGAGCGAAAACGCGGCGCCGGAGTTTCGCGTGAGATAGAACTGCAGGAAGTCTCCCCACACCTGCACGGCCCGCTCATAGGGCAGGTTCTGCAGGGCGAGATGCTTCGTGAACTGGTCGACGGCCAGCACCACCACCGCGAGGATCGCGATGACGATGCCGGCCGTCGTGGGACGCAGTCGTGTGCGGCCTTCCACCGTCCTGCTCAGGAGGCCGAGACAGACGAACCCGAGGTCGCGCCGGCGACGTCGAGGTCGCGCAGCTTCTCCTCGATGAAGCCGCGCAGCTGCGAGCGGTAGTCGCGCTCGAACTGACGCAGCTCACTGATGCGGGTCTCGAGGGTCGCGCGCTCGGCGTCGAGACGTGCGATCTCGTCGCGGCTCTTCGCTTCGGCTTCGGCGACGATCGAGGCGGCCTGCGCCTGTGCGTCGGAGATGAGCTTGTCGCGCTGGGCCTGGCCCTCGGCGACGTGCTCGTCGTGCAGGCGCTGCGCGAGCTCGATGATGCCGGCGGAGGCGGCGGCGCCACTGCCGGCCGCGGCGGCGGGAGCAGGAGCCTCTTCGACGACGGCCCCGGACTCGGCGACCGGAGCGGCCTCGACCACGGCGACCGGGGCCGCGGCGGCGGCGGCCTCGAGCTCGGCGACACGGGCCTTCAGCTCTTCGTTCTCGGCGATCGTCTTGCGCCACTCGACGACGATCTCGTCGAGGAAGTCGTCGACCTCATCCGGGTCGAAGCCCTCCTTGAAGCGGACGTGCTGGAACTGCTTAGTGACGACGTCTTCGGGGGTCAAAGCCATGGTGTTTCCTCTTTCGGGGCTCACGACGCGAACCGATCGGGGCGGCCCGCTTTCCGCGGGCCTGTACTGGAACAGCATAGTCCGCACACCCGAGGGGTGCGACGACACCGTCACATGCGCGCGATCGCCCCCGTGATCGACAGCAGCACGAACACAACGAGCATTGTCAGGGGAAACCCGAGGTCGAGGGCGATCGGTCCGAGCCGGAGCGGCGGGATGAGTCGACGGAAGAAGCGCAGCGGAGGGTCGGTGACCGTGTAGACGACCTCGGCCAGCACGAGGCCGAAGCCCTTCGGACGCCACTCCCGATTGAAGATCGGGATGTACTCGAGGATCACCCGGGCGAGCAGGAGCAGCAGATAGATCAGCAACAGGGTGTTGACGACACCTGCCGCCAGCGCGACGAACGGCACGACTACTGCGTGAAGGGTGCCGCCTCGGGGTCGGCCGGCGCGAGAGTGCCGTCGCCCGAGATCGCGACGTTCTCGGGCGAGAGCAGGAACACCTTGCTGGTGACCCGCTCGATGCGCCCGTAGAGACCCAGCGACAGACCGCTCGCGAAGTCGATGAGACGGCGCGCGTCGGCGTCGCTCATCTGCGACAGGTTGATGATGACGGGAATGCCGTCTCGGAAGTTCTCGGCGATCAGCTGCGCGTCACGGTACTGCTTGGGGTGGACCGTGAGGATCTCGCTCACCGTGCCGGCCGTGGGCTGACGCACGACCGCGGGACGGTGCAGCGGCGTCACGGGAGCCGCCTTCTCGACGACACGCTCGTTGCGCTCGCGGCGCACGGGCGCCTCGGCGACCGGCTCGTCGTACACCTCTTCCTCGTCGGCGAGGCCCAGGTACACCATGGTCTTCTTGAGCGGGTTCGACATCGCATCCTCCGTTTGCTCGTCTGTGTCGAGGTTAACCGTGCGCGGGGCGCGCGCCCGTGATTGCCGTGCCGATCCGCAGGTGTGTCGCGCCCGCGGCGATCGCTTCGGCGAAGTCTCCCGACATGCCCGCAGAGATCCACGTGGCATCCGGCACCACGGCGCGGACGGCCGCGGCGGATTCGGCGAGCCGGGCGAACGCCTGGGCGGGTGCGCCGCCGAGCGGGGCGACCGCCATCACGCCCCGGAGGCGCAGCGACGGGCACACCGCGGCGATGTGCTCGGCGAGCCGCGCCGCGCCGGCGGGATCCACTCCACCGCGCCCGGGGTCGTCGGTGAGGTTGATCTGCACGCACACATCGAGAGGCGCGCCGTCGGGGTCGGCGGCGTGCAGGGCGTCGGCGAGGCGGTCGCGGTCGACGGAGTGCACGGCATCGGATGCCGCGCGCACGGCCCGCGCCTTCTTCGTCTGCACCTGGCCGATGAAGTGCCAGCGCACCCCGTCGAGGACGTGCCCGCCGCCGGCACCGGTGGCGAGCTCGGCTCGCTTCGCGGTGAGTTCTTGCTGCCGGTTCTCGCCGACGTCGCGCACGCCGAGTGCGGCGAGGTCGGTGACCAACTGCGCGGGGTGGAACTTCGTGACGACGATCCGCGTGAGGGCCCCCGGGTCACGGCCCGCCGACCGCGCGGCATCTGCGATGCGCGCGTCGACGTCGGCGAGCCGTTCCGCCAGGGTGGGTCCCGAGTCGGTCGACGAGGTCACTTCAGGAAGTCGGGGATGTCCAGGTCGTCGGCGCCGTAGACCGACTCGTACGAGTCGGTGGCGGCCGATACGGTCACCGCTTCGCGCTCGTCGGCGTCGGCGGTGCGTGCCGCCTCGTCGGCGGGCACGGCGGGAACGACCGGCACCGACGCGGGGCGCTGCGCCGTGATCGGCTCGATGCGCGCCTGCGGCTCGCCGCCGTCGAAGCCGGCGGCGATGACCGTGACGCGCACCTCGTCGCCGAGGGTGTCGTCGATGACCGTACCGAAGATGATGTTCGCTTCGGGGTGCGCCGCCTCGCGCACGAGCTGCGCGGCGTCGTTGATCTCGAAGATGCCGAGGTTCGAGCCGCCCTGGATCGACAGCAGCACGCCGTGCGCACCCTCGATGGATGCCTCGAGCAGGGGCGACTCGACGGCGAGTTCGGCCGCCTTGATCGCCCGGTCGGCGCCGCGAGCCGAGCCGATGCCCATGAGTGCGGAGCCCGCACCCTGCATGACCGACTTGACGTCGGCGAAGTCGAGGTTGATGAGACCCGGCGTCGTGATGAGGTCGGTGATGCCCTGCACACCGGCCAGGAGCACCTGGTCGGCGGTCGCGAACGCCTCGATCATCGAGATGCCGCGGTCGCTGATCTCGAGCAGACGGTCGTTCGGCACGACGATGAGGGTGTCGACCTCTTCTTTGAGCTTGTTGACGCCGGCCTCGGCCTGGCTCTGCCGGCGACGACCCTCGAACGAGAACGGGCGCGTGACAACACCGATGGTCAGGGCGCCGATCGACTTGGCGATCCGGGCCACGACGGGTGCACCACCGGTGCCGGTGCCGCCGCCCTCGCCGGCGGTGACGAAGACCATGTCGGCGCCCGCGAGGGCCTCTTCGATCTCTTCGGCGTGGTCTTCGGCGGCACGACGGCCGACCTCGGGGTCGGCGCCCGCGCCGAGTCCGCGGGTGAGCTCGCGGCCCACGTCGAGCTTCACGTCGGCGTCACTCATGAGCAGCGCCTGCGCGTCGGTGTTGACGGCGATGAACTCCACACCCCGCAGCCCGAGCTCGATCATCCGATTGACGGCGTTCACGCCGCCGCCACCCACACCCACGACTTTGATCACCGCGAGGTAGTTCTGGTTCTGGCTCATGCCGGCCTCCAATGTGTCCCGAACCCTGACTGTCAAACCTTGAACCTCAAGTTGAGGTTTAAAGAATTGCCGAGTATGCAATTCCCTGGATTGAAAGTAAGCGGGCGAGAGCCCGCGCCCGGCGAGGCGGTGGGCGTGTCGCGCACAAACACGCGCGGGGTCGGCTCGAGCGGGCCGATCAGCGCATGACGACGGCGTTCGGCGACGACACGTCGTAGCTCGAGACACCGTCCGGCGGGCGCGCGGTCATCGCTTTCGCGAGCACGACCGCCTTGTACGCCGAGTCGTCGGCGTTCCCCCAGACCACCTCGGTGCCGGTGCCGCCGAGCGTGAGCGTCACATCGTTCGCGGTCGTCGCCGTCATCTGCGTGACCTGACCGCGGATGTCGTCGGGCAGCGAGCGGAAGACGGTGCCGATCGCGTCGAAGGCATCCGATCCCACGCCGCCCGTGGCGACGATCACCGGATGCCCCGCCGCCGGCTCGGGCGTCGTCGAGAGCGCGACCCCCGCGGCATCCACCAGCGTGTAGCCCGCCGCCGACTGGATCGACCCGATCGGGGTGCGCTCGACGATGCGCACGACGAGTTCGTGCGGCGGGCGCGCCTCGAGCGTGTACGACTCGACGAGCGGGAACGTCACGAGGACGGCCTTGACCGACGACGAGTCGACGAGGGGCAAGGGTGTGCCGATCTGCCCGGCGAGCGCCGCCTCGACCGCTCCGGCATCGAGCGTGCTCGTGCCCACGACGCTCACCTGCTCGACCGCGAACAGCGGACTGTACGCGGCGCCGAGGGTGCCGAGCACGAGCAGCAGGAGCGCCGCGAGTGTGCCGCCCCACAGCATCCGCCGCCGCCGCTGGCGCACGGTGAAGCGACGCACCTCGGCGCGCAGCGCGCGGCGGC